>JBDNHW010000123.1:0-9614 GCA_041688625.1 Pseudoxanthomonas sp.
CTCGTTCTCGCGCTTGAGCACCGACAACTCATCGCTGCTGGCCTTGGGTCGACCGCTGCCGGCAAAGGCCTTCGTGCCCTTGTCTTCGAGATCTTTGGCCCACTTGTACAGCCGGTTACGCGGTATCCCCAGCTCTCGTGCAACCACCGCTACTGGTTTGCCGCCCGTCTTGAGCAGCCGAACCGCCTCTCGCTTGAACTCTGCCGTGAACTACTGACGCTTCTCCATCGAACACCTCCGTGCGAGGATTGTCCTCGCTTTGTGGTGCCCGAAAAATCAGGGGTAGTCCAAAGCGACCCCTCCTCAGTCCTCCCCTGCTGCGCAAGGGAGGAGGCAAAGCCAGAGCGACCCCTCCTTAATCCTCCCCTGCTGCCCAAGGGAGGAGGCAAAGCCAAAGCGACCCCACCTCAATCCTCCCCTGCTGCGCAAGGGTGGAGGCTAAAGTCGGTGCCTCCCTGCTACGGAGTGAGGAAGCGAAACGGCGTCGCCTTGCGCGTCAGAGGAGGCAAGAATTTGGTCCTTCCTTGCGCGGCAGCGGGAACAGAAACTGGCGCTTTTGATCCTGGCCTCCTCCCTTGCGCAGCAGGGGAGGATTGAGTAGGGGTGCTCTCGGCGCGGCAATAACCGCAACCGAATCCCGCTTGCTCGCGATGACGCCGCTACGCCAGCGGGTTCCGGTCCAGGAACGCGCGGATCGCCGGCACCAGTTCGGCCTGCTTGTCTTCGAGCACGTAGTGGCCGGCATCGTCAAAGGCCAGCACTTCGGCCTTGGGCAACGCGGCGCGGAAGCCGTCGAGGAAGTGCCGGTCGAACACGAAATCCTCGAGACCCCAGGCCAGCAGCGCGGGACGGTCGGCGAACTCGGGCAGGCGGCGGCCGGCGTCCTGCACCAGCGCCCAGGCCTTGTCGCCTTCGCGCAGCGGGATGTCCTGCATGAAGCGCACGGTGCTGATGCGATTGGCCCAGCTGTCGTAGGGCGCCACGTAGGCGCGACGCACCTGCGCCGGCATCTTCTCCGACACACCGATGAACGAGGCGCCGCCGGAGAACGCATTGAACGCGCGGATGATGAAGGCGCCGAACCTGGAGTCGCGCCCCAGCGACAGCTGCCACGGCATCTTCTTGGCCGTCGGCAGCGGGAACGCGGCAGTGTTGGTGATCACCAGCCGCTTGACCTGCGCGGTATGCGACAGCGCCCAGCCAAAACCGATCATCCCGCCCCAGTCGTGCACCGCCAGCGTCACCGGACCATCGATGCCCAGATGCCTGAGCAGCGCGGCGACGTCATCCACGCGCGACTGCAGCGTGTAGTCGTAGCGATCGTCATCGGGTTTATCCGAAAAGCCCATGCCGATGTGGTCGGGCACGATGCAGCGGTAGCGATCCGAGAGCCCGGTCACCAGGTTGCGCCAGTAGTAGCTCCATGACGGATTGCCGTGCAGCATCACCACGATCTCGCCGTCGTGCGGACCCTCGTCGAGGTAGCTCATCGACAGGCCCGGGCGGACCTCCAACGTCTTCGGGGTGAACGGATAGCCGGGTAGGTTCATCGGGTGCCGCCGCGGTCAAGAAAAAGGCCGGCGAACCGGCCCTCGGGAAATTCGTGGAGCGAAAGTGCGCGCAGTGGCGCTTACCAGACCACTTCGGCCATGGAGCAGTTCAGCCCCGAGCCAATGCCCAGCAGCGCGATGCGGTCGCCCTTCTTCAGGCGCCCCAGCTCCTTGAGCTTGCTCAGCACGATCGGTACGCTGGCCGGCCCGATGTTGCCGTACTCGCCGAAGATCGTGAGCACTTTCTTCGGGTCGATGCCGAAGGCCTTGATGAAGGCCTGGGTGTGCACGTGGCTGACCTGGTGGATGACGAACTGGTCCAGCTCGTCCACCGCCCAGCCCAAGGCGAGCTTGGCTGCGGCGAAGGTCTTCTGCGCCAGCTTCAGGCCCTCGATGAGCAGCAGCCGGGTGTCGGTGACCATGCGGTCGAGGTTGCCGCGGCACAGGTGGTTCCACTGCGTGGCAGCCTTGGTCACGCCGCCCTTGTAGCGGGGGGCGTCGGGGGTGAGCTCGCTGCGCGACATCACCATCGCGGCGGCACCGCAGCCCAGGGTCAGGGTGGCCAGCTCGTTGCGGAACTGCTCTTCGGTGACGTCCGGCGCCTTCATGCGCTCCAGGGTCATCTTGTAGGCCAGGTTGGCGGTTTCGCCATCGACCACCAGGGCGTAGTCGATCTCGCCGCGTTCGATCATGCGTGCGGCGATGTCCATGCCGTTGATGAAGGCCAGGCACGCGTTGGCGACATCGAAGTTCTGGCAGTCCTCGCCCAGTCCAAGGTTGCCCGAGACGATGCTCGCGGTGGACGGCTCAAGGAAGTCGCGGCTGACCGAGGTGTTGATCAGCAGACCGACCTGGCTGGCGTCGATGCCGGCGTCGAGCAGCGCCTTGCGTGCGGCCTGGGTGGCGACGTCGGAGGACAGGGTGTCGTCATCCCACAAGCGGCGCGCGTGGATGCCGGCGATGTCGCCGAGCACGTCGGTGCGGATACCCAGGCGCTGCAGCGTGGGCTGCAGCTGCTCGTTGATGTCCTTGGAAGTCAGCGTGTGCGGCGCATCGATATGCGCAAGTCCGGCGATGGAGACGTTCTGGAAAAGCATCGAATGCGTGCCGGGCTAACCGAAGGGCCGACAAGGGTACTGGCTTCCGGGTTCGTCCGCATCTTCCCGGAGCGTGGCCGAACGTGCGTGTTCAGCGATCACGCGTTCTCCGACTCCCGACGGTCGTCATCGTGGCGGGCAGCGGTAGGCCGCGAAACGCTGCTCGCCGTCGACCGGCTGGCCCAGCGGCTGGATCGTGTTGGCCTGGATGCTTTGCGCCTCGTTGCGTGCCATCGTCTCCAGCTCGTCGCGAACGCGCAGCGCATTGCGCTCGTAGAAGGCGATGCTGTCCTTGACCGACACCGAGACTTCGCCCCGCTTGTCGCACTCGGCGGGCGCGGCGCCGGCGGCGATCACGCGCACGCTGCCGGCCCCGGGGTCCATCGGTACCCAGGTGCAGCCCGACACGAGGACGAGTACGGCGGCGGTCAGTGCAATACGCATGGTCGAACCCCGAAACATGGAAGGTCCCGGAGTATGGCTGCGGTCTCGTGAACTCTTGGGGAAACGCCGGTGGCGGTTGCGGCGCGCCAGCCAGCCCGCTCCCGCCCCAGCGGGAGAGGGAGAAGGAATGACCTACTTGGCCTTGACCGGCTTGCCGTCGCTGTCCAGCACCGTCACCGGACCCAGCTTCAGCGCGCGCACCGGCTGCTCGATCTTGGACAGGTCGCCGACCACCACGTAGGTCAGCGCCTGCGGGTTGATCAAGGAGGCGGCGGCCTGCACGTCCCTGGAGGTCATCGCTTCGTTGCGCGCCTTGTAGCCCACGATGTAGTCATCCGGGCGGCCGTAGCGCTGGTTGCTGGCGATCTGCCCGAGCACCGCGCTGGCGGTCTCGTAGGCACCTGGCAATTCCAGTGTGTTGGCCGCGCGGATCTTGGCGATTTCCGCAGGCGTGGCCGGGGCCTTGCCTTCGGCGAAGCGGGTGATCTCCGACTTCAGCTCAGCGATCGATTCGGCGGTCTTGTCGCTCTGCACGGCGGCCGAGGCGAACCACGGACGCTGGCCGAGCGTATTGGTGGCGTTGCTGTACGAGCCGTAGGCCCAGTGCTTGTCCTCGCGCAGGTTCATGTTGAGGCGCGAGCTGAACTGTCCGCCGAGCACGCCGTTGGCGAAGTCGAAATCGACTGTGCCGTCGGCGCGGGTGGAGGGCACCAGTTGGCCGACGTAGATGTTGGACTGGATCGCGCCGGGCTGGTCGATCAGGTAGACGCGCGGCTGGGTGGGCAGCGCGACCTTCTGCACTTCAGGGACGGCCGGCGCATCGGCTGGGCTGTTCCAGTTGCCGAAGCGCGATTCCAGCAGCGGCAGCAGTTCGCCCATGGTGGTGTCGCCCACGACCACGATGCGGGCCTTGTTCGGCTGCAGCCAGTCGCCGTGGAAGCGCACCAGGTCGGCGCGGGTGATCGAGGCGATCGAGGCCTCGGTGCCGCTGCCGGTGAACGGGATGGCGTAGGGGTGGCCCTGCCCGTACAGCAGCGGCGGCATCACCCGCAGCGCCGCAGTCTGTGGACGCGCCTTTTCCTGCTTGATGCCGGCGATCCAGGTGGCGCGCACGCGCTCCAGCTCGGCCGGGTCGAAGGTGGGTCGACGCAGCACGTCGGCATACAGGTCCAGCGATTCGGGCAGCTTGTCCGACAGTGCCGACAGCGCCACCGAGGCATGGTCGAGGCCGGCACTGACGGCGATCTGCGCACCCAGGTCTTCCTTGCGCGCGGCCAACTCGAGGGCACCGTACTGGCCGGCGCCGTCATCGAGCATCTGCATGGTGAAGTTGGCCAGGCCCAGCTTGCCGCCGGCATCCACCGTGTAGCCACCTGGGAACTCCATGCTCATCTGCACCGCCGGCGCCTCGTGGCGCTCAGCCAGCAGCACCTGCATGCCGTTGGAGAGGTTGGCTCGCTGCACGTCCGGGAACGACAGCTCCGGGAACGAGGCGGTCCGGGGCACGCCGGCGCTGCGATCGACGTCGCTGGGCACGGTCTTGAACTTCGGGTCCACCGACGGCGTTGCCGCCGGCGTGGTTGCCGGGGCGGCAGCCACGGCTTCGGGCAGCGCCGAGGCCGGGGTTTCGCCCGGCACCACGACCAGCGTGTGCGAGCCGGTGCCCAGCCATTGTTTCGCCGCGGCCTGCACGCTGCCGGGGGTGGCGGCCGCGATCGTGGCCAGCTCATCCTTGTAGCAATCGGGCTTGCCGGCGTAGATCGCGCACGAGGCGAGCACGTCGGACTTGCCGCCAAAGCCGCCGATGCGCTCGATGCCGCGCACGAAACCCGCACGCGTGGAGACCTTGGCGCGCTCAAGCTCTTCGGCGGTAGGGCCTTCATCGATCAGCCGCCGCAGCTCTTCGTCCATGGCCTGCTCGACCTTGGCCGCGTCCACGCCGCCCTTGACCGTGGACATCAGGAAGAAGGTGCCGGCGATCTCGCTGCTCCACGAATAGGCGCTGGCGTTGTCGGCGATCTTGTCGCCGTGCACCAGGCGGGTGTCAAAGCGCGATGCGGCGCTGCCGCCCAGCACCTGGGCGAACAGGTCCAGCAGGGTGGCGTCGGTCGTCCCCATCTCGGCCACCGGCCAGGCCCGGTACACACGGTACTGCGGCACGCGGTCGGGCACGGTCTCGCGCGTGTCCTGCGTGCGCTGGGGGATGTTGGTGGGCATGTCGGCCAGCGTGGCGCTGGCGGGGATGTCGCCGAAGTAGCGGGTCACCTTTTCCCTGGCGGTGGCCAGGTCGATGTCGCCGGCCAGCACCAGGACCGCATTGTTGGGGCCATACCAGCTCTTGAACCAGGTCTTGACGTCGTCCAGCGTGGCCGCGTCCAGGTCGGCCATCGAGCCGATGACCTGCCAGCTGTACGGATGTCCGGCCGGGTACAGCGCTTCGAACATCCTGGCGTTGATGCGGCGCCCGTAGGGCTGGTTCTCGCCCTGGCGCTTTTCGTTCTGGACCACGCCGCGCTGCTCGTCCAGGCCCTTCTGGTCGATCGCGCCCAGCAGGTGGCCCATGCGGTCGGACTCCATCCACAGGGCCATGTCCAGCGCGGTGGTCGGCACGTTCTGGAAGTAGTTGGTCCGATCCTGGTTGGTGGTGCCGTTCTGGTCGGTCACCCCGACCAGCTCGTAGGGCGCGAAGTACTCACCGGGCTGGTTTTCCGAACCCTGGAACATCAGGTGCTCGAACAGGTGCGCGAAGCCGGTCCGGCCGGGCATCTCGTTCTTGCTGCCCACGTGGTACCAGAGGTTCACCGCCACGATCGGCGCCTTGCGGTCGGTGTGCACGATCACGCGCAGGCCGTTGGGCAGGGTGAACTCCTGGTACTCGATCTCGACCTGGCTGCTGCCTGAGTCCTGCGCCAGCAGCGGCTGCGGCGACAGCGCCAGGCCGGTCAGTGCGGTGGACAGGGCAACGGCAAGCAGGGCGGCGCGCGGGCGGATCAGGGACATGGGGTTTCCTTTTAGGGGTTCGAACGTCGGAGCAGCCGTCGATCGTAGCCCGGCTGCGACGGCGGCACATGGGCCACAAGGCATGCGCGGGCTGCGATCGAACCTGCGGCCGCAATGAGGTTCCCTGTGGATCGGGCGGACAGCTCCGCTGCGGGGCTTCCGCCATGGGGCGGCATCCCACTGAACGTCCGCCCGAGCCGCCAGGCCCAAGGCCTGGAACCGGCACGCCGCAAGAGTTCGCCGCGGGACCCATCGATCCATCGCGGCGGACGGCAGGACGGACAGCGGACACCCCTGATCGCGCTACAGGCACCGTAAAACAAGGCGCTGCAGCTGGCACGGGACTTGTATCAACCTATGTGCAGAGCGCCCCAGAAGTAATTCTTAATGAAAGCTGAAGGCGGTAAGGAAGTCAGCACGTGTCTGTTGACTGATCTGCTTAGGTGTAATACCTTACTACCACACCACCTAACAACGTCACTAAAGAGGCCAACCACTATGAAGATTCAACTTCTGCCCCTGACCGCCGCCGCCCTGTTCTTCCTCTGCGCCGGCTCCGCCGTGGTGGCCAGCCACGAGGCACACGCCGATATCGCCGCCGCCCGCACTGCGGCCAGCACCTCCATCGCCGTGGACCTGCCCACCATCACCGTTCGCCCCGAGGCCGCCGACCTGTCCTACTTCCAGGCCAACAGGATCGTCGACCTGGCCGCGATCACCGTTCGCCCGGACCCGCAAGACGTCGACGTCTACCTGACCAGCAACGAGGCCCGCGTCGTCGACATGCCGTCGGTAACCGTGCGTCCGAGCGCCGAAGACGTCCGCATGGCCGCCGTGGGTGCACTGGTGCTGGTCCAGCAGTTGGCGTCGCGTTGAAAGTCGATGCCCGCGCTCCCGGGACACCGTCACCCTAGCGAGCAAGGAGAGGATTGAGGAGGGGTGGGCTTGACGCGGCAAAGAGTCGCCAGACGTACCGGTTGTGTTCGAGCTCGACTGCGGGATACGCACGCAGCAACAGCAGCGGCCAGAGCACCCCTCCTCAATCCTCCCCTGCGCTGGGCGCAAGGGAGGAGGCTGAAACAGCAGCAGGATCAACGGCAGCCCCCTCAATCCTCCTCTTGTGCTGCGCGCGCGCGAGCAGGCTGAAACAGCAGCAGGATCAACGGCCCCCTCCTCAATCCTCCCCTGCGCTGGGCGCAAGGGAGGAGGCTGAAACAGCAGCAGGATCAACGGCACTCCTCCTCAATCCTCCCCTGCGCTGCGCGCGAGGGAGCAGGCTGGACCGACCGCAGTTGCAGCCTGCTTTTGACCGTGACCGGAGCGAACCATGGCCACCCGGGAAGGCGATCGTCTCTCTCTGCCATCTGCTGCAAAGCCCCACGCAGCCATCACCCCGCGGCCTCCTCCCTTTGCGAAGCAAGGGGAAAATCAAGGAGAGGTGCCTTTGACACGGGAATGAGCACAGCACGACCTTTGCGCTGTTCACCTCCCTCTGCGAACCAAAGGGAGGATCGAGGAGGTGTGCCTGTGGCGCGGGAATGAGCACAGCCAGCACGTAGAATCCGCGCGATGAGCGCACACGCACCACACGATGCACCCGCACCACTCGATGTCCTGCTTTACCAGCCCGAGATCCCGCCGAACACCGGCAATGCCATCCGCCTTTGCGCCAATACCGGCGCGCGGCTGCACCTGATCGAACCGCTGGGTTTCAGCCTCGACGACCGGCAACTCAAGCGCGCCGGACTCGACTACCACCAATACGCCAGCCTGCAGGTGCATGCCTGCCTGCAGGCGGCGCTGGACGCGGTGATGCCAAAGCGGCTGTTCGCGCTGAGCACGCGCGGCACCCGACGCTACGACCAGCCGCGCTACGCGCCGGGCGACGCTTTCCTGTTCGGACCCGAAACCCGCGGGCTGCCGGAAGATGTGCTTGCCGCGATCGAGCCGGACTGCCGCCTGCGCCTGCCGATGCGTCCTGGCAACCGCAGCCTCAACCTGTCCAACTGCGTGGCGGCGGTGGTGTTCGAGGCGTGGCGACAGCAGGGTTTCGTCGGGAGTTCGTGAATCGGCAACTGCCTGCGCTGCTCGAAGTGAGGTGCCGGCCACACGGAAGTTCATCGAGCGTTGCATCGCACTTCGGATACTCCACGTCCGGCTCGCGAAAGCGACGCACGGCACGACAAGAACAACCATCCCCCGCCACAGGTTCACGAAATGAAGAAGTCACTGCTTGCCCTCACCCTGATCGCCGCACCCGGCCTGTTCGCCAGTACGAATGCCTCGGCCGCCGAAGGCGTTTCCTACGACTACGTCGAAGGTGGCTACATCACCTCAAACCTGAAGGATTCTCCCGATGCCGACGGCTGGCTGGTGGGCGGATCGGCCGCAATCGCGCCCAACTTCCACCTGTTTGGCAGCTACAACTCGCAGGAAGTCGATGACGTGAACTTCGACATCGACAACTGGCGCCTGGGCGTGGGTTACAACCACGCGATCAGCGACCGCACCGACCTGCTGACCCGCGTCGCCTACGAGCGCTTCGAGACCAGCCTCCAGGACTTCAACGGCTACAGCGTCGAAGTGGGCGTGCGCGGCGCGATGACCCCGATGCTGGAGGGCTATGCCCTGGCCGGCTACGAAGACGGCAGCGACTACGACGGCGACTTTTACGGACGCCTCGGCGGTCAGGTGAAGTTCAACCCGAACTGGGGTCTTACCGGCGACGTGAAGTTCGCCGACAACGACACCCAATGGTTCATCGGTCCGCGCTTCACCTTCTGATCTCGCGCCACCGCTTCACCGTGACGCGTTGCGCTCTCTCCGCGTCGCACCAGCCCGGCCCAGTGCCGGGCTTTTTTGTGGAAGGGAATAAAGGCGGATAGCGGCTTTCGAGCCGTGAATTTTCAAGCCTCACGCGTCCGCGAGAAAGTTCTCGGGCTGTCGTCGCGCACGGCGGGATGGCTATAGCGGGTCGAGGCCCTCCCTCCGCCGCTGTAGATCCGAGCCTACTTTGAAGTGTCCGCGTTAACGGGGTAGAACCCGTGGCAGAGCATCCGAGCAAGCTCCCACACCGCTGGCGCAAACACCCGCCTGTGCAAGCAGGCAAGGTGCACGGTTTGTATCGGTATTTACGAGGAAGCGTGGTCTGTGGGAGCGGCGTCCCGCCGCGAGCCTTTTCCGACACCGACCGTCAGGCGGGCAGCAAGCAACAGAGGCAAACCGCTCGCGGCGGAACGCCGCTCCCACACCACGGTCCCGACACGGTGCCGAACGTAGGGCGGGTCACGACCCGCCCCACGCTGCTCCTGCACGTGTCTTTGTAGGTCCGAGCTAGCTCGGGCGCTCTGGATTCAACGCGAAAAGCATCCGAGCAAGCTCGGATCTACGACCGAAGGAAGTCCCCTTTTCGGGACGACCGAAGGAAGTCCCCTTTTCGGGACGACCGAAGGAAGTCCCCTTTTCGGGACGACCGAAGGAAGTCCCCTTTTCGGGACGACCGAAGGAAGTCCCCTTTTCGGGA
>JBDNHW010000124.1:0-4805 GCA_041688625.1 Pseudoxanthomonas sp.
GGCACGCACTTTCGACGAAACCGATGTTGCCCGCGATGGATGCCTGGCCCCGCTGCCTCGAACGCCTGGAAGCCGAATTGCCGGCCGAGGACGTGCACACGTGGCTCAAGCCCCTGCAGGCCGAACAGCGCACCGGTGCGATGGTCCTGTACGCACCCAATGCATTCATCGTGGAACAGGTGCGCGAGCGCTACCTGGCGCGGATCCAGGACCTGCTGGGGCACTTCGCCGGCCACCGCGACGTGTCGCTGGAGATTGGCTCGCGGGCGCCCCAGGCCAAACCGCTGGCTTCCGTGCTGCCGCCCATGCCGGGCCACCAGTTCGCCAGCGGCGAACCCTACGCGGGCAACCTCGACTCCCACTACAGCTTCGACAACTTCGTCGAGGGGCGCAGCAACCAGCTGGGGCGCGCTGCGGCCTGGCAGGCGGCACAGACACCGGGGGACCGCTCGCACAACCCGCTGCTGCTGTACGGCGGCACCGGCCTGGGCAAGACCCACCTGATGTTTGCTGCCGGTAACGAACTGCGCCGGCAGAACCCCGGCGCGCGCGTGCTGTACCTGCGATCGGAACAGTTCTTCAGCGCCATGACCAAGGCGCTGATCGAGAAATCGATGGACCAGTTCAAGCGCCGCTTCCAGCAGGTCGACGCGCTGCTGATCGACGACATCCAGTTCTTCGCCGGAAAGGACCGCACCCAGGAGGAGTTCTTCCACACCTTCAACGCGCTGTTCGACGGCCGCCAGCAGATCATCCTGACCTGCGACCGCTATCCGCGCGAGGTGGAAGGCCTTGAGCCGCGGCTCAAATCGCGCCTGGCCTGGGGACTTTCGGTAGCCATCGAGCCACCGGATTTCGAGACCCGCGCGGCCATCGTGCTGGCCAAGGCGGCCGAGCGCAGCGTGCACATCCCGGACGAGGTGGCGTTCCTGCTGGCCAAGAAGATGCGCTCCAACGTGCGCGACCTGGAAGGGGCGCTCAACACCCTGACCGCGCGCGCCAACTTCACCGGCCGGGCGATCACTCCGGAATTTGCGCAGGAGACGCTGCGCGACCTGCTGCGCGCCCAGCAGCAGGCCATCAGCATCCCCAACATCCAGAAGACCGTGGCAGACTATTATGGTTTGCAGGTCAAGGACTTGCTGTCCAAGCGGCGCACGCGGTCACTGGCGCGGCCGCGGCAGATGGCGATGGCCTTGGCCAAGGAATTGACCGAACACAGCCTTCCCGAGATCGGCGACGCGTTTGCCGGTCGCGACCACACCACCGTGCTGCATGCCTGCCGACAGATTCGCAACCTCATGGAAACTGATGGGAAGCTGCACCAGGACTGGGACAAGTTGATCAGAAAACTCAGTGAGTAAGGGCGCCTCAGCGCTGTGGATAAGTTGTGCAGCACATTGGGGTTGGAAGTTATCCACAGCTTGAACCGGGTTACCAGACACGGATGTACCGAAGTTTGAAAGCGCATAAATTCGTTTAGATTCAAAAGCTTAAATTACTTACCAAGCGAATCTGGCGCAACCATCACCACCAGTTTTTGATTTATTACTCTCTTAAGAGCCAGAGCATAGGGGCTACCATCGACATGCGTTTCAGCCTGCAGCGCGAAGCATTCCTCAAACCGTTGGCGCAAGTCGTCAACGTGGTCGAACGTCGGCAGACCTTGCCGGTACTGGCAAACTTCCTGGTGCAGGTGCACGACGCCCAGCTGTCGTTGACTGGCACCGACCTGGAGGTGGAAATGATTGCGCGCAGTGCGGTCGAGGACGCCCAGGATGGGGAGACGACGATCCCGGCCAGGAAGCTGTTCGAGATCGTCCGGGCCCTCCCCGACGGCAGCCGGATCACCGTCTCGCAGAACGGCGACAAGGTGACCGTCCAGGCCGGTCGCAGCCGCTTCACCCTGGCCACTCTGCCGGCCAACGACTTTCCGTCGGTTGATGAAGTCGAAGCCACGGAGCGCGTCCACGTGCCGGAAGCCGCGCTGAAGGAACTGATCGAGCGCACCGCTTTTGCCATGGCCCAGCAGGACGTCCGTTACTACCTCAACGGCCTGCTGTTCGACCTTGAGGACAAGACCCTTCGTTGCGTGGCCACCGACGGCCATCGCCTGGCGCTGTGCGAGACCCAGCTGGAGAACGCCGCTTCGGCCAAGCGCCAGATCATCGTGCCGCGCAAGGGCGTCACCGAGCTGCAGCGCCTGCTCGAGGGCGGCGATCGCGAGCTCGAACTCGAGGTCGGTCGGAACCATATCCGGGTCAAGCGCGACGACGTGACTTTCACGTCCAAGCTCATCGACGGTCGTTTCCCCGACTATGCCGCGGTCATCCCGATCGGCGCCGACCGCGAGGTTAAATTGGACCGAGAGGTGCTGCGCGCCGCCCTGCAGCGTGCCGCGATCCTGTCCAACGAGAAGTACCGCGGGGTCCGAGTCGAAGTGTCACCGGGCCAGCTGAAGATCAACGCGCACAATCCTGAGCAGGAAGAGGCGCAGGAGGAGATCGAAGCAGACACCACTGTCGATGGCCTGGCGATCGGATTCAACGTGAACTACCTGCTCGACGCCCTGTCTGCGCTGCGCGATGACCACATCATCATCCAGCTTCGCGACGCCAACTCCTCGGCCCTGGTGCGTGAGGCCAGCAGCGAAAAGTCGCGTCACGTGGTGATGCCGCTGCGTCTCTGAAGCTCGTCATGTTCCACGTGGAACGCCACACACGCCCGGCTGAAACAGGGCGTTGTCGTCTTGAAGGGTTCCGTACTCTCCGTGCAGTGACGGATTTACCGGTGTCCACGTGCACCTAGTCCGGCTGTCGATCGCCGACCTGCGAAAATTCAAACAGGTCGAGCTGAGACCGGGGCCAGGACTCAACCTGATCACCGGTGACAACGGCGCCGGCAAGACCAGCCTCCTCGAGGCACTGCACCTGATGGCATACGGGCGGAGCTTTCGAGGGCGCGTGCGGGATGGGCTCGTGCGCACGGGGGCCGCTGCCCTGGAGGTCTTCGTCGAATGGCGGGAAGACAATGGTGCGGCGCCGCGCCGCGCCGGCCTGCGTCATAGCGGCCATGCGTGGGAAGGCCGGCTGGACGGGGAATCGGTCAGCCAGATTGGGGAACTGTGCGCGGCCTTGGCCGTGGTCAGCTTCGAGCCTGGCAGCCATGCGCTGGTGACGGGCGGCAGCGAACCGCGCCGCCGCATGATCGACTGGGGTTTGTTCCACGTGGAACCAGACTTTCTGTCGCTGTGGCGGCGGTATTCACGAGCGCTCAAGCAACGTAACGCGCTGCTGAAGGCGGGCGGAGGCGGGCCCCAGCTGGACGCATGGGACCATGAACTGAGTGAGGCCGGTGAACCGCTCACCCTGCATCGCATGCACTACCTGGCCGACCTGCAGTCGCGTTTGCAGCCGGTGGCCGCGGAGTTGGTGCCGATGCTCGGGATCACCACGATTGATTTCCAGCCGGGCTGGCGCCGGTACGAACTATCGCTGGCCGACGCGCTGGTGCTGTCGCGCGACCGCGACCGCAGTCTTGGCTACACCACGGTGGGTCCGCATCGAGCCGACTGGCGCATCGACTACGCCGCCAATCCCCATCGCGAGACGCTCTCCCGGGGCCAGGCGAAACTGACCGCCCTCTCCGCCTTGCTCGCCCAGGCCGAGGACTATGCTGCCCGCGAGGGCGAGTGGCCGGTGATGGCTCTGGACGATCTCGCTTCGGAGCTGGACCAGAACCACCAGCGGCGCGTGCTGCAGCGCCTGCTGAGCAGCGGCGCGCAGCTGTTCGTCACCGGGACCGAGCCTCCTGCAGCGCTGGTGGGTCTGAAGCCCGACTTTGCGCTGTTTCACGTGGAACAAGGACGGATCCTGCCCCGCTAACCCGTTCAGTAACGGCAGGTGCGGGGCAACGCGATGGTACAATTGGGGCCTCGAACCCTATAGATAATGTGTCGGTTCAGCGCGTGTTGCGCGCCGGCTCGGGTTCCCTGCAGGCGAACTGAAGCGAATGAGCGACGACACCATCCCCGTACCCAACACCAACTACGATTCCAGCAAGATCACGGTCCTGCGCGGGCTGGAGGCGGTGCGCAAGCGCCCCGGCATGTACATCGGTGACGTTCACGACGGCACCGGCCTGCACCACATGGTGTTCGAGGTGGTCGACAACGCCATCGATGAGGCGCTGGCCGGCCATGCCGACGAGGTGATCGTCAGGATCCTGGAGGATGGTTCGGTGGCCGTGTCGGACAACGGGCGCGGCATTCCGGTGGACATCCACAAGGAAGAAGGTGTGTCGGCGGCCGAGGTCATCATGACCGTGCTGCATGCCGGCGGTAAGTTCGACGACAACAGCTACAAGGTTTCCGGTGGCCTGCATGGTGTTGGCGTGTCGGTGGTCAACGCCCTGTCCGAGCACCTGTGGCTGGACGTGTGGCGCGACGGCTTCCACTACCGGCAGGAATATGCGCTGGGCGAGCCGCTGTACCCGCTCAAGCAGCTCGAAGCGTCGGAAAAGCGTGGCACCCTGCTCCGCTTCAAGCCGGCGGTCGCCATTTTCAGCGATGTCGAGTTCCACTACGACATCCTGGCCAAGCGCCTGCGTGAGCTTTCCTTCCTCAACTCCGGGGTCAAGATCACCCTGAGCGACGAGCGCGGCGAAGGCCGGCAGGACCTGTTCCAGTACGAAGGCGGCATCCGCAGCTTCGTCGAGCACCTGGCCCAGCTCAAGACCCCCTTGCACCCCAACGTGATTTCGGTGACCGGCGAACAGAACGGCATTACCGTCGACGTGGCGCTGCA
>JBDNHW010000017.1:0-21202 GCA_041688625.1 Pseudoxanthomonas sp.
CTGGCCTGCTCGCTTGCCGAAATGGTGATGGCCACGCTACCGTATCGCGCGCTGCGCGCCTGACGCGCGGATTCGGATATGGAGTCGGCCCGGCGAGCCACGCAACCTCTGCTCGGCAACAGCAGACCACATCGCCGAATGGACGCCTGATCGGTATATCGGCCACCGTAGTGAAGCTGACCCGACCGCTCCGAACTTGGCGCAGCCATCATTTTGCCAGCTTCACCGCATGCGCTGCCATACTGGGCAGCACGAGCGCGGCTCAACCACCGGGCGCACGCAAGCCCGACCCTCCATGAGCGCCAAGCTGCCACCTTTTTCTGAACTGCTCGACCTGCTGCCCGATGCGGTGTGCGTGGTCGATGTGGAGGGTCGCTTCCTGTTCGTCAGCGCCGCCTTCGAGCGCATCTTCGGCTATGACCCGCAAGAAGCATTGGGCTTGCGCACCTTCGATCTGGTGCATCCTGACGACCGTGCCAGCACCCGGGAGGCGGCTGAGGAGGTCGTGGCCGGCAAGCTGCAGCGACACTTCCGGAACCGCTACATCCACAAGGACGGCCACAGTATCGACATCCAGTGGTCGGCGCGATGGCTGCCCGAATACAACGTGCGCATCGCAACCGCGCGCGAAGTGGGCGAACTGCGTCGCGCCGAGCAGGAACTCGAACATCTCGCCGCCCACGACCCCCTGACCGACCTGCCCAACCGCCACCGGCTGCAGCGCGAGATGCAGTTCGCGATCGCACATGCAGAGCAGAGCGACGACAGGCTTGCGGTGATCTACCTGGACCTGGACGGCTTCAAGGAGGTCAACGACCGCGGCGGGCACGATGCCGGCGACCGCATGTTGCGCGAGGTCGCACAGCGCCTTCAGCGCGGCCTGCGCAAGGGAGACCTGGTGGCCCGCGTCGGTGGCGATGAGTTCGTGGTGCTGCTGCCCGGCTGCCACGATGCCCAGGCCGCCCGGCTCGTCGCTGAAGGCCTCCGCTCCCGGCTGGGAGCAGCCCACCCGCTGTTCGATGATTCGTTCAGGCTCGATGCCAGCTTCGGAATCGCGTGCTACCCGGGCGACGGCCGCGATGCGGACACACTGCTCGCGCATGCCGACCGCGTCATGTACGAATCCAAGCGCCAACGCCCCGGGTAAGACTCAGGGCGCGGCCTAGGCTGGCGTTGCCGCGATCGAGCGAGGCCGGTGCTGATATGGAACAAGGCAGAGCCAATGAAAAGCCCCGCGAACATGGCTTCTGATTGACCCGGCAGAAGTCGGGAGGGTCGCCGCAAGCGCAGGGCCTACGCACTTCAGTTCACGCGCCCACAGATCGCGCTGCACCTGCCTGGCCACCGCTCTGTAACGCTCGATGCCCGCGTCCCACCTGATCTACCTCACGACGATGTTCGAATGGCCACCGGGGGTCGGCCAGGACCAGACCCTGCACAGCGAGATAAGAAAAAACCCCGACTGGCTCGCCGGTGCGCGGGGTCTTTTGCAGCTACGCCCTCAGAAGCTCAGCTGCGTGCGGACCGCGTATTGGCCGGTCTCCTCGCCGGTGAACTCGTCGTCGCCTCGCGTGTAGTTGAACATCAGGCGCACATACGGGTTGAAGTAGTAGTTGACGCCGAAGGTGGTCGAGGCCACGTCGAGGTTGGCCACATCCTTGTTTTCGATGGTGTCGTAGCGTGCGGTCAGCTCCCACATCCCATCGCCCTTGGCCGAGCCGAAGACGCCGCTTCCCGCCTTGTACGGCTTGTGTTCGCCGGTGAGCATCCAGCTTCCCATGACGTAGAACGTGTCGACGTCCTGGTCGCCGCCCAGCGGCGCGTGGAACGTGGCGGTCGCGTACTCGGACTGCACGAACAGCGGCCCGAATGCGCCGGCAGCTTCCAGGCGGATGGTCTGGACCGAGTCGCCGCTGGCGCCGGTGGTGGTCGCGATGGTCTGCGACGGGCCGCGACGACCGGCGTACGCCACACGCGCCGACAGGCTCTCGCTCCCGCGGTTTGCGTTCTCGCTGCTTGCCGACACTCCCAGGTGCACGGTGGTGTCGGTGCGGTTGATCGGCGCGAACGTGGCGCGCGCCGAAACACCGATACCCTCATTGCGCGGGCTGGCGGCGTTGCGCAGGTTGTGGACGGTGCCGCCGAGGGAGTAGTTGTCGCCGCCGCGCAGGTAGCCGATGCCCTGGACGAACTGGCGCCCGCTGTAGAGGCCGCTGGCCGACGCGAACGGGCGCTCCATCATGGTGATCTCGTTGGAGCTGGTCAGCTCCTCCATCGACCGGTAAGGCTTGAAGTGGCCGATCGTGACCTTTCCGCCCAGGGCATCGGTGGCGATATAGACGTCCTTGAAGCCTTCGGTGGTGCTGCCCACGGCGAAATCCTGCTCCATCTTGTACTGCCAGTCGTACACCGTACCCGAGAGGGTCAGCCGGGCGCGGCGGAAGTCGGTGGTGCCGGTGGTGCTGGCCAGGTCGCGGTCAAAGGCGTAGGCGTCGAAATGGATACGGCCGCCGATGGACGCCTGGAACTTCCCGTCCGGCGAGGTCACCTTGATGCCGCCCCTGGTTTCGACCTTCGGCGAACTGTCCACCAGGGACTGCATTGACTCCTGGGCGCCGACGTTGATGTCGGACTGCGCGTCGGTGCGCTCCTCCAGGCTGGCGACCTTCGCCTGCAGGGCGATGAGCTGGGCCTTGAGCTCGGCAATTTCCACATCTAGCGAGGACGTGCTGCCGCTCTGCGCCGAGGCGCTGAAACTGGTGCTGCCGATGGCGAGGGCAATCGCCACGACCAGGATGGAAGAACGCATGGACTCACTCCGGATGGGGATGTCTGGATGTCGCGATGGTGGCAGGAAGCGCGGAACCAGCCGAATCGCTGTCGATGACTATTTGAATCCATTTTTGTTGCATATTTATGTCTGTGACAGATCCGTCTGGTCATGACAGGCCGTGTCGAGGCCCCGCAGGGAGGCAGCGACGGGCTCGCAGGCTCATGCCCCTGGCCTGCCCGTGCCAGCCGCGCCGTCATGGTAACGACATCTTAAGGCCATCAAATTGTCATGCCAGTGCCATGGAATATGCACGTCAGGCCTCGTCCGTGCCCGCAACCCCAGGAGCCCAATCGTGATCATGTCGTTCAAGCGTCACATCGCAGCCGCCGTCCTCATCGCCACTTTCGCCACGCCGGCACTGGCAACCGATATCACTGGCGCTGGCGCGACGTTCATCTATCCGCTGCTGTCGAAGTGGTCGGCCGACTACAACAAAACCAACGGCATCAAGGTCAACTACCAATCCATCGGCTCGGGCGGTGGCATCGCCCAGATCAAGGCCGGGACCATTGACTTCGGATCGTCCGACAAGCCCCTTTCATCGGCCGAGCTCAAGGCCGCCGGCCTGGCCCAGTTTCCTTCCGCGATCGGCGGGGTGGTTCCGGTGATCAATGTCCCCGGGGTTGCCTCCGGAGCAATGAAGCTGGACGGCAAGACGCTCGCGGACATCTTCATGGGCATGATCACGATGTGGAACGACCCGGCGATCGCTGCGCTTAACGGCGGCCTGTCGCTGCCGTCACGCAAGATCACGATCGTGCATCGCTCCGACGGCTCGGGCACCACGTTCAACTTCGCCAACTACCTGTCCAAGGTGAGCAACGAGTGGAAGACTGCCGTGGGTGAAGGCACCTCGGTCAAATGGCCGGCCGGCATCGGCGGCAAGGGCAATGAAGGCGTGGCGGCGTACGTCAAGCAGATCACCGGCAGCATCGGCTATGTCGAACTGTCCTACGCGCTGCAGAACCAGATGGCCTACGCGCGGCTGAAGAACTCCGCAGGCAACTACGTGCTGCCCGGCGACGAGACGTTCCAGGCGGCCGCTGCTTCGGCCGACTGGGCCAGCGCGCAGGACTTCAACCTGGTGATGACCGACGCGCCGGGCGCAAACGCCTGGCCCATCGCCGCCACCAATTTCATCCTCATGTACAAGAAACCGAAGAATGCTGCGCGCTCGCAGAGCGCCCGCGACTTCTTCCGCTGGGCCTATGCCAATGGCGATGCCCAGGCCAAGGCGCTGGACTACGTGCCGCTGCCGGACGCGCTGGTCGAGCAGATCGAAGCCTACTGGAAGGCCAACATGGAGTTCTGACGCGGCCCTCGGCGCGGACACGAACGGGCCTTCGGGCCCGTCTTCGTGGGCCTCGCGCCGCGCAGGCATCCCGCAAACCTGCATCGGCAGGTCCCTCACTGGAATTGCCGCACTGCCCCGCTCCCTCGGGGGCGGAGGCCGCTCGCGCCTACTGCTCCGACTGCTCCGACTGCTCCAGCCGCGCCTGCGCTTCGCGCTTGCCCAGGCTGCGCAGTTCGGCCAGGGCCGCTAGCTGGGACTTGCGCGGAACGGTCTTGCCGTTCTCCCAGTTGTAGATCGACTGTGCAGTGACGCCGGCCAGCGTTCCAAACCCGGCAGCCGACAGGCCAAGTCGCGCCCGCAGGGAGCGCAGGCCCTTGGCAACGAAGCGCGTGGCGGGCGATTCGGACTCGGTTCGCGGGGACTTGCTGGCGGCCTTGCCTGCGACCCTGGCCTGGCGCGAAACAGCCGCGATCTGTCGCTTGAGTTCGGCGATTTCCCGGCGCTGCGCGCTGCTGGCCTTCTTCAAGGGGTCGATCTGTGCCCGGAGTTCCTTGCGGGCCAACCTTGTGATCTCGTTCTTGAGCACGGATCCTAGTGTCGTCATCAAAATTACCGTTTGGGAAGATGGCCCAGTTTAGCGCCCAAGCGACAAAGGGCGGCCTGATCCGGTAAAGCGTCGCATTCATCCTGCCCCCGCACGAGCCCGGCCATGGTCGGGATCAGGCACGCTTCGCGCGCCCGTTGGCCGGGCGTCCCAGGCCTGCGGTACCACGATCTGCCTTCCCTGCTCGCGGTCCAAGCCAGGCAAATGCACCGCTGCGCCAGCCGCTGCAGAACTTCAGACGCCAAGCCTGACGCCGAGCGCTACACCATGGTGGCGGGCACGCTTCTCATGGCCCGGAAGCCACGACCAGCGATCGCCGCTGCCACCGGCGAGGTTGATGTCCAGGGTGAGCAAGGCGCTGTGGATTTTCACGGTCCGGCTCCTGGGATGGGAAGGGTGCGCGGCACAGGCCTCCCCAGTCGCAGCCTCTTGCGCAGTGGCCGGATAGTCCGGCTAAGCCCGCTGAAGAAAGATGAAGCTTTCGGAATAGGACGCCCCATGTCGGCAGCGCACCCGCGGCATCGTCGTTTCGGCAGCGACTGCCTGGACACCCAGACCCGCGAGTTGCGGTCTGCAGATGGTTCCGCACTGCCGCTGACCACCAAGGCGTTCGACACCCTGCACTGCCTGATCGACCATCACGTCAATACCTCAAGCCCATCGACCGAGGTGAAGGACAGCCTGTGAGGGGCGTTGGCCGCTCTCCGGTGTGCACTGGCCGCTGCGTTGCTGTGCAAAGGGGTCGCCATCGAGCATCCGGGGGACGATGACTGGTCGCTGGATGCGCCAGACGAAATGGCGGCGTCGGGACGCGGTTCCATCAGCATCGGATTCCGGGGCGCGCATACCCAGGGCCTCGTCACCGGCACCGGCGTTCGCTTCAGCGGAGGCATCGGAAACCGATGTGCGCAGCATGACCCTGGGCATCAAGTATTGGCTGGGCGATCACTGGTCCGTGCACGCGTCATTGCCGTTCCGAAACAAGCGGGCCTAGCGGGGGTTGCGCATGATGCAACGTCTTGTGCCCAATGACCCGTGCAGCGTGACCCAACGCGAAGCCGGAGCGAACCCGGGATCGGGCTTGCAGAAATACACAGTCGACTCCTCGGCCTTTTCCTGCGGACGCAGCGGGGGCAGCGCGGTCTGCGCCAACTACCACGGTTCCGCAGAAGCGCTGCCGATGAAGACACCTGTCCCCGCCGAGTACTGGGATCAGGGCTTCTTCCACAGGCAACAACGTCTATACGGAAGGTCAGGTTCGTGCTTGCGTTGCAAACTCATTGTCGAGGCGCCAACGTCTCCAGGGCTTAGGCCCTTCTCACAGTCCCTGTGAATGCTACGGCTCGAGCTTGAGAAACCGCGCCGCGTTGTCGTGGAAGATGGCGCGCTTCTGGGCGGCGTCGAGGAATGGCGCGCTGTCGACCCCTTCGATGGCCTGGCCAATGGCTTCAGGCCAGACCATCTGGTCGGAGCCAAACATCAGGCGGTCGCCAAAGCCGGCGGTAAGCAGCGCCTGCAGGTACTGGTGGAACTCGGCCCGCGGGATGATCCAGTTGATCACCGACACGTCGGCGTGCACCTGCGGGTACATGTAGAGGATGGCCTTGGTTTCCTGCAGGTAGGGCCACCCTGCGTGCATCAGCCACATGCGCAGCCTGGGATGGCGCTTGAGCATGGGCTCGAGCTGCAACGGGTTGCCGAGCGCGACGGTGAACTTGGGGCAGCAGCCATAAGGCGTTCCTGGCGGTGCCAGGCGGGTGTGGATACCGACGGGGATGTCGAGCTCTTCGGCCAGCGCAAGGTAGGGCTCTAACCATTCGTCGCTCGGGTTGAGGCCGTGGTACTGCGCACCAATCTCGCCGATCACCTTCAGATCGCCAGTGGCGAACGCGGCGCGAAGTGTCTCCGGCGGAGGCAGCGGCGTGCGGCCGTCGTCGAGGAACGCGCCGGCCCAGATGCGATCGCCTCCCCGCTTGCGCATGCTGGCCATCGCCGCGTCGGGACCGCTCACCAGGCCCAGCACGATGTCGTGCTTGTGCAGTTGCTCCAGGGTGAGCCGTTCGCGGTCCTCGTCGGTAGCGGCGCTGGTGGGCTGTCCGGTTGCCGGGTTTGGCGCACCGGGTGCCGCCGGCCCGACGTGCAGGTGTACGTCGATGATCGGGCCGCTGTAAGGCTGAGCGCGAACATCCGTAGCGATAGCAACCAGAAGCAGGGGAAACAGAAGGATCGATCGCATGGTGCAGCTCCGTGGACGTCAGTGGCTCAAACGCGCTCGAGCCTGCGTGCAGGCCATTGGGCTCGGCCATGCGGTGCGCTCGTGCACGGTGTGGAAACGTGCTGTCACTATGCTGGACCGCCCGTAGCGGACCCCTCAGATGTCGAGAATCGATTCCGCGCGTGCGCGCGCGCTGGGCATGGGCGTCGTGTGCACTCTCCTGGCATTGCTACCCCTGATTGCGCTTGCGGCCGGGCCACCAGGCAGCGGGGCCGAGACCGGGCCCAACTACACCACCGCAGACGTGGTGATGCTGGTGGTCTACCTGCTGTCCGCGATCGTGCTGTCGTTCCTGTGCTCGATCGCCGAGGCGGTGCTGCTGAGCATCAGCCCGCCCTTCATCGAAGGCATGCGCGAGGGAAAGCCCAAGCTGGCGGCGATCCTGACCCGGCTGCGCGTGGACAACGTGGACCAGTCCCTGGCCGCGATCCTGACCCTGAACACCATTGCCCACACGGCCGGCGCGATTGGCTCTGGCGCCAAGGCCACGCTGGTGTTCGGCAGTGCGTGGGTCGGAGCATTTTCTGCGCTGGCCACGCTGCTGATCCTGTTCCTGTCCGAGATCGTGCCCAAGACCCTGGGGGCGCTGCACTGGCGCTCGCTCGCCTCCCCGGTTGCCGTGTTCATACGGGTGCTGATCGTGCTGCTGTATCCGCTGATCAAGGTGTCCCAGCTACTTACACGGATGCTGTCCGGAGGCAAGGAGGCGCATGTGTTCAGTCGTGAAGAATTCATCGCGATGGCCGGCGTCGGCGAGGACTCCGGGCACATCGACGAGCGCGAATCACGGATCCTGCGCAACTTGTTCCGCATGTCCTCGCTCGTGGCGCGTGACGTGATGACGCCGCGCGTGGTGATCCAGGCCCTGCCGCAGGCCCGCAGCGTGGCCGAGGCGCTTGAGACCATCGAGGGCAGCCCATTCTCGCGGCTGCCGATCTACGAAGGCAGCGTCGACCAGGTGACCGGCTTCGTGCTGAAGAGCGACCTGACCCTGGCGCAGGCGCGCGGCGAGAGCGAGCGTCGAGTGGTCGAGTTCCGTCGCGAGCTCCTTTCGGTGCCGCCGAAAGTATCGCTGTCGCGGCTGCTGGAACTGCTGCTGGACAAGCGCCAGCAGATGGCGCTTGTCACGGGCGAGTACGGCGAGACCGAAGGCCTGGTGTCGCTGGAGGACGTCGTGGAGACCTTGCTCGGGGACGAGATCGTGGACGAGTCCGACCGCGTCGACGACATGCGCAAGCTGGCGCGGCAGCGCTGGGAGAAGCGTTCGGCCGCGCAGCGTGCGGCTACTTCGCCGCCTGCCTAGCGGCACGCGCCACGATTCCTCACCTTTGGCTGAGACAACCCGCGCTATCCGGACGCACCCCGCGCGCCCGCAGGAGCGCCCCATGGGCGCGAGCTTTTGCCCGCTCCAACGAGGTATCGAACTTGAAACCCCTCCCTACCAGACCAGGTCGTCCGGCACCTTGAACCGGCTGTAGTACTCATCGTCGCTTGCGTCGGATGCCGGCGGCGCGGTGCGGCCGTGGTCGAGCGCGATCATCGATGGATCACGCGCTTCGATCTTACCGGCGGCGGCGTGCGGGACGATGGCGTAGCCCTGCTCGTGGCAGGCGATCACCAGGCGGCCGCTGGCCAGCTGCCGGCGCACGGCATCGGTGACCAGCACGCTGCGGATCACGCCGTCGTGGGTGAACCGGTAGTCGATTTCGCCTTCGGGCTTGATTCGGTTCTGCTCGACGATCTGCCGCACCTGGGCGCGCTGTTCGGCAGCCTTGGCCTGCGCGTTGCGCTCGGCCGACAAGGCCCGATCGCGCTCCACTTTCTCCAGGCGTGCCCGCTCGGCATCGGCCTGATCGGGCTTGGGCGCGGGCGCGGATCTGGCGTGACGCTGCTTGTCCTGCTCACGCGCCACCTGGTCGAGCCTGGACTTCTTCGCCAGCCCGGCCTTGAGCAACTGTTCCTGCAGTGGATTACGCATTGGGAAGCCGGTGGCATTGGACGGAATTCGAGCCGCCAATCATACCCGGCAGCTCCCGCAGCCGTGTACGTGCTGCGGGCGCTGGTGCTCGCGCTGCGCATCCTGCGCATACCTCCAGTACAGGCCACGGGAAGCTCCTGGTTCCACGGCAGGATGAAAGTGCGCTCGCCAACCACGCAGCGGCACGCCTGGTACATCCAGGCGCGCTCCCAGTCCGGGTCCTCCACGCTTGCAGGTCGATCGCGTTGGGCTGATCAAGCCGCTGCCCACGACCTTGCGTCCTGCGTAGATCCGAGCTTGCCCGGAGGCCCCTGGCGCAGGATCGAAAAGCATGCTCCAGCGTCCCGAACTGTTCGTTGCGGTGCTGGCCGACGTGCCGGTAACCGATGCGCTGCGACGTCACCTATCGGGAAACGGTCCGCAGCAGGTCGACCAGTGGGGCACGCCGGATGATCCGGTGCTGTTCCCGGCCATGCGCGCCTATTCGCCCGTGCACAACGTCGTCAACGGCACCTGCTATCCGGCCACCCTGATCACTACGTCACGTGACAACGACCGCATGCCGCCGTGGCACGCCTACAAACTTGCCGCGGCGCTGCAGGATTCCCAAGGCTGCACGAAACCCGTCCTGTTGCACGTCCGCGGCAGCGGAGGCCACGGCGGCGGTGACGCGGATGGATGGCTGGACTCGGTCGCAATGCAGTTCGCATTCCTCGCGCGCGAGTTGGACTTCGCGGCCGAGCCGTGAAACGACTCCTGGCTACTCTGCCCCCTTCGCGCTCGTTGCAGCTACTCCACCGCAATCCATTCCACCGTAAGCGCAAAAGGACCTTCCCGCTTGTCCCCGATCAGCAGGCCGATCTCGCGGATCTGCGATGGGTCCAGTGGCGGGCCTCGCAGGGTATTGCCGCGAACCGCGGGTACCAGCGACGCCAGCGGCACACGCACTTCGGTCCACTCACCGGCTGTGGTCTCGAACTCCGCGCCGTAGGACACCGAAATGCCGCGGTACCGTGCATCGGTCGCCAGCCGCAGCTGGTAGCGGCGGCCGTCGCCACGCACTCGCAGGACTATGCTCGACGCGTCGCTGAGATCGAAGTTCCGGCCCATGCTCCGCACCGAAGAAAAGCCGCCGTTGTTTGCCATCGAGAGCTCGCCTGCGAACTCGAGCTGCCCGTCGGCGACCCTCGGCGCGCCGCTCGAGCGCCCGCCCATCACGCCATCGTTCACCGCGATCCAGCGCGCTTCCTGCGGGCTGTTGTCGAAGTTCATCAGGGTACGCATGGTGGACTCCGGGGTCGGGGCGGGCGTAGCCGGCAGGGTGAGGCTGCACAGCAGTGCGATGGCGGCGAGGGAACGTGGGCGCATGGGGGGATCGCAGCGTCGAGGGTGTCGCTGGAGTGTAAGGGTGTGGCGGGTCGTGTGCCCGGACAGTGAACTACATGCGTCCTCTTTCCGTGAAGAGGCCACTTGGCTCGCACGCTATGCTCCGGACCACTGCTTGCGCCGCCACGGATTGAAGATGCCGGAGACCGACCCGCCGCGTGATGCGGCCGCCCGCCGCAGTCCTGTTCCAGCGCTGGCGGCCATCGCGCTGGTTGTCACCGCTATCGCCTTGGCGTTTGCGTGGACGGCCGGCCTCCTGTCACCTGGGAAGCTGACACCGGATCGCATGACCGATGCGATCGAACGCGGCAACGGCCAGGTGTATCCGGGGTATCGGCGGGCACATGCCAAGGGCATATGCATATCCGGATATTTCCAGGGCAACGGGAACGGTGTGGCATTGTCCGAAGCCCCCATGTTCACCACCGGCCCCACACCCTTTGTTGGCCGCATGTCGATCGGCGGGGGCAAGCCACACGGGGACGACGGCAGCGCACGGGTACGCAGCATGGCGCTTGGCCTGGTCAGCGGCGACGGCCAGGAATGGCGCATGGCGATGAACAGCTTCCCGTTCTTCGCAGTGTCCTCGGTGGAGGCGTTCCATGAACAGGTCAACGCCTCGACGCCGATGCCGGACACCGGCAAGCCGGACCCCGAACGCATGAAGGCATTCCTTGCACGACATCCGGAGGCGGCGAGGTTCGCCAAGTGGGCCAAGACCGCACCGTGGCCGACCAGCTTCGCCAATACGACCTACAACGGCGTCAACACGTTCCGCTTCACCAACCCCGATGGCGTCGAGCGCCACGTGCGCTGGTCGATGCAGCCGCAGACGCCGTTGGTCGCGATGACTGCGGAACAGCGCGAGGTCGCCAGCCAGGATTTCCTCAGCAAGGATCTGATCGACAGGCTCGCGCAGGGACCACTGCTCTGGGACATGCTGGTGACCCTTGCCGGGCCGGGCGACTCCATCACCGATCCTGCGCAGGCCTGGCCTGCCGATCGGCAGCAGGTCAATGTCGGCACGGTGGTGATCGAAAGCGCGCAGCCGCAGGCGACCGGGCCCTGCCGCGACATCAACTTCGACCCTCTGCTGCTGCCGGCAGGCGTGGATGGCTCTGGAGACCCGATCCTGGCGGCGCGTTCGGCGGTGTATTCGCCCTCCTTCAATCGACGCCAGCGCGAAATCGCCCACGGCCGCGCCGACGACGCGACCAGTGCTGCTTCGGCAGCGCCACAAGGGAGCACGCCATGAGCGCGCCCGCACATTTCAACCTGACCGCGCGCGTGCTGCACTGGAGCATGGCGGTGATGATCCTGGCCATGCTGTTCGTTGGCGTCGGCATGGTCGCCTCGATCAGCGAGCGGCCGTGGCTGGTGGACCTGCATCGCCCGCTGGGCATCGCCATCCTGCTGCTGGTGGTGGTGCGCCTGGTCAACCGCCTGCGCAATCCCCCGCCACCATTGCCGGCCGACCTGCCGCGATGGCAAGCCTTTGCCGCGACCGCCTCGCACTGGCTGCTGTACACGCTGATGTTCGCCATGCCGCTGATCGGCTGGTCCATGCTGTCCGCCGGCGGCTATCCGATCGTGCTCTGGGACGGTGTGCACCTGCCTCCGATCGCGCCGCACGACCCCACCCTCTACGCGTGGCTGCGCGGTGCCCATACCTGGCTGGCTCGACTGCTGTTCGCCACCATCCTGTTGCACCTCGCCGCGGGGCTGTATCACGCCTGGGTACGCCGCGACGGCGTATTCGCCAGCATGGCCTCCGGCAGCCCCGCTACTTCCAGTACGGAAGACGCTCCGGCAGCGACCTCGACGCCTGCCGGGACCGCTGGCTGAGCCATTGCACCGTGCCGAACTGGCGGCACGGTGCGGCGACCCCTCGCGTCTCGACGCGTGCTTGCGATGGATAGCGGTCCCTACGCAGCAGGTCAGTCAGCCCCGGCGCCAGCCATTGCTTGTGAAGCTGCCGCGACGATGTGCGTGCCACGCCATCGGCGGGTCTACCCATGGCATGCACTGTTCGCCTGATACAAGTCGTGCCGTCGAGTTCTGTCCCCAGGTCGGTGGATCGAAGCCCGGCGCCCACCGCGCCCCCACATTCCGAGGAACAACCGATGGCAGATTCATCCCCCAACCCGACCCTGTTCTCCCCTGCCCGCTTCGGGCAACTGGAACTGGCCAACCGCGTGGTCATGGCCCCGCTGACGCGCAATCGCGCAGGAGATGGGCTGGTGCCGTCGCCACTGGCCGCCGAGTACTACTCGCAGCGGGCCGGTGCCGGCCTGATCATCACCGAGGCCACCCAGGTCAGTCGCGAGGCGCAGGGCTACCTGGACACGCCCGGGCTGTATACGGCCGAGCAGGTCGCCGCGTGGCGCGCAGTGACCGATGCGGTGCATGCCAAGGGCGGCTGCATCGTGGCCCAGCTGTGGCACGTGGGCCGTATCGGCCACACCAGCCTGCTGCCCGACGGCGTGCAGCCGGTCGCGCCCAGCGCCATTACCGCCGATGCCACGACCTTCACCGCCGACGGCTTCGTCGACGTGTCCGCGCCGCGCGCGCTGGTGATCGATGAAATCCCCGGCGTGGTGGACGAATTCCGTAATGCCGCCCGCCATGCGATCGAGGCCGGCTTCGACGGCGTCGAGGTCCACGGCGCCAACGGCTACCTGATCGACCAGTTCCTGCGCGACGGTGCCAACCAGCGCGACGACTCCTACGGCGGCAGCATCGAGAACCGCACGCGGTTCCTGGTCGAGGTGGTGCAGTCGGTTGCCCGGGAAATCGGCGCTGGTCGCGTGGGCGTACGTCTCTCGCCGGTCACCCCGGCCGGCGACCTCAGCGACAGCAACCCGCAGCCGTTGTTCGAACGCGCGGTGGAGCGCCTCGACGCACTAGGCATTGCCTACATCCACATCATCGAAGGCGCGACCGGCGGCGACCGCGACATCGCGCCCTTCGATTTCGCGGCCTTGCGCAGTCGCTTCAAGGGCGCATGGATCGTCAACAACGGCTACGACAGGGCGATGGCGCTCGAAGCGATCGGTTCGGGCCGTGCAGACGCGGTCGCGTTCGGGGTTCCCTTCCTCGGCAACCCCGACCTGCCGTTGCGCCTACGCCAGGACGCTCCGCTCAACGCGCCCGACCAGGACACGTTCTACGGTGGTGGCGCCGAGGGTTATACCGACTATCCGACGCTGGCCGAGGTCGCGACCTCGGCCTGACAAGCGAGCGGCCCTGCAGCTTGGCCGGCGGAGTGGATGCGTTCCACGCCCGGCCTGATGACGACGGCGTCCACTTCCTCCTTGCGGCCACCGCGCCTGGTGCCAGAAATTTGCGCCATGCCGAACATGCCCGTCCACTCGCGTCCACGGGACGAGCAGGCCAAACCGCCTTCTGGCTTCGGAAACAATCGCCGAAACCCTGTTTGCGTGGACAATAGACAGGCGGTACGCCATGTGTCGCGCATAACGACGAATCGGCCACGACACACATGCGAACCTTTGTACTCAGAGCGAGGGCGGCACCCACGGACAGCCAGAAGCTATTGGCCTCCGTCGGGCAGGAGGCGCATACCGAAATCCTCGCGCATACGCTGATGAACGCCATATTCGTGGCCCAGTCACACCGGCCCGACGTGACCATCTACCTGGTGCTGGAGAGCACCCAGGATTTCTCCCGCACGATCCGCTTCGAAGTCAATGCGATGCACGCGATCGGCGGCTTCAACGAGGCCGCGCTGCTGGGCAAGGTCGCCAAGGCGCTGGATGCGTCCAGGGGCATGGGCAAGGAAGAAGCACGGCCGGTGGAATCGGGCGTCAGCGTGCACACGCAGAGCTTCGAGCGGCTGGTGCAGTCATTGGCCGAAGACCACCAGCTGTTCGTGATGGACAGGAAAGGCACGCCGATGCGCGAGCAGGCGTTCGAAGGCAATCCCTGCTTCCTGCTGACCGACCATATCCCCATGCCGAAGAAGACCTTCCACAGCCTCGAGCGCCTGGGCACGAAGAAGATCACGCTGGGATCGAAGATGCTGTTCGCGTCGCAGTGCGTGGTGCTGATCCACCACGAACTGGATCAGCGCTGAGGCGCGACGCACGCTGAAAACGTCCGCTATGCCTTGGTCCTCGCGACATGCGCTGGCGCGTGGCTCGGCGCCAGCCATTGACAGAGATGGAGCAGCACGCCGCTCGGGTCGTGCACGAAGGTCACGAGCGCGCCGTATAGCTGCAACTTCGGCGCCTGCACACGTGCCTTCGCCAACGCATCATTGCGCAGGACACTGGAGACGTGCTGGTACCAGGCCTGCGCGTCCTGCACGGTCAGGTGCAGCATGCAGTTCTCGGCCACTTGCTTGATGTAGTAGTCCTGGAGGTCGAAATACTGTTCGTCCGCCAGTCGCACCAAGGCAAGCCCGTCGGCAACGTCTTTCGTCTCCCAGCCGAGGCTGGCATAGAAGCGCTTGCACAGCGCGAAGTCCCTGGCCGGGATGAAGGGGCGCAGATCGGAGACTTTCAGCTGGGACATGGGTCCTCCAAGGTTCAACGGGCAAACACGGGCCAGTCGGGAACTCGGGCTGGCGACGACTCACGTTCGCAAGCCGAAACGCGCACCCCGGACAATCAACGGCATTCGCCTGCCGCCCTCCGTGGGACAATGGCACATGCGCCCGTCCCCGCACACCTCAGATCCGCGCCGGCGCAGGACGCGCGAAGCGCTGCAGTCGGCCTTCATCGTATTGGCACTACAGCGGCGCTACGACCAGATCCGCATCCACGACCTGCTGGAGGCGTCCGGCGTTGGCCGCTCGACGTTCCACGAACATTTCGCCGGCAAGGACGCCCTGCTCTGCGCGAGAATGGAAGGCGCAATTTCGCTGCTCGCCGACGTGCCCACCGGCAAAGCAGGCGCGCCGCAGGTAGCCGTTCTGCTCACGCACTTCTGGGATAACCGCGACCTGGCCCGCGGCCTTTTCCAAGGCTCTGCCCTTCGCGTGATCCGCAACGCCCGGATCTCGCAGGTCGAGGGCCGTCTGGCGCGCCGTGGTGGCGCCCGGCTACGGCTTCCGCCCCGGTTGGCCGCGCATGCGCTCGCCGACGGTCTGTTCTCCCCGATCGTGGCCTGGCTGTCAGGTGACGCATCTCAGCGGTCAGACGATCTCGCCGTGGCGCTGGGAATATCGCCGGTGGCAACCCTGGCCAGCATGGTGGCCGCATCGAGTGACTGACCCGCCGCAGGACTCCAGCACGCGGAGGGCGGATCTTGACCCGCCATGATCGAAGGTGATGCGGCTTCCGAACGGTGCGTGGCGGGTCAAGACCCGCCCTCCGACAAAGCGGGTATCGATCAACCTGCCTTACCCGGGCTTCCGACGCTTCTCCATCGAACACCTCCCCGGGGATTGCCCGAATTCAAAGATGTCAGTCAAACGCGGGCCAGCTCGGGATTGTCCTCGCTTTGTGGTGTCCGAGAAATCAGGGGTAGTCCAACATGGTGCACTCTCCTCTTGGTTGATAGTGCTGTGCAGTCGGATTGCCGCCCAACATGTTTGTCGCGGACTATGGTGGCGTCCCGGGCCACGCTCGGGGCACCACGAGAGCCAGCGGACACTCCACACGTCAGCTCAACCTCCGCTGCAATGATGCAAATGTTCCCTGACTTCATTCCGCATTTTCCAATCCCGGTCAGGCCGCCTTGGCAGCGGCGAGTACGTGGACGTCGGAGGCTTCGAGCGCCTTGCCGCCGATGGCCCAGTGGCCGCCTTCGAACTCGTTGATGCGGACCCAGGTGACACCGCGCAGGCTCTCGCCTTCCACGGCGACCATGGCTTCGGTGACCTTGCTGATGAGCTCTTGTTTCTGCTGCGGGGTGAAGACGTCCTTGATGACATCGATGGTGACCATGGGCATGGGAATACTCCTTTGGGCGTTGGGAATCGGCATCGGGATCGCCCCGGCGCCGTGGATGGAACTTCAACATGCACCGGGTCCCGACGCATGGAGGTTTACTGGAGAAGTGCTGGAGATCCTCGGGAGATTGCGCTGGCTCTGCTTTATGCTGTGGCCATCATCTACCGTTTCGGTACATTCGAGCTGGACCTCGCGAAACTGGAACTGCGCGCCAGCGGTGAGGTGCGCCCAGTGGAGCCGCATGTATTCGCCTTGATTGCCTTGCTGGTCGGCAATCGCGAGCGCGTTATCTCCAGGGACGAGATCATCGAGAAGGTGTGGGATGGGCGAGTGGTATCGGACTCGGCCATCGACAGCCGGATCAAGTCAGTGCGCCAGACGCTAGGTGACAATGGCACGGCGCAGCGATTCATCAAGACTGTGCATCGGAAGGGTTTTCGCTTCGTGGCCGATGCGCGCGTTGTCGGATCGGGATCGGTGGAGCTTGTTGACGGTGCCCAGGTGGCCGTGCCACCTGCCGGGCATGGCACGCGGCCGTCCATCGCGGTGCTTCCTTTTCGCCATGTGGGCGTGATTGGACCCTATCCGACACTGGCCGATGCCTTGCCGCACGAACTGATTTCCGATCTCGCACGCCTGCACTGGTTGTTCGTCACCGCCCGCGAGTCATCGTTCCGTCTGCGAGGTGCCGAGGCCGATCCGGGCGAGATCGGCCGGCTGCTCGGTGTGCGCTATTACCTGTCGGGCAGCGTCGAAACGATCGGAAGCCGGCTGGCGGTAATGGTCGAGTTGATCGACACCCGCAATGGTGGCATCGTCTGGGCCGAGCACTTCGCTGTCGCGATCGAGGATGTGCATCGGCTGCGCGAGGACATCCGCGCACAGACCCTCGCCGCGCTGGAGATCAGTATTCCGCTGCATGAGGCGTCGATTGCGCGCCTTTCGGTAAGCGAAAACCTCGATGCCTGGTCGGCCTACCACCTCGGCCTGCAGCACATGTACCGTTTCAATCGCACCGACAACGCCGCGGCCCTGGCCCTGTTCCGGCAAGCGATCGCAAAGGACCCGGGCTTCGCGCGAGCGCACACGGGACTGTCGTTCCTGCATTTCCAGAGCGCCTTCATGCACCACACGGATGACGTCGCCGGCGAAACCGTCCTGTCGCGGCAATTCGCGACGCGGGGCCTGGAGCTCGACCCGGTCGATCCGTTCGTCAATTTCGCGATGGGTCGCAGTTTCTGGCTCGAAGGAGACTTGCAGAGCAGCCTTGGCTGGCTCGAACGCGCCACCACCATCAGTCCGCACTACGCGCAGGGCCTCTACGCCCGCGGCTGGGCCGAGTCACTGGCGGGGCGAAGCATCGAACGTCGGCAACACGTCGACCTGGCCATGCGCCTGAGCGCACTCGACCCCCTGTACTACGCCATGGTCGGCACCCACGCGCTCACCCACATGATGCAGGGCGAGGACGCCGAAGCGGCCGACTGGGCCGAGCGTGCGGCACGCGCACCGGGCGCCCATGTGCTGATCGCCATGATCGCGGTGGTCGCCCACGCGCTGGCCGGCGACCCTGCCAAGGCCAACGCGTGGACGGAGGATGTGCGCTCCCGCAATCCGGCACTGAGCCGCGATGACTTCTTCCGTGCCTTTCCGATGCAATCGGCGACCGCGCGCAAGCGCGCGTCAAAGGCGCTTGCCGCGTTCGGGTTCTGAGGGCTGGCGATCAGGCCGAAAGGAGCGCTCGGCTGCAAGCCAGCCGCCCTGAGGAGGGTCTTGGCCGCTGCATACGCCAATCGCATTCAGACGTCTCGGCAGGGAGATCCGAGAACGTTCGCAGTTCACACGCGAATGTCCTTTGACGCCTTTCCCCCGGCGGCCTAGCGCCGCGGTCAGCGGCTCCCGTCAATCAGCCCCTGACCTGGCCTTGCCCGTGGACGACGTACTTGGAGGTCGTCAATTGCGCCGCGCCGACCGGGCCGCGTGCATGCAGGCGCCCGGTGGAGATGCCGATCTCGCCGCCGTAGCCGAACTCGCCGCCATCGGAGAACGCCGACGAGGCGTTGTGCATGATCACCGCCGAATCGATCGCATCGAGCATCTCGCTCGCGGTCTTGGCGTCCTCGGTGACGATCACCTCGGTATGGCCGGACCCGTAGCGGGCGATATGGTCCAGCGCCGCGCGCGGGCCATCGACGATGCGCACCGACAGGATTGCGTCGAGGTACTCGGTTTCCCAGTCGGTGTCCATCGCGACCTTCATTGCCGGCACGATTTTGCGGGCCCGGTCATCGCCGCGCAGTTCGCAACCACTGGCGATCAGCGCCTCGGCGATCGGCGGAAGCAGGGTTTCGGCCGCAGCTGCGTCCACCAGCAGGGTCTCGGCAGCGTTGCATACGCCGGTGCGGCGCATCTTGGAGTCGAGCACGATGTCACGGGCCTTGGCCGGGTCGGCCAGGCGATCGACATAGACGTGGCAAATGCCATCCAGATGGCTCAGCACCGGCACCCGGGCGTGCTCGCGGACGTGCGCGATCAGCGGTTTGCCGCCGCGTGGAATGACCAGGTCGGCACCACCTGTGTTGAGCGACAGCAGCGCGGTGACCCAATCGCGCTTGGCGTCGGGCGGCGTCTGCACCACGCCTTCGGGCAAGCCGGCGGCCCGCAGGCCCGCACGCACCGCGCCCACGATGGCGGCAACGGTTCCGGCCGCCTCGCTGCCGCCGCGCAGGATCACGCCGTTGCCCGCGCGAACGCACAAGGCGGCGGCATCGGCGGCGACGTTCGGACGGCTCTCGAAGATCACTCCGATCACCCCGAGCGACACGCTGACCTCGGCGATCTCCAGGCCGTTGGGACGACTCCAGCGCCGGCGCTCGACACCGACAGGATCGTCCTGTTCGGCGACGGCCACGATGCCCTCCGCGACCGCATCCAAGCGTTCCTGATCCAGCCGCAGGCGGTCGATTAACGCCTCGTCGGCGCCTTTTCCGCGCGCGATTTCCACTTCCGCGGCATTGGCCGCCAGGATGTCTTTGCCGGCACCGCGTACGGCCTCGGCGATCGCGCGCAGTGCACGGGTGCGGCCTGTCGCGCCGGCGGCCTGGAGCGCGGCGGCTCCGGCGCGGGCTTCGGCGCACATCGCGCCCATTGCCGTCATGTAATTCATTCGGAGTCTTCTCCCTTGAGGTGAGTCGTGAGGCGCGGTTGCCGTTGGCAAGACCGCTGAGGACGCTGGCCGGTAGCACGATGCAGGCCCCTGCCTACCAGAACCTGGCGTGACCCTCGGTCGCCAGCGCGAATATCCATCATGGTCAGTCGAGCACCAGGTCGGTCGCATGGACCAGCGCGGCGCCACGCTTGTACCCCAGTGCCGCCTCCATTTCGTCGGACTGCTTGCCCGCGATCAGGCGGCACTCATGGCTGTCGTAGGACGCCAGCGCGGTGGCGAACGCCAGCCCGTCGTGGTTGACCAGCCGGATCGCCCGGCCGCGCTCGAAGCGACCTTCGACCCTGGTGATTCCGGCCGGGAGCAGGCTGTGGCCGGTCTTGACGGCCCTGGTCGCCCCTTTGTCCAGGTGTAGTCGGCCGCTCGGCGCGATCGACCCGGCGATCCAGACACGCTTCGCGCTCTCCGGGGAAACCGAAGCCCGGAACCACGTCGCGCGCGCGCCTTCCAGCAGCACCGATATCGGACGCTCGCCATCACCGCGTGCGATGACCGCCGAGCACCCGGCGGCCATCGCCATTTCCGCCGCGGCAATCTTGGTCGCCATCCCACCAGTGCCCACGCTGGAGCGCGATGGGCCGGCCAACGCCATGATTTCCGGCGTGATCGCCACCACGCTGGGGATGTGTTTCGCATCGGGGTTGGTCGACGGATCGGAATCGTAGAGGCCGTCGACGTCTGACAGGATGATCAGCAGGTCGGCCGAGACGAGCTGCGCAACGCGCGCGGCCAACCGGTCGTTGTCGCCATAGCGCAGCTTCTCGGTGGCCACCGTGTCGTTCTCGTTGACCACCGGGACGGCGCCCAGCTGCAGCAGCGTCTGCAGGGTCGTGCGCGCGTTCAACCAGCGTCGCCGGTTCTCGGTATCGCTGGGCGACAGCAGCGCCTGCGCAGCGTGGAAACCGTGCTTGGTGAACTCCTGGTCCCAGGTCTGGATCATCACCGTCTGGCCAACGGCGGCGGCGGCCTGCTTTTCGTCCAGGCGCAGCTTCTTGTCTGTCGGCAGGTTGAGCCGCGGCCGGCCCAGCGCCACGGAGCCGGACGAAACCAGGACCACTTCCACACCACGCTGGCGCAACCCGGCGATCTCGCAACCGAGCGCGTAAAAGCGGCCCATATGGGCTTGGCCGGTACGCCAGTCGATCAGTTGCGCCGAGCCGATCTTGATGACGATGCGACGGGCCTTGCCAAGAATTTTGGTGGGGTTGGTCATTTGCTTGAGGGGGAAACTCCGGTGCTGTATGGAATGGTCGGCGCCCGATGCGGATCGTGATCCACGCAGTTCAGGCAGGAGCCGAGCCTTGAGGGTCCCGGATGACGGGATGTGGGCTCGACCAGCGTTTCTAGCCACGCGGCGCGTCGGTTCGTCGCGCTCCGATCGCAGGAAGTGTGCGCGCCGTGGGGCGCAGTGCGACCGGGATTTTCGTCGGGCGGCCATGCCCGAACCCTTCGATTGTCGAGGATGACCAGCTGGCCATACTACACCGTACAGTTTTTCCTGCAGAGTACGGTTCATCGGGAGGCGGGTTTGGCTGGTCAGCAGATGCCCGTGACACTTTACGTTCTGGGTCGACTCCATCGCCGCACTGTATGGGAATTCGATCCGGGCTCGCGCCCACCCACGCGTTGCCTCCGACACCGGGAATCCGCGCCAGCTGCGCGAAGTGGCGGACTCGGCGATGCCGCGA
>JBDNHW010000018.1:0-4398 GCA_041688625.1 Pseudoxanthomonas sp.
ATTGCGTCGGTGCCGAGCAGCACCGCCCATGCGTCCCGGCCGTCGTTGCGCAGGCGCAGCAGCACGGGCCGGTCGAGCACGGTGAGCGTGTCCAGGCTGCCGCGTGCGCGCAGGCAGAACACGCCAGCAGCAGGCGAGGCGGGACATGACGAAGCCGCGCGGGCATCCGCGTCGTCGGCAGGCAGTTGCCACATGACAAGCAGGTGACGCCATGCCGGCAACGACGAAGCACCGGCTGCCTGCAGGTGCTCGGCCAGCGCGACGTCATCCATTGGCAGCGGCGAGGCAGCGGATGTCGGCACGCTCGGCGACGGGGCGGGCGCCGCGTCCACGGCTGTACTGGCGTCCGGCGCAGTCACTGCTGGCTGCCGCGGCCAGAACACGGCGGCAGCCAGGGCCAGCACTGCGATCGCTGCGATTGCCGCATGCCGGATGTGGACGCGCTGCGACCTTGGCGGCAAGGTCTCCTTCGCCGCGCGATCGACCCAGCGCTCGTCAAGCGTGGTCTGGTCGTGCGCATAACCGGCCAGCAGGGTGCGCTCGGCGATGATGTTGATCAGCCTAGGCACGCCGCCGGCGTGCATGTGGATGCGCCGCACCGCGGCGGCGGTGAACGCGAAGCGTTGCCCGCCCGCGACGCGGTAGCGATGGCGCAGGTACTCGCCGGTCTCCTCGGCGTTCAACGGGGTTAGGTGGAAGCGCGCGGTGATTCGCTGGGCCAGCTGGCGCAGTTCGTCGCGCGCGAGCATCTCGCGCAGTTCCGGCTGGCCCAGCAGGATGATCTGCAGCAGCTTCTGGGTCGGGGTTTCCAGGTTGGTCAGCAGCCGCACCTGCTCCAGCGCATCGATGGACAGGTTCTGCGCCTCGTCGATAATCAGCACCACCCGCAGGCCCTGCGCGTAAGCGTCGAGCAGATAACGGTTGAGGCGGTCGACCAGCGATTTGAGTCCGCTGTCGGGTTCAGCCGCCGAACCGGTGCCTGCCGCGATGTGCAGCTCTTCGCAGATTGTCTGCAGCAGTTCCGCCGGCGACAGCCGCGGGTTGAGGACCAGGGCGACGCGCGTATTGTCCGGCAATTGCTCCAGCAGCAGCCGCGATAGCGTGGTCTTGCCGGTGCCAACCTCGCCGGTGAGCTGCACGAAACCGCCTCCGCCGCCCTGGTCGATGCCGAACAGCAGGTGCGCTAGCGCGTCCCGATGCCGCTCGCTGAGGAACACGAAGCGCGGATCGGGCGTGATCGAGAACGGCGGCTCCTGCAGCCCGTAGTGCTCGAGGTACATGCATTGCCCGGCGAGTGCGAAGCGCCTAGCCTGCCACGAAAATCAGGAAAAGGGATCAGGTTCGTTCATCGCCAGCACGCGGCCGGCCGTGCGTTGTCAGCGCGAGGCGAAACGGGGATGGGGGAAGGGGAGAGGAGGCAGCCAACTTGATCAACTTCCTGCATCTCCTTTATTTCCCTTTATTCCTCGAGTGGTCGGCAGCTGGGATCCGGCCACGCGGAGTCGCTGCGCTTCTGCGGAGAGGTGCGTGTGACGCCCACGGGCCGGCTGTGATGCCTGCGGCAATGCAAGGCATTGGCTTGAACGGTAAATCCACCAGGACACAAGGGGAAAGTGGTGGGTTCGAATAATCTCCGCACAGTTGGCGCTGCAGCGACCTGAATCAGGAGGGTGCCTGCATGAGGGAATCGGAAGCGCTCATCTCATGGCATCGGACCAGGGAAGCGTTCCTCGAACATGAGCAGACCCTGCCGGACGATGGCTCGGCCGAGGCCGCCTTTTCCGCGCGGTTGGAGGTGGAAGGCGTCTGCCCGGTCTGCAACGCGGCAACCACCTTCAAGGTGAGCAGCGGCGCGCAGTTTGCCGACAGACCGAACCTGCGCGAGGGTCTGGTCTGCACGCGGTGCCAACTCACGGCAAGGCAGCGAATGCTCGTGCTGGCGTTTTCTGAAAGCCAGGTGCCTGCTGACGGTAAGGGCGCCGTTCTCGAAAGGTTCTCCAGGTTTTACCGGCGGCTGAGGCAGATCGATTCGGGTTTGCACGGCTCCGAATATCTCGGGCCTGACGCGAAAGGCGGACGCTACCGACTGTGGCTGACATCGGGCCGCATTCCGGTCCTACGCCTGGTGCGGCACGAGTCGATCACTTCGATGTCCTTCGACGCAGGTTCGCTCAAATGTCTGTTGCACGCCGATGTGCTCGAGTATGTTCCGGATACGCGGGCGGCGTTGCTGGAGTGCAGGCGCGTGCTAGCACCCGGCGCGCCGATGATTTTCACCGTGCCCTTTTTCACTGCGCAGGAAACGACCACCATTCGCGGTTATCACGACGACTCCGGCACCCTGGTGGAACTGCTGGCCGGCGAATACCACGGCGATGGCGTCAGGTCGGGCGGGATCTACACCTACTACAACTTCGGCTGGCCGCTGTTCGAACAGATGCGCGATGTGTTCAGCACGGCCGAGATAGGCGTCGCCTACAGTACCGGGCACGGTCTGGTCCAGGCGTGTTGCCTCCCGGGGCCATGGAACATGCGATCCATCGTGTTTCGTTGTCGCGCGTGATTTCCCACTTCTCTGGTGGGCGCGGACCGGCGCCGAGCAGCGGTCCACATTTTCCGGTGCGCTTGTTCCAGCCTGCAAGGTGATTGCAGCACCGGCGGACGAGCGGTTTGAAGCGGGAATATTTTCGGAGCTGGCTAAGGTGCCCGCGGTGCGAGCATTTCGGAGTGCGTCGCAGAAGACAGGAGTCCGAGTGCGCATTCTCCTGATTCGTCACGTTTCCGCAGGCGTCCGATCCTAGCCGGGTCCGCTCGGCGGTTGGGCTGCCTCTCAATGGCAGCGTGGAAGCGCGCTTCGCCAGCCAAGATGCACGTGAACGCACGCGACCGGCGATGCGGGCGCTGGCGGTCACCGTGGTTCCGCTGAACATCCATCTGGGGTTCTATTCGACCTTCCGGCGAGGGCTGACGCTGCTATCGGCGGCGCTGTGCGCCGGCTGCCTGGCTGGCCCTGACGGTGCCAGCCGCGCGCGCGGAGGCCGTAGCTTTCCCGCAACCGGTCTGCCCGGCTCCGGCACGGCCTAGCGATACAGGGATTCGCCACCCGGCTGGCGTTTGAAGCGCCGGTGGATCCACAGGTACTGGGCCGGTGCTCTTCGCGCCATGTCGGCAATGGCAGACATGATCCGTGCAGTGTCGGCGGTCGGATCGTCCGACGGAAACTCCGCCAGCGGCGGGGAGAGGGAAAGGCTGTAGCCGCCATCGCGGCGCCGACGATGCGTGAAAGCGACCACTGCCGCCCCCGACAGCTGCGCAAGTTGGTGGGTCGAGGTCAGGCTATGTGCGGGGCGGCCAAAAAACGGCACGTACACTGCATCGCCGCGGCTCGGGTCCTGGTCGGGTGCGTACCACAGGATACCGCCGCGCTTGAGCTGCTTGATGGCAGGGCGCGACTCGAACTTGCTGAACATCGCCGTTGTATAGCGCATCCGGCCGCGCTTGACCGCCCACTCCATCGCCGGCTGCGCATGCGGCCGATACATGCCAGCCACCGGAAGGTGTTCAGTCAGCAGTCGACCGCAAATCTCAAGGGTGGTGAAGTGGCCAGACACCAGGATCACGCCGTTGCCGGCGGCGTGGGCGGCCTGCAGGTGCTCCAGGCCCTCCAGTTGGACGTTGTGGCGCAACGGCTCGATTGAACCCCACCATGCCCGGGCGAACTCGAACACGCCGATGCCGAGCGCCGAGAAGTGATCGATCAGCAGCGACTCGTGGGCGCGCGCATCCAACTGCGGAAAACACAGCTCGATATTGCGTGCGGCGATGCGGCGGCGCCCCCGCATGCTGATTCGCAGGATCGCCCCCAACGCTCGGCCCAGCGCGCGCTGCAGCGGCCAGGGCAGCCGCGCCAGCAGTACCAGCAGGCCAATAGCCGCCCAGGTCGGCCAGTGGCGGAGACCCAGCGGCGGCGGTGGAAATGCGGGATCGGAAGCCATGGTGCCGATTCTACGGAAGGACCGGAAAAGACGTCAGGTTCCTTTATCCGATCCATTCGATGACCCGACAGATCGTGGCCGCTCCCGAGGCCTTGCGGCAAGCGAGCGATTGACCAGCGCCTCGATCCGGGGCAATGAACCCGATCCCTTTCGCTTGACGCGGTCCGAAAGTTACGCTCTCTAGTCTTGAGAGCAGATTCAAACAGAGAGGAAAGCCCTATACACGTTCTCATCGTCGGTTCGCACGGCCAGATCGGCCAGCGCATGGTCCGGCAAATGGCCGCCAGTGATCACCGCAGTCGGGCGATGGTCCGCGACGCCGATCAGCAAGCGCAGATGAAGCAACTCGGCGCAGCGGAAACCGTGGTGGCGGACCTGGAAGGCGACGTCAGCCACGCGGTGG
>JBDNHW010000125.1:0-15750 GCA_041688625.1 Pseudoxanthomonas sp.
AGGATTGACGCGCGCCATCACGTGTTTGAGGGCGCCTGCGGGATCGACTCGCTTCATGGGCGCCTTCCACCGGTTGGCGATGGCATTTCTAGGGTGGTGCCGGAAATAGGAATCGAACCTACGACCTCATCATTACGAATGACGCGCTCTACCAACTGAGCTATTCCGGCAGCGGTCGAAGATTCTAGGCCCGGTGGGCGCAAGGGTCAATCGATGAGCTGGAGCCGCAGCTCCTTGGGCAGCGCGAACACCATGTTCTCCGGCTCGCCCTGCAGTTCGGCGACGCTGGAGGCTCCGAGTACGCGCAACCTGTGGATCACGCCGTCGACCAGCACGTCGGGGGCCGATGCGCCTGCGGTCACGCCGATGTGCTGCTTGCCAGACACCCACTCGGGCTGGATTTCGTCAGCGCCGTCGATGAGGTAGGCCTCTACGCCCTCGCGCTCGGCCAGCTCGCGCAGCCGGTTCGAATTGGAGCTGTTCGGTGAGCCCACCACCAGCACCAGGTCGCAGCGCTGGGCCAGCTCGCGTACCGCGTCCTGACGGTTTTGCGTGGCGTAGCAGATGTCGTCGTGACGGGGGCCCTGGATGTGTGGGAACCGGACCCTGAGGGCCTGGATGATGCCCTGCGTGTCGTCCACCGAAAGCGTGGTCTGGGTGGTGTAGGCGAAGTTTTCCGGCTGCGCGACATCGAGCGTGGCAACGTCGTCCATATCCTCGACAAGGTAGATGCGGCCCTTGCCACACTGGGCATCCCACTGGCCCATGGTGCCTTCGACTTCGGGATGGCCGGCATGGCCGATCAGGACCACGTCACGACCCGCACGGCAGTGGCGCGCCACCTCCAAGTGCACCTTGGTCACCAGCGGACAGGTGGCGTCGAATATCTTGAGGCCGCGTCCGGCAGCCTCCGCACGTACCGCCTGAGACACGCCATGCGCGCTGAAGATCACCGTGTTGCCGTCCGGGACTTCGCTCAGCTCCTCGACGAAGATCGCGCCGCGCTTGCGCAGGTCGTCGACGACGAAGCGGTTGTGCACCACTTCATGGCGCACGTAGATTGGCGCGCCCAGCGTGTCGATGGCACGCTTGACGATTTCGATGGCGCGATCGACGCCGGCACAGAAACCGCGGGGATTGGCAAGAAGTACGTCCATGGCCGCGATTATCGCGCTTTTTCCGTTTGCTTGCTGTCCCAGATCCCGAACAGGGCGATCCCGATCGCACCGCCCACGATGGCCGAATCAGCGATGTTGAAGGCCGGCCAGTAGTAGCCGCGCCAGTACCACTGGATGAAATCGATGACGTGGCCGTGAAGGACCCGATCGATCACGTTGCCCAGCGCACCGCCGATGACCAGCGCGTAAGGCAACGCCTGCCGCCAATCGCTGCGCGGGGCGCGCCACAGCCAGTACCCGAGCAGCCCGCTGATGGCGATCGCAAGCAGGCTGAAGAACCAGATCTGCCAGCCGCCGGCATCGCTGAGGAAGCTGAACGCCGCCCCCGTGTTGTAGGTCCGGAACCAGTTCCAGAAGCCGTCGATCACCGGGATGGCGGTGTACTCCGGCAAGCTGGACAGCACCCATGCCTTGGTCCACTGGTCGAGCACGATGACTATGGCGGAGAGGACAAGCCAGATCAGCGCATTCGGATTTGGGTGATTGGTCATTAGTCGTTATGCCTTGTTGGTCCCTTCTCCCACCGGGAGAAGGTGGCGCGAAGCGCCGGATGAGGGAATGAGAATGACGTGTCGAAGAAGCCTCCATGCGCATTGAGAGGCCACGCCCTCATCCGCAATTCGGGCACTTTCTCAGCCCTGCACTTGCTTCGGTCGCCGGCGGGAGAAGCAAAGCTAGAACCACTTCCTGTCTTCGCCCGGCCCTTCGATATTCGACACGCAACGACCGCAGATTCCCGGGTGGGCGGCGTCCACGCCAACATCGCCCCGCAGCTGCCAGCAGCGCACGCACTTCGCCTTGCCACTGGCCTGGGCCAGCACGAACACCTCGTCCGCCTCGACCGGCGTAACCGTCACGTCACCGCTGATGAACAGGAAACGCAATTCGTCAGCCAGCGGCTGCCACTTCGCGGCCTTGGTGGAATTGGCCGAGATCGTGATCTCGGCCTCCAGCGCAGCTCCGATCTGGCCACTGGCGCGCATCGGCTCCAGCACGCGTGACATCTGCTCGCGCAGCGCCAGCAGCTCGTCGAAGTCGCGCGCCGACAGCGGCGCATCCTCGGGCAGCGGCGCCAGGCCTTCGTACCATGTCGCGAACAGCACGTTTGCTTCGCGCTCGCCTGGCAGGAAACCCCAGATCTCGTCGGCCGTGAAGCTGAGGATCGGCGCGATCCAGCGTGCGAAAGCTTCGGCGATCCGGTACATGGCGCTCTGCGCCGAGCGGCGCCCGCGCGAGTCCTCGGACATCGTGTACAGCCGGTCCTTGGTCACGTCCAGGTAAAGCGAGCCCATCTCTACACTGCAGAAGTTGGACAGCGCCTGCACGATGTCGGCGAAGTCGTAGCGCGCGTAGGCGGCGACAATCCGCGCCTGCAGCGCATCGGCGCGGTGCACTATCCAGCGGTCCAGCGCCACCATGTCCTCGAGCGGGCGCAGGTGCTGCTCCGGATCGAAGCCGTGCAGGTTGCTCAGCAGGAAGCGTGCGGTATTGCGGATGCGCCGATAGGCGTCACCGCTGCGCTTGAGGATCTCGTCGCTGACCGACATCTCGTTTCGGTAGTCGGTCGAGGCCACCCACAGTCGCAGCACGTCGGCGCCCATGGCATCCGTCACCTTCTGGGGGGCCACCACGTTGCCCAGCGACTTGGACATCTTGCGGCAGTTCTGATCCACGGCGAAGCCGTGCGTCAGGACCTGCCGATACGGCGCCACGCCGTCCATCGCCACGCCGGTCAGAAGGGAGCTCTGGAACCAGCCGCGATGCTGGTCCGAACCTTCCAGGTACAGGTCGGCGGGCTTGTGCAGCCCGTCCTCGTTGCGCTGCGCCAGCACGCATTCGTGGGTCACGCCGGAATCGAACCAGACGTCGAGGATGTCGGTGACCTTGTCGTAGCGCGCGGCCTCCGCACCAAGGAGTTCGGACTTGTCCAGCGCGTACCACGCGTCGACGCCACCGTGCTCCACATGCTCGGCCGCCTTGCGCATCAGCGCGGGCGAATCAGGATGCGGCTCGCCAGTCTCGATATCGGTGAACAGCGCGATGGGAACGCCCCACGTGCGCTGGCGACTGATGCACCAGTCCGGGCGCCCTTCGATCATCCCGGCGATGCGCGCCTGGCCCCAGTCGGGAACCCATCCGACGTTCTCGATGGCAGAAAGCGCATCGCGCCGAAGATGCGCCTTGTCCATCGAAATGAACCACTGCGGCGTCGCACGGAACGCCACCGGCGTCTTGTGGCGCCAGCAGTGCGGGTAGCTGTGCTCGAACTTCGAGTAGGCCAGCAATACGCCCGCGTCGCGCAGCGGCTGCAGCAGGGCCTCGTTCGCCTTCCAGATGTGCATGCCCGCCAGCGCCACGTCCCGCGCGGGCGGCGTGCCCGGCAGGTAGACGCCGCGCCCATCCACCGGCATCAGCTGCGCGGCGGTGTAGCGCTCGATGAGTCCGTACTGCATGCCGACCAGGAAGTCCTCCTGGCCGTGGCCGGGCGCGGTGTGCACCGCGCCGGTGCCTTCCTCGGCCGACACGTGTTCGCCCAGGATGATCGGGATTTCGCGGCCGGCGTAGAACGGATGGCCGAAGACCAGGCCTTCGAGCGCGGCGCCGACGGCTCGACCGTGTACGACGACATCGTGCACGCCATAGCGCTGCAGCGCGCGTTCGGCCAGCGCCTCGGCCAGCAGCAGCCAGCGCCGCTTGCCATCCCGGGCAGGCCCCTCCACCAGCACGTAATCGAGCTCCGCGCCCAGCGAGATCGCCAGCGACGCGGGCAGCGTCCACGGCGTGGTGGTCCAGATCGGCAGTGCGATTTCCACGTCGCCATCCACGGACACGCCGAACGCGGCGGCCACTGCCTTCGAATCCAACGCCGCGTAGGCCACGTCCACGGCCGGCGACACCTTGTCCTGGTACTCGATCTCCGCCTCGGCCAGTGCCGAACCGCAGTCGAAGCACCAGTGCACCGGCTTCACGCCCCGCGACAGATGGCCGCGTTCGACGATGCGCGCCAGCGCGCGCAGCATGTCCGCTTCGTACTTGAAGTCGAGCGTGCGATACGGATGCTGCCAGTCGCCCAGCACGCCCAGTCGCTGGAAATCCTCGCGCTGGCTGTCGATCTGCTCGAGCGCGTATTCGCGGCACTTGGCCCGGAACTCCGTCGCGTCCAGCTTGTCGCCGACCTTGCCATGTTTCTTCTCGACCGCGATCTCGATCGGCAGGCCGTGGCAGTCCCAGCCAGGCACGTACGGCGCATCGAAGCCGGAGAGGTACTTCGACTTGACGATGATGTCCTTGAGAATCTTGTTGACCGCGTGCCCGATGTGGATCGCGCCATTGGCGTACGGGGGGCCGTCATGCAGGACGAAAACCGGGCGCCCCGCCGCGTTGGCGCGCAGCTGCGCGTACAGGTCGGCCGCCTGCCAGCGCGCCAGCGTCTGCGGCTCGCGCCTGGGCAGGTCGCCGCGCATCGGGAAATCGGTGGCGGGCAGGTGCAGCGTTGCTTTGTAGTCCTGGGTCACGCGGTCGCTCGTAATGGTTGTTCGGAAAGGATGCGACGCGCATCGGCGGCGTCGCGCTGCATCTGTTCGGTGAGGGCCTCGAGACTGTCGTACTTCACCTCGTCGCGTAGCTTTGACACGAATTCGACCTCGATGTGCTGGCCGTAGAGGTCGCCGTCGAAATCGAACAGGTGCGCCTCCAGCAGCGGCTCCACGCCGTTGACCGTGGGGCGAGTGCCGAAGCTTGAAACCGACGCACGCCGCTGGTCGCCCACTCCGTGCACCCACGTCGCGTAGATGCCCGAAAGCGCCGGCGTCCTGGGGAACCGCAGGTTCGCCGTGGGAAATCCCAGCGTGCGCCCCAGCTGCTTGCCGCGCACCACGCGTGCCTCGATCGAGTACGGGTGCCCCAGCAACTGCGCGGCCGCGCCGAAGCCGCCGGCGCGCAGGGCTTCGCGGATACGTGTACTGGAGACCCGTTGCCCACCGCTGTGCACGGGCTCGATCTCACCGGCAGCGAAACCGTGCACCTCGCCCAGCTGCTGCAGCAATTGCAGATCGCCGGCGCGCCGGTTGCCGAAGCGGAACCCGGGACCGATCCAGACTTCGCGCGCCGACAGCCGGTGCACCAGCACCTGGCGGACGAATTCCTCGGCCTGCATCGACGCCAGCTTCGAGTTGAAGCGCAGCAGCCCGACGCTGTCGACACCCAGCTCGCAAAGGCCCTTGTACTTCCCCCGCACCAGGGTCAGCCGCGGCGGCGGCTCGGCCCGGGAGAAGAACTCCCGCGGCAGCCGCTCGAAGCTCAGGGCCACCGCCGGCAGGCCCAGGGCTCGCGCACGCGACACCGCATGGCGCACCAGCGCGCGATGGCCCAGATGCAGACCGTCGAAGGCGCCGATGCAGACCACGCTACCCTGCGGGAACAACGCCCCGCCATCGACGTCACGAAACAGCCTGTTCATTGCCTGAAGTATAACGACATGGTCAATACGGACAGGGTCAGGCCGACTGCGCTCATCGATGCCGCAGCTCGCGCGGACGCCAACCTGTCACCAGCAGCCCCAGGGCGTAGGCCGTGGCGCCGGCGGTGACGGTACCCAGCAGCCAACTCCATCGCTGTACTTCACCGAGCGCACTGTAGCTGCCGATGTACCAGCGCAAGCCCAGTACGACAGCGGCCAGGAGCCCACAGGCGAAAGCCAGCCGCAGCGCGTGCCGTCCCCAACCCGGCAGCGGTGAGTACAGGTTCTGGCGCCGCAGGTAGCGCCACAGCAAGGCCGTGTTCACCGCACCGGCGATCGCGGTGGCCAACGCGATTCCCACGTGCGCGCCAGGCACCTGGTTCAGCCACAGCGGCGCCACGATGGCCACGGTGAGCACCACGTTGACGATGACCGTGGCGATCGCGGCGCGCATCGGCGTCTTCGTGTCCTGGCGCGCAAAGAATGCCGGCGCCAGCACCTTGGTCAGCATGAAGAACGGCACGCCGGCACTCATCGCGATCAGGGCCCAAGCGGTCATCCGGCTGTCCAAGGCGGTGAACTCGCCGCGCTGGAATGCGGTGGTGACCAAAGGCTCGGCCAGCAGGATCAGCCCCAGTGCCGCCGGCAAGGCCAGCAGCAGCACCTGGCGCAGGCCCCAGTCCAGCGCCGATGAAAACCCTTCGGCATCGGTAGCCGCAAAGCGACCGGACAGGTGCGGCAGGATCACCGTGCCCAGCGCCACGCCGAACAAGCCGAGCGGAAACTCCACCAGCCGGTCCGAGTACCACAGCCAGGTCTGGCTGCCGGTCATCAGCAGCGAGGCGAAAATGGTACCGACCACCATGTTCAGCTGCGCCACCGACGAGGAAAACAGCGTGGGCAGCATCAGCTTGAACACCCGCCGCACGCCCTCGTGCTTCAGGTTCAACCGCGGCCGCGGTGCCAGTCCGAGCCGCCCGAGCGCCGGCCACATGAGCAGCAGCTGCGCCGCTCCGGCGGCCAGCACGCCCCAGGCCAGGGCCATGATCGGCACCTCCAGGTAGCCCGCCAGGAACAGCATCGCGGCGATCAGCATCAGGTTGTGCAGCACCGGCGTCACCGCCGGCAGCGCAAAGCGCTGGAAGCTGTTCAGCACGCCGCCCGCCAGTGCCACCATGGAGATGAAACCCAGGTACGGGAACACGATGCGCAGCATGTCCGTGGCCATGCCGAACTTGCCCGGCTCGTCCAGGGTGCCGGGCGCGATCAGGGAGATGATCAGCGGCGCGGCCAGCATGCCCAGCCCGCTGACCAGCCAGACCACGGCGAACAGCGCGCCGGAAACGTGGTCCAGGAAGTCCTTCAGTGCCGCGCGGTCCCCGGATTCCTTGATCGCGGAAAAGGCGGGCACGAACGCCATGGCGAACGAGCCTTCGGCGAAGATCCGGCGCAGGTAGTTCGGTATGCGGTAGGCAATGGTGAAGGCGTCGGTGGCCGGCCCCACCCCGAACAGCGCGGCCTGTACCATGTCGCGGGCGAATCCGGCGATCCGCGACAGCAGGGTCATCGAGCTGAAAACCGCGGTCGAACGCAGCAGCCGGCTGCCGCTCATGCGAGGGCGTCCCGGTAGTTGACGCAAGTGGTTGAAAGCCCCATAATTTCGCGTTCGTTTTTCCGCATTCCGTCCATTACCGCTCCACCCCAACGTTTCCTAGGATACCCACCGTGGCAAATATCAAGTCCGCCAAGAAGCGCGCCAAGCAGGCTGTCGTGCGCAACATGCGCAACACCGGCCAGCGTTCGATGCTGCGCACCTCCATCAAGAAAGTGCTCAAGGCACTGGAAGCAAGAGATGCCGAGGGCGCCAAGGCCGCGTTCGATGTCGCCCAGCCGATCCTCGACAGGTTCAGCTCGCGCGGCTTGATTCACAAGAACAAGGCCGCTCGCCACAAGAGCCGCCTGACCGCCCGCATCAAGGCCCTGCAAGCCGCCTGATCGCAGAGGTTCGACAGCATCGGAAAACCCGGCGTCAGCCGGGTTTTTTGTGGGCCTTTTTGCCGAGCCGGGCTTGGTCTGCTGTTGTGAGCCTGGTTTCCCTGGCGCACTACCTTTGGCCCGTAGATCCGAGCTTGCTCGGATGCTTTTCGGATCGAAGCAGGAGCATCCGGGCAAGCTCGGATCTACAAGGATGCTTTTCGCATTGAAGCCGGAGCATCCGGGCAAGCCCGGATCTACGCACCAGAAGTCCCGTTGGGGGACAGGGCAGAACGGAGCCTGGCCTTCAGCCGGCATCGCGCGCTTCCTGCTCGTCCTCGCGCAATCGGTCGAAGAACGCCATGGCGTCCTTCATGATCGGCCAGGTGCCCTCGCGCGACAGCGCCGACACCATGTACCAGGGCTCGCTCCAGCCGAGTTCGGCGATCACCTCGGCCGCACGCTCACGCGCCTCGTCTTCCATCATCAGGTCGGCTTTGTTGAGCACCAGCCAGCGGGGCTTCTGCAGCAGCTCCGGATCGTGCTTGTCCAGCTCTCGCGCGATTGCACGGACCTGCTCGGCGGGGGAAATCTCCACCCCGCCCTCCATCGGCGCCATGTCCACCAGATGCAGCAGCAGGCGGGTGCGCTGCAGGTGGCGCAGGAACACCGCACCGAGCCCCGCCCCGTCGGCAGCGCCCTCTATAAGACCGGGGATATCGGCGATGACGAAGCTGCGGTACGCCTCGACGCTGACCACGCCCAGGTTCGGGTAGAGCGTGGTGAACGGGTAGTCGGCGACCTTGGGCGTGGCCGCCGAAACCGCGCGGATGAAGGTGCTCTTGCCCGCGTTGGGGAAGCCGAGCAGGCCGACGTCGGCCAGCAGCTTGAGCTCCATCTTCAGCGTCCGTTGCTCGCCTTCCTCGCCTGAGGTGGCGCGGCGCGGCGCGCGGGTGACCGAACTCTTGAAGTGCATGTTGCCCAGGCCGCCCTTGCCGCCCTTGGCCACCAGCAGGCGGTCGCCATGCACGGTCAGGTCGCCGATGACCTCGTCGGTACCGACATTGGTGACCACGGTGCCCACGGGCACGGTGATCGCCAGGTCATCGCCGCCCTTGCCGTAGCGCTGCTGGCCCATGCCGTTCTCGCCGCGCTTGGCCTTGAAGATGCGCTGGTGGCGGAAATCCACCAGCGTGCTGAGGTTCTCGTCCGCCTCGATCCACACGCTGCCGCCTACGCCGCCGTCGCCACCGTCCGGGCCACCCAGGGGAATGAACTTCTCCCGGCGGAAGCCAATGCAGCCGTCCCCGCCATTGCCGGCGAGGACATCGATTTCAGCTTCGTCTACGAGTTTCATGGGGCGTGGCTTCTGGGAGCGGAGTTGTATGGAGCGGGAGCGGAAGCGGGGAACCGGTGCTGAAGCGGGGAACGGGGAACCGGGGAACCGGGGAACCGGGGAACCGGGGAACCGGGGAACCGGGGAACCGGGGAACCGGGGAAGCGGGGAAGCGGGGAAGCGGGGAAGCGGGGAAGCGGGGAAGCGGGGAAGCGGGGAAGCGGGGAACGGGGAACGGGGAATGAGACGGTACGGGGCAGCAGGGTGAACCGCCTCGACTACTGAAAATGAAGGCTGTGGGATTCTTCATCGGGACAGGCCCGCACCCCCTCGCGATCCAGATCTCCCTGTTCCCTGTTCCCCGCCTGGCCCCAACGAAAAGCCCCGCTCGCGGCGGGGCCATTCGCTCGAATCAGCCGTGGATCAGGCCTCGGCGAGGACGCTCACGGTGCGGCGCCTGCGGGCGCCCTTCACCGAGAATTGCACCTTGCCGTCGACCAGCGCAAACAGCGTGTGGTCACGGCCCAGGCCCACGCCGGTACCCGGATGGAACTGTGTGCCGCGCTGGCGGACGATGATGTTGCCGGCATCGATGGCCTGGCCGCCGTAGATCTTGACGCCCAACATCTTCGGGTTGGAATCGCGACCGTTGCGCGAAGAACCTACGCCTTTTTTATGTGCCATGACTGATGCTCCTACTTGTTCTTGTTGTCATCGGAACCAGAGATCCCGGTGATTTCGATTTCGGTGTAGTGCTGCCGATGCCCCATCTGCTTCTTGTGGTGCTTGCGGCGGCGGAACTTGATGATGCGCACCTTGTCGGCGCGACCATGGGACTTGACGGTAGCGGTGACCGTGGCGCCTTTCAGCGCGTCGCCGAGCTTCACGCCCTCGCCGTCGCCCAGCATCAGGATCTGGTCGAACTTGATCTCCTTGCCGGCTTCGGTATCGAGCTTCTCGACGCGGATCGTCTCGCCCGTCATCACGCGGTATTGCTTACCGCCGGTGACTACAACTGCGTACATGGGTGTTTCCTTATGTAGTTATTTTAATGACCTGGCCGCCATCGAGGGCAGACAGGAGCGGAAGTGTAAGGCTTTCAGCAGCTTAGGGTCAACAAGCCGCCTCTCCGGGGCTTTGGCCACCGCAGCCACGGGCGAAGGCCTACCTCGGAGCCCGGGGGCCCGCAGCGGCCGCGCCGGCACGGCTTTCAAAACCAGCCCGTTGCCCCCAGATACGGAGATCGCTACGCTTCCCTGTTGGCTTCACGGACCCCCCACCCGATGGCTATGGAATTCATCCGCATACGCGGCGCGCGGACGCACAACCTCAAGAACATCGACCTGGACCTCCCCAGGGACAAGCTGATCGTGATCACCGGCCTGTCCGGTTCGGGCAAGTCGTCCCTGGCCTTCGACACCATCTACGCCGAAGGCCAGCGCCGCTATGTGGAATCGCTGTCGGCCTACGCCCGGCAGTTCCTGAGCGTGATGGAAAAGCCCGACGTCGACCACATCGAGGGCCTGTCGCCGGCGATCTCGATCGAGCAGAAATCCACCTCGCACAACCCGCGCTCCACCGTGGGCACGATCACCGAGATCTACGACTACCTGCGCCTGCTCTACGCCCGCGTCGGCCTGCCCCGCTGCCCCGATCACGCCTATCCGCTGGAAGCGCAGATCGTCAGCCAGATGGTCGACCAGGTGCTGGCCCTGGACGCGGAGCAGCGCTACATGCTCCTGGCACCCGTGATCCGTGAGCGCAAGGGCGAGCATGCGCAGGTCTTCGACCAGCTGCGCGCGCAGGGCTACGTCCGCGTGCGCGTGGATGGCCACCTTCATGAGATCGACGCGGTGCCGCCGCTGGCACTGCGCCAGAAACACACGATCGAAGCGGTGATCGACCGCTTCAAGCCGCGCGAGGACATCAAGCAGCGGCTGGCCGAGAGCTTCGAGACGGCATTGAAGCTGGGCGACGGCATGGCCTCGGTGCAGTCGCTGGACGATCCGACGCACACCCCGCAGCTGTTTTCGTCGAAGTACAGCTGCCCGGTGTGCGACTACTCCCTGCCGGAGCTGGAACCACGACTGTTCTCGTTCAACTCCCCGGTAGGGGCCTGCCCGACCTGCGACGGCCTGGGCGTGGCCCAGTTCTTCGATCCCGCCCGCGTGGTGGTGCATCCGGAGCTGTCGCTGTCGGCCGGCGCGGTGCGCGGCTGGGACCGGCGCAACGCCTATTATTTCCAGCTGATCGCCTCGCTGGCCAAGCACTACCGCTTCGATGTCGATGCTTCGTGGCAGTCGCTGCCGGAAGTCGTGCGCCAGGCCGTGCTGTACGGCAGCGGCAGCGAGCTGATCACCTTCAACTACATGACCGATTCGGGCGGCCGCCAGCAGCGCAAACACAAGTTCGAGGGCATCGTGCCGAACCTGGAGCGCCGCTACCGCGAGACCGAGTCGGCCGCGGTGCGCGAGGAGCTGGCCAAGTACATCAGCGAACAGCCGTGCCCGGTCTGCAACGGCGCGCGGCTCAACAGGCAGGCGCGCAACGTGTTCGTCGGCGATCGCCCGCTGCCGGACCTGGTGGTCCTGCCCGTGGATGAAGCACTGTCGTTTTTCCGCGGCCTGTCGCTGCCCGGCTGGCGCGGCGAGATCGCCACCAAGATCGTCAAGGAGATCGCCGAGCGCCTGGGATTCCTGGTCGACGTCGGCCTCGACTACCTGACCCTGGAGCGCAAGGCCGACACGCTGTCCGGAGGCGAAGCCCAGCGCATCCGCCTGGCCTCGCAGATCGGCGCGGGGCTGGTCGGGGTGATGTACGTGCTCGACGAACCCAGCATCGGCCTGCACCAGCGAGACAACGAGCGCCTGCTCGGCACGCTGACCCGGCTGCGCGACCTCGGCAACACGGTGATCGTGGTCGAGCACGACGAGGACGCGATCCGAGCGGCCGATTACATCCTCGACATCGGCCCCTACGCTGGGGTGCACGGCGGCGAGATCGTGGGCGAAGGCCAACTGGAGGACATCCTCAAGGCGCCCCGCTCACTTACCGGCCAGTACCTGTCGGGCAAGCGCCGCATCGAGATCCCCACGCTGCGGCACAAGCCCAATCCGAAGATGACCCTGCACCTGCGCGGCGCCAGCGGCAACAACCTCAAGAACGTGGACCTGGAAATCGCGTCCGGCCTGTTCACCTGCATCACCGGCGTGTCCGGCTCGGGCAAGTCCACGCTGATCAACGACACGCTCTACGCGCTGGCGGCCAACGAGATCAACGGCGCTTCGCACAAGCCTGCGCCGTACCGCGAAATCGACGGCCTGGATCTCTTCGACAAGGTGGTGGACATCGACCAGTCGCCGATCGGGCGCACGCCGCGCTCCAATCCGGCCACCTACACGGGCCTGTTCACTCCGCTGCGCGAGCTGTTCGCGCAGGTGCCCGAATCGCGCGCGCGCGGCTACTCGCCCGGTCGATTCAGCTTCAACGTGCGCGGTGGCCGCTGCGAGGCGTGCCAGGGCGACGGCCTGATCAAGGTGGAGATGCACTTCCTGCCCGACGTCTACGTGTCTTGCGACGTGTGCCACGGCAAACGCTACAACCGCGAAACCCTGGAGATCAACTACAAGGGCTACAACATCAGCGACATCCTGGAGATGACGGTGGAGGACGCGCTGCAGCTGTTCGAGCCGGTGCCGACGCTGGCGCGAAAACTCGAGACCCTGATCGACGTGGGCCTGAGCTACATCAAGCTCGGCCAGAGCGCGACCACGCTGTCCGGCGGCGAGGCGCAGCGCGTCAAACTGTCCAAGGAGCTGTCGCGCCGTGATACCGGCCGCACCCTCTACATCCTCGACGAGCCCACCACCGGACTGCACTTCCACGACATCGAGCACCTGCTGGCCGTGCTGCACAAGCTGCGCGACGACGGCAACACGATCGTGGTGATCGAGCACAACCTGGACGTCATCAAGACCGCCGACTGGGTCGTCGACCTGGGGCCCGAAGGCGGCCACCGCGGCGGCCAGGTGCTGGTCACCGGCACCCCGGAACAGGTCGCTGCGGCGCCGCAGTCCTATACCGGGCAGTTCCTGGCCAAGCTGCTTCCCAAGTCGAAAGCAGCCAAGGGCAGCAAGCCGGCTGCAGTGGCCAGACCGGCGGTGCTGCCGCAGCGCAAATCGGTTCTGAAGCAGGCCGCCAAAGACGCCAAGGCCGCCGCCTCTGCGGCCAGGAAGAACGCGATCAAGAAGGTCGCCAAGTGAGCGGCCAGTCGCGGCCCGGGGAGCCACGCCCGGTGTTCCGGCTCGCCCTGCAGGTGCGCTGGGGTGACATGGACGCGTTCAACCACGTCAACAACGCGCAGTACCTGCGCTACCTCGAGGAGGCCCGCGTGCGCTGGCTGGAGTCCTTGCCGGGTGTGTCGCTGCGCGACCGGATCGCGCCAGTGCTGGCCGCCAGCAACGTGAACTATCGAACTCCCATCGGATGGCCCAGCGAGATCGTCGTCGAGCTGTTCCTGGAACGGATCGGCACCAAGAGCATCAGCGTGGCGCACCGCATGCTGTCGAGCCGCGATCCTTCGATCCTGTATTCCGATGGCAACGTGGTGATGGTGTGGGTGGATTCGCAGACCGGCACCAGCGTGCCGCTGCCTGAGGCGCTGCGGGCCGCGCTGGCCTAGCCCGATCCGAATCGGCCCAACGGCCTCAGGGGGCGTTTGCCCGCACGACGAGCTCCGCAGGCAGCTCCCGTCCATCTTCGAGCGTCAGCGTCACCGACACCGTGTCGCCCGCCTGCAGAGGCGCGCGGGGCTGCATCAGCATCAGGTGCAGGCCACCCGGTTCCAGCACCGCCGCCGTCCCTGACTTCACCTCCAAGCGCGGCACCGGGCGCATCCGGCTCATCCCGTCCTCGCTGATGGTTCGATGCAGGGACACGTCCGCGAAATGCGCGCTGCTTGCCGCAACCACCGCAACATCTTCGGCACAGCTGTTCTCGATTCGCCCGAAGCCGCCCATCATCGGCATCGCGGTGGGCCCCATGCGGATCCATCCTGCTTCGAAGCCAGGAAAGCAGGGCTCTGAGTCGACCGGCATCTCGTTGGTGCAGCCGGCGAGGACGAGCAACGGTGCGAGCAGCCATTTCGTGAACGGGTTCGTATTCATGCGTCTATGATATCGGCCGACGCAAACGGAGAGCAGAATGAGCGCCCTGGTAGACATCCTCGAGCACGGCAACATCCGCGAAATCCGCCTGGCGCGCCCGCCGGTCAACGCGCTCAACACCGACCTGTGCCGGGCATTGATCGCGTCGATCGAAACGGCCGTTGCAGAAGGCACCAGCGGCATCGTGCTGTCGGGGCGCGAGAGGATTTTCTCGGCGGGCATGGACGTGCCGCATCTGCTGTCGCACGGCGACGACAGGCACGCGCTGATGGACAGCTGGCAGGCCTTCTTCGGCGTGGCTCGCACCCTGGCCGAATCGCGTGTGCCCGTGGTCGCCGCGCTGACCGGACATTCTCCTGCAGGCGGTTGCGTCCTTGCACTGTGCTGCGACTATCGGGTCATGGCGCGCAGCACGGATCCGGCCAAGCCTTACGTCATCGGGCTCAATGAGACGCAGGTCGGACTGGTTGCCCCGGAGGGCATCCAGCGGCTGCTGCGGCGCCTGGTAGGCACCGGCCGGGCCGAACGGCTGCTGGTGGCAGGCGAGCTGGTAGCGGCCGAGCGCGCGCTGGAAATGGGGATGGTGGACGAACTCGTGGACGGCAGCGAGGTCGTGGCTCGGTCGGTGGCCTGGCTGAAGCAGCTGCTGAAGCTGCCGCAGTCGCCGATGCTGATGACCCGCTCGATTGCGCGGGCCGACATCGCCGAGGCGCTGGAGGCGAAGAACATCGAGATGGACCGCTTCATCGAAGGCTGGTACGCACCCGACACGCAAACCGCCCTGCAGGCAATGGTGGCGCGGCTGGGGAGGTGACTCAGTCGGCCCCGGTGGCCACCTGGCGCGTGGGATCGTCTATCCAGCCGCTCCACGATCCGGCGTAGACCTTCGCGCCGGCAAGACCGGCGTGTTCCATGGCAAGCAGCAGATGGCACGCGGTCACCCCGGAGCCACACATCAGCACGGCTTCCTGCGGCGGCCTGCCCCGCAGCAGCGGTTCCAGCCCGGCACGAACTTCAGCGGCGGGCTTGAAGACACGGTCGCGCAGGCTTTCGGAGTACGGGTTATTGACGGCCCCGGGCACATGGCCGGCGACCGGATCGATGGGTTCGACGTCGCCAGCGAAGCGTGGCGCCGCCCGCGCATCCAGCAGCCAGCCGGCGTCCTCCCCGAGACGTGCCTGGACCTCGTCTGCGGTGGCGATGCGGGAGTAATCGAAGCCCCCGGGATACGGCGCCTCCACCACGCGTTCGGGCACCTGCGCGGTCACCGGCAAGCCCAGCGCGAGCCATCGCTCATAGCCTCCGTCGAGCACTGCGACTCGTTCGTGACCCATCAGCTTCAGCAACCACCACATCCTGGCCGCCGCCATGCCGGCATCGGCCGCGTCGTAGACCACCACCTGACAGGCGGGCGTCACGCCCAACCGGCCCAGTCGCTCTGCGAAGCGACGCTCGTCGGGGAGCGGGTGACGGCCCATTCCCGGTATCGAGAGGTCCGAGAGGTCGCGATTCAAATCCGCATGCAGGGCTCCTGGCAGGTGTGCCGACTCGAAAGCGGCGCGTCCAGCGTCGGGATCGCCCAGCGAAAAGCGCGCGTCGAACAGGCGCAAGTCGTCCTGTTCAAGCCCCGTGGCCAGC
>JBDNHW010000126.1:0-12204 GCA_041688625.1 Pseudoxanthomonas sp.
AAAAAATGAACGCATCGGAGACCTTGGTGCAGCAAGGGCTCCGAGTATGCGGTGTGGCAGCGTCCTGCCCATGACACTTTGGTTTCCAGCACCGCCGTCGCGCGTTCGCGGGCGCTGGGCTATCGTGCGAGGCCGCAGCAGTCCGGATGTCGCCCATGAAGTTGGTCAAGGCCTGGCTGGAGATCCCGTTCTGGCAGCGCGTGGTCGCGGGCTTCGTGCTCGGCGCGCTGGCCGGGTGGGCGTTCGGTCCGTCGGCGGAAACCTGGTTCGGGCCGCTCGGCACGCTCTACGTCACGCTGATCAAGATGATCGCGGTGCCCTTGGTGTTCTTCGCCGTGGTCAACGCGGTGTCCAGCCTGCACGGGCAGAAATCAGTGGCAGCGCTGGGCGGCCGCACGTTCCTGTGGTTCGCCGCGACCGCGGCGCTGGCCGTCGGCGTGGGGCTGTCGGTGGGCTGGGTGATGCAGCCGGGCAGCGGGGTCAGCGGGCTGACGGTGGCGGCCGGATACACCGTGCGCGAGGTGCCCACGCCCATCCAGGTGTTGCTGGACGTGGTGCCGTCCAACCCGTTCGCCGCGCTGAGCGAAGGCAAGATCCTGCAGGTCATATTCTTCGCCGGCCTGCTCGGATTCGCGCTGGTCAAGATCGGCGAACGCAGCGCTGGCCTGCGCAAACTGGCCGGCGAGGCCAGCGACGCGATGATCCAGGTCACGCGCTTCGTGCTGGAAATGACCCCGCTGGGGACCTTCGGGCTGATCGCCGCGCTGGTCGGGTCCTACGGTTTCGAGAAGCTGCTGCCGCTGGGCAGTTTCGTGCTGGCGCTGTACCTCGCCTGCGCACTGCACATCGTGTTCGTCTACGGTGGGCTGCTGCTGGCGCACGGCCTCAATCCGCTCAAGTTTTTCCGTGGCGCAGCGCCGGGCATGCAGGTGGCGTTCGTGAGTTCGTCCAGCTTCGCTTCGCTCCCGGTCGCGATCCGCAGCGTCACCCACAACCTGGGCGTGGACAAGGACTACGCCGCGTTTGCCGTGCCGCTGGGCGCCAGCATCAAGATGGACGGCTGCGGTGCGATCTACCCGGCGCTCACGTCGCTGTTCGTCGCCCAGTACTTCGGCCTGGAGCTCTCGCTGGCGCAGTACTTCATCATCCTGCTGGCGTCGGTGCTCGGCAGCTTCGGCACCGCCGGTGTTCCCGGCACCGCCATCGTGATGGTGACCCTGGTGCTGAGCGCGGCGGGGCTGCCGCTGGAAGGCATCGGCTACCTGGTCGCCATCGACCGGGTGCTGGACATGATGCGCACCATGACCAACGTCACCGGACAGATGCTGGTGCCGGTGCTGGTGGCGCGGGAAACCGGGCTGCTGGACCAGCAACGGTACGATGCGGTCGGCACCAGTGTCGGCGTGGATGCGGCGATGCTGGAGCAGCCCGACAAGTAGCGTGGCTTGCGCGGTGCCTGTTCGTACTCAGGGGCTGGCGGACTGTACTTCCGGCCTTCGCGTGACCACGAAGGCGAACACGGCTGCGGTGACGAACATCATCAGGCTGTAGATCGCCGCCGGCACGGACATGGCAGCGCTCCCGAGCACGTTGAGCGCGATGAAGATGGCCAGGGTGCCGTTGTGGATGCCGATCTCCATGGCGATCGCGATGGCCTGGCGTCGGGGCAGCTTCAGCATCAAAGGCGCGGCGTAGCCGGTGCCCATGCTGGCCAGGTTGAACGCCAGGCAGGCGATGCCGACGGCGGCGAAATGGGTCACCAGCGTGCGCCATTCCTGGGCGACGGCGGCCACCACCAGCAGCGCCAGCACCAGTACCGACAGCAGCCGCAGTGGTTTTTCGGTGCGCGCGGCAAAGCCAGTTGCGCGGGCGCGGATGAACATGCCCACGAGCACCGGCAGGACGATGATCGCCGCGACCTCGATGACCTTGTTCACCGGGGGCGGCACGTACTGTCCGCTGCCGAAGAAGTATTCGAGCGACAGGTTGAGGATCAGCGGCAGGGTCAGCAGGCACAGCACGCTGTTGATTGCGGTCAGGGTGATGTTGAGCGCCACGTCCCCGCGCGCCAGGTGACTGTAGATGTTGGCGGTGGCACCGCCGGGAGACGCGGCAAGGAGCATGAGGCCGACGGCCAGCTCCGGTGGCAGCTTGAGCCCCAAGGCCAGCGCGAAGGCCACCCAGGGCAGCACCAGCACCTGCAGCGCGAGGCCGATCAGCACGGCGCGGGGATAGGTGGCCACGCGACGGAAGTCGGCCACCGACAGCCCCAGCCCGAGGCCGAGCATGATCACGCCCAGGGCCAGCGGCAGGAACAGGTTGGTCAGCAGCGAAGCTTGCACGATCAGGTTCCCCGCGGATCTCGTTGCCGGAGCATAAGCGCGGCAGTGCGTTGGCGCCATTGCCCACAAGGACCTGCATGACGCCTGCGGGGGCGCGACCGTCGACATTTGCGCCCCATGCAGCGTCGGCCCATTGACCCACGCTGGCGTACCCTGCCTGCCTGCCTGCTGGCATCGGCAAGGCAACAGCATGAGCGGCGAACAGCGCGAACTGACGTTTCGATTCCTGGCCGAACCCACCGACGTCAACTACGGCGGCAAGGTCCACGGCAGCGTGGTGATGAAATGGATCGACCAGGTCGGCGATGCCGCGGCGGTCGGCTGGAGCGGCCAGTACGGCGTGACGGTGCCCGTGCGCGGGATCCGCTTCGTGGCCCCGATCTGCATCAGCGACCTGGTTACCGTCACCGCCACGCTGGTGCATACCGGCACCACCAGCATGCACTTCGCCATTGATGTGCGCGCCCGGGACCCGGGGCTGGACTCCAGCCACGCCACCGAGCGCTTGTGTACCCACTGCATCATCGTGTTCGTGGCGCTGGACGGGGTCGAAGGCAAGCCGGTGAGCGTGCCTGCGTGGCAGCCACGCGACGAGGATGACCAGCGGCTGGCCGAGTACGCGCTGCAGGTGATGGCGCTGGGCGAAGGGCATCGAACAGACCGTGGCCCAGTTGCAGCCAACGGTCATGAAAAAGGCCGCGGGTCAGGCGGCCTCGTTCGACTGGATACACGTCGGACTACATTGCGACGCGGCGCGCCTGCAGGAACCTGTTGCTCCAGTAGCCGGTGACCATGCTGTCCACCCGCACGTCCTTGCCGCGGCTGGGCGAATGCACGAAGCGGCCGGCCCCGACGTAGATGCCCACGTGGTTGACCAGGCCCTTGCGGCCGAAGAACACCAGGTCGCCTTCCTGCAGGGCGTCGCGGTCCTTGATCAGTCCGGCATCGGACTTCTGCGCCATGTCGCGGGACACGCGCGGCAACTCGATGCCGAGCGCGGTGCGGAACACGTAGCCCACCAGTCCACTGCAGTCGAAACCGCTGTCCGGCGAGGTGCCGCCCCAGCGGTATGGCGTGCCCAGCAGGGTCAGTGCGCGCTTGAGCACGGTCTGCATCTTGTTGCCGCCTTCCTGCGGCGCGAGCGCGCCAGTGCGCGCGAGGTCGCGATCGGAGAGCAGGCGGCTGAGGTCGCCGGCCAGGATGGCCGAACGGTCCATCATCGGCATGGCGTCGGTGGCCGCCAGGCGCGGCAGCAGTGCGGTGAAGGTCGCGGCGGCGGCGTCGGAGGCGCGCGCGCGGACGCTGGGGGTGCTCGCCAAGGCGGTGGCCGGCAGCGCGATCGGGAGGGTCTGCGGCGCAGCGGTGGAGGCGGCGGCATTGGTGGGCAGCGACACGGCACTGTCAGCCGGGGCTTCCTGCGCCTGCAGGGACAGGCTGGCAGCACCGAGCACGAGGGCCAACAAAAGAGGATGTGTGGAGCGTCTTGCGCAGGAACGGGGGGCGGCTGGCAGGCCTGGAAGCAGGTCGTCGGTCGTCACTCATGAATTCCGTGAAGCGGGCGAAGAGGCGATGATGGCTTCATCCGAACCTCACATGGTTCAATTTTCGTTAGTGCACTGTGAAGTGAACGCGGACCAGCGTCACAGTTAACGCAATACCCGCTTTGAACCTGAATAGTTCTTGCGCCAATACGTGCCGTCCAGGCGGTCGAGCCGCACCGTGCCGCCGGTGCTGGGGGCGTGGACGAAACGGCCCTCGCCGATATAGATGCCCACGTGGGCGACGTTGCCGCCGCTGCCGAAGAACACCAGGTCGGCCGTCGCCAGCATTTCGGGCGCAATTTTTGGCCCCTGCACCTGGGCCAGCTCACGCGAGCTGCGCGGCAGGCGCAGGTCGAGCATGTCCTTGTAGACGTAGGTCACCAGGCCACTGCAGTCGAAGCCGCCCTCCGGAGTGTTGCCCCCGTAGCGGTAGGGCGTGCCGACCAGGCCGAGGGCGCGCATCAGCACCGCGTTGGCATCGCCCGGGTTGGCGGGCGTGACCTGCGGCCATTCACGCACCGTCTTTGGAAGCGTATCGCGACTGGTCTTCTCGCCTCCGCCGCAGCTTGCCAGCGCAATGGCCGCGCACAGCACAAGCAGGGCGCGCGAGGGCGATCGCGCGATGGCGTGTGGCGCGGCAGTGGCCGAGCCGGGATAATAGGTTTCGTTCATCGCGGTCATCTTGACCGCAGCCCCTGCGGCAGACAAGCCGCCCTGGTCGCCACTGCGGCCCCCTACAGAGCACAGCATGAAAATCGCCAAAGACAGCGTCGTCCGCTTCCATTACACCGTGTCCGAAGCAGGGCAGGAGCCGCTGGAGAGTTCAAAGGAGCGCGAGCCGCTTGCGATCATGGTCGGCCACGGCAACGTCATACCGGGCCTGGAAGCGGCGATGATGGATCGCGAAGCGGGCGAGAATTTCGGAGTCGATGTCGCGCCGGCCGACGCCTACGGCGAGCGTCGTGATGGACTGGCCCAGCGCGTGCCCAAGAAGCATTTCGGCGCCCAGAAGCTCGAGCCCGGCCAGCAGGTGGTGCTGCAAACCAACTTCGGCCCGCGCGCGGTCACCATCCAGAAGATCGGCATGAGCGTGGTCGATGTCGACCTCAACCATCCCATGGCCGGCAAGGACCTGCACTTCGACGTGGAGATCCTGGAGGTGCGCGAAGCCAGCGCCGAGGAGCTGCAGCACGGACACGTACACGGCGAAGGCGGCCACCAGCACTGAGCCACACGCCCCACGGGGTCGACACAATGCCCGCCACGAGCGGGCCTTCTGGCCCATGGAGCCGCCGCGCCGGCGTGGTGTAATTGGCGCACAGCCTGCCAAGAAGCATCTCTGCGATGAATGCGCCCGCGCCGCCCACCGTGCTTTCGCCGGTGACGCCGTCCGAAAGACTGGAAGTGCTGGACATCGTCCGCGGCTTCGCCCTGCTGGGCATCCTGCTGATGAACATCGAGGCTTTCGTCGGCCCGATGTACGCAGCGACCACCGGGCTCGACCCGGCCCTCACCGGTGCCGACCGCGTCGTCGACGCACTCATCTACATCCTGGTGCAGGGCAAGTTCTGGTGCCTGTTCTCGCTGCTGTTCGGAATGGGCTTCGCGGTGATGTCGCAGCGTGCCGCCGCCAGCGGCCGTCCCTTCGCTGGTATGTACTGGCGGCGCGGGATGGTGCTGCTGGCCATTGGCCTGGTGCATGCCCTGCTGGTGTGGTCGGGCGATATCCTGGTGACCTACGCGCTGGTGTCGTTGGCGCTGCTGCCCTTCCGCGATGTCAACGGCCGCTGGCTGATCGGCGTGGCGGTGCTCGCCTTCCTCGGTCCGCTCGGATTGATGCTGCTGCTCGGGCTGATGGGTACGCTGATGCAGGCCACCCCGGAATTGGCGGCGCAGTGGGAGGCGGAGATGCGAGGCCAGGCCGACATGGCCGGCATGATCCAGGCGCAACGCGAAGCCTATGGCAGCGGCAGCTATGCGCAGGCCACGATCCAGCGCCTGAAGGATTTCGGCGTGACCCTCACCAGTCTGGTGATGATGGGGCCGATGGTGCTGTCGATGTTCCTGTTCGGCACCTGGCTGGTGAAGAGCGGAGCGATGGCCGCGCCACAGCAATCGCCGACGCTGTTCCGGCGACTGCGCTGGGTCGCGCTGCCCATTGGCCTGGCGCTGGTGCTGGCCTCCTTCGCACTGCAGCCGAACATCGACCCTGGCGACATCAACCTCACCATGTCCGCCGCCTTCAGCCTGGGCATGCTCGGCAGCGCGCTCATGTGCTTCGGCTACCTCGGCTGGATCGTACGCGGCACGCAGGCGGCTTCGACCAGTCGCGTGCTGTCGTGGCTGGCACCGGCCGGACGCATGGCGCTGACCAACTACCTGATGCAGTCGGTGGTGTGCACGCTGGTGTTCTACGGCTACGGAATGGGCTATTTCGAACAGCTATCGCGCGCGTGGCAGGTGCCTTTCGTGCTGGTGCTGTTCACCGCGCTAGTGTTGTTCAGCCGCTGGTGGCTGCAGCGCTTCCGATTCGGGCCGATGGAGTGGCTGTGGCGTTCGCTGACCTACCTCAGGCCGCAGTCGATGCGTGCCCTGCACGGGCATGCAGCCGGTGCGGCCCTACAATGACGCGGTGATTCCCCCACGCGACGACGTACTGATCATTGGCGGCGGCGTGATCGGGCTGGCTACCGCGCTGGCGCTGATCGACGCTGGACGGTCGGTGCGCGTGCTCGATGCCGGCAGCGTCGGCGGCGGCGCTTCGCACGGCAACTGCGGCACGATCACCCCCAGCCACGCGCCGCCCCTGGCCGCACCGGGGATGGTCGCGCGCGGCCTGCGCTGGATGCTCACCCCCGACGCGCCGCTGTACCTGAAGCCGCGACTGGATCCCGCGCTGTGGCGCTGGCTCCTGCATTTCGCTGCGCGCTGCAATTCCACCGATTGGCGCCAGAGCGCGCTGTCGCGTGCGGCGCTGCTGCAGGACTCGCGCCTGCGCCTGGCGCAGTGGGTGGACCGCTATGCGCTGGACTGCGAATTCGTGGAAGAGGGGCTGGACTACGTATTTCGCGAGCCAAGGAATTTCGAGCACTACGCCGCCGAGTGCGAGGCGCTGCGCGAGTTCGGCATCGTCAGCGAGGTCATCGACGGTGCCCGCTATGAGCGCCAGGATCCCGCTCTGAAACCCGGCGTCGCCGGCGCCATTCAGTTCCCCGGTGATGCGCGGCTGCGTCCCGAGCGCTACATGGCCGAGCTGGCGCGGGTGGTCCGCGAGCGCGGCGGGATCATCGAAGAGCACTGCCGCGTCGAATCGCTGCACCAGGAACCCGGCGGCAACGGCGCGGGCGTGGTCACCACCCTGGGCCCGCGCAATGCGCAGGAGGTGGTGGTGGCGCTGGGCGCCTGGTCGCCACCGCTTCTGCGTGCTCTGGGACTGCGCCTGCCGATCCAGCCGGGGAAAGGCTATTCGATCACCTATTCGCGCCCGTCCCGGGTACCGCGCCGTGCGATGGTGCTGAAGGACTGCTCGGTCTGCGTCACCTCGTGGGACAGCGGCTTTCGCCTGGGCAGCACCATGGAATTTTCCGGCTACGACGACAGCCTCAACCCGGTGCGCCTGGCGGCGCTGGAGCGGGGCGCCGCCCGGTTCCTGCACGAGCCGGTGGGCCCCACCATCCAGGAGCGCTGGTGCGGATGGCGGCCCATGACCTGGGACGACCTGCCGGTGCTCGGCCGCGCGCCCGGGCGTAACAGCCTCTGGGTCGCCGCCGGTCACGGCATGCTCGGCATCAGCATGGGCGTGGCCAGCGGCCAGCTGATGGCCGACCTCATCACCGGTGCGCCTACGGCCATCGACCCGACGCCCTACCGAATGGAGCGATTCACTTGAAAAAGCACGGCTACGACTACGACCTCATTGTCATTGGCGGCGGTTCCGGCGGCCTGGCCGGCGCGTTCCGGGCCGTCTCGCACGGTGCCAGCGTGGCGATGATGGAGCCCAACGAACTGGGCGGAACCTGCGTCAATGTCGGATGCGTGCCGAAGAAGGCCATGTGGCTGGCGGCCGAGCTCTCGCACCGCGCAAGTCTGGCGGGACAGGTGGGTTTCGACTTGCCGGCGCCCACCCTGGACTGGACGCAGTTCGTGGTGCATCGCCAGCGCTACATCGCCGGCATCCACACCAGCTACCGCAACCGCCTGGACACCACCGGCGTGGTGCACCTGCCGCACAGGGGGCGGCTGGTGGACGCGCACACGGTGCAGGCCGACGACGGCATCCGCTTCACCGCCGACAAGCTGCTGATCGCCACCGGCGGCCGGCCGCGTCGGCCAGCTATCCCGGGCGCCGAACTGGGCCTGGTGTCGGACGACTTCTTCGACCTGATCGAGGCGCCCGAGCGCGTGGCCATCGTCGGCGGCGGCTACGTGTCGGTGGAGCTGGCGGGCGTGCTGCAGGCGCTGGGCAGCCGCGTGGAGATCTTCGCCCGCCGCCAGCGGCTGCTGGACAGTTTCGAGGAAGAGGTGACCGATGCGCTGCAGGACAACCTGCGCCAGCACGGCGTGCGCCTGCACTTCGGCTTCAAGGCCAGTGCGCTGCACCGCGACGGCGTGGCCGGTGTTCGTCTGGCTTTCACCACCGGCGACACCAGCGAAACCTTCGACAAGGTGATCCTGGCCACCGGGCGCCAACCCAATACCGAAGGACTGGGCCTGGAGCAGGCCGGCGTGCAGCTGGACCGGTACGGCTTCATCATGGTCGACGACTACCAGACCACCAGCGCTCCCAACATTTTTGCCGTCGGCGACGTGACCCCGCGCCCGGCGCTCACGCCCGTGGCCATCGCGGCCGCGCGCCGGCTGATGGACCGCGTCTACGGCGGCAAGGTCGACGCCAAGCTCGACTACGACACCATCGCCACGGTGATTTTCGCGCACCCGCCGCTGGCGAGGGTGGGCCTGACCGAAGCCGAGGCGCGCGCCAGGTTCGGTGACAGTGTCAGCGTTTACCGCAGCAACTTCCGGCCCATGCTGCACGCGCTGGCCAACTCGCCGCAGCGCAGCCTGTTCAAGCTGGTGTGCGCCGGTGAGGACGAGCGCGTAGTGGGCCTGCACCTGGTGGGCGAGGGCAGCGATGAAATCATGCAGGGCTTCGCCGTGGCCATCAAACGCGGCATCACCAAGCAGGACCTGGACGACACGGTGGCCATCCACCCCACCGCCGCCGAAGAAGTGGTACTGATGACCTGAGCCCGGCGCGGTCTTCGCTGGGCACCACCTAGACTGGAATCCATGGACACCTACACCCTGCACCGCGGCACCGCGCCGCTGCTGGTCAGCCTGCCGCACGACGGCACGCTGCTGCCCGACGACATCGCCGCGCGCCTCACCGACAGCGCGCGCCGGGTGCCGGACACCGACTGGCACGTCGCACGTCTCTACGCCTTCGCCCGCGAGCTGGGCGCCTCGATCCTGGTGCCGGCGTACTCGCGCTATGTGGTCGACCTCAACCGCCCGCCCGACGATGTGTCGCTGTACCCGGGCCAGAACACCACCGGCCTGTGCCCGCACGTCCAGTTCAGCGGCCAGCCCGTGTACCGCGACGGACAGCAGCCCGACGAGGCCGAAGCGTGCGCGCGCGTCGACAGCTACTGGCGTCCCTACCACCAGGCCCTGGCCGGCGAACTGGCGCGCATCCACGCCGCGCACGGCCGCGCCACGCTTTGGGAGGGCCACTCCATTCGCAGCACGGTGCCGTTCCTGTTCGAAGGTCGTCTGCCCGACTTCAACCTGGGCACCGCCGCCGGGACCAGCTGCTCACCGCAGCTGCAGCAGCGCCTGCAGGCCGTGCTGCAGGGGCAGGGTGGATACAGCTTCGTCAGCAACGGCCGCTTCAAGGGCGGCTACATCACCCGCCACTACGCCGATCCCGCAAACCAGATCGACGCCGTGCAGCTGGAGCTTTCGCAGAGAAACTATATGGACGAGGACACGTGGGAGTACCGGCCGGAGCGCGCGCAGGCCGTGGAGCGAGTGATCAGGAAACTGCTGGAGGTCGTGCTGGAGTAGCGCTGGTGCAAGTACGGCGGTACTTCGGCTGACATAGGCGCCTTGCTGGCGCCATCAGCGCAATCCGTTGTCCTACCTGGAGAAGCTCTCATTGACCGCGCGGGGTTCTACCCCGTTTCCGCGGACAGTTGAGTTAAGGCTATGAACTTCTGTTCCCGGCTGTCCAGCCTGCGCTGCATCCGGAGCTTGTGGAAGCGCTCGATGTAGTCGAATACGTCGGAGCGTGCCTCGGCCAAGGTCAGGTAGCGTCGGCGGTTGACCCGCTCGCGCTTGAGCAGGCCGAAGAAGCCCTCGGCCGCCGCGTTGTCGCCGCAATGGCCTACCGCGCTCATGCTGCTCACCAGGTTGTGGTTGGCCAGAAACCGCTGGTACTCGCCGCTGGTGAACTGGGTGCCACGATCGGAGTGCAGTACCACGGGATCCCTACTCGAACGCTGCCAGCAGGCCATCAACACGGCCTTGATCACCAGCTCCCGGTCCTGGATGTTCGACATCGACCAACCCACGACCTTCTTGCCGTGCAGGTCCAGGACGACCCACAGGTAGAGCCAGCCCTGGGCCGTGCGGATGTACGTATGTCGGTCACCCACGTGGTGTTCGGATCCAAGGCCGCGAAGTAGCGCTCAAGGTGGTTGCGGACAAACGTCGGCCGCGCGCCGCTACCCTTCTTGCGCCGCTGTCGCCGTCGAGGAACACCACACAAGCCGTCGTTGGCCATCAGCCGCGCAACGCGGTTCCGGCTCGGCGCCTTGCCTTCATAGCCCGACTCTTCGTGCATCCGCGGCATGCCCATGACGCCATCGCTGGCGGCGTGCAGCTGACGAATGTGAGCCAGCAACTGGTGGTTGTCGCGCTCGCGTTGGCTAGGCGGACGCCGCCGCCAGGCATGGAAGCCGCTGGTCGACACCTTCAGGCAACGACACATCAGCTGGACAGGATAAAGACTGGGGCAGCGTTGAATCGCCTGATACTTCAAGACGATTCCCTGGCAAAGAACGCTGCCGCATCGCGCAAAAAATCGCGTTCCTTCTTCACCCGCGCCAGTTCGCGTTTCAGCGCCATCAACTCCTGGTCCCTCGGAACACCGGAACCAGGGAAGACCTTGCTCTCGCTCGTGTCCATCTCGCGCCGCCAGCGGCCCAGCAGGCCTGCGCCGACACCGATGTCCCGGCCGACCTGACTGATGGTGATGCCGTGCTGACGGGTCAGCTCGACGGCCTCACGCTTGAAATCCTCGTTGTACGTTCTTCGCTTGGACATGACACTACTTTTTGCCCATGTTGGGCCTTCTTTGAAGTGTCCGCATCAACGGGGTAGAACCCAGTTCGTTCGCCTGATGGACATTGGATGCGCACGGTTAAGCGGAAGAGAGCGCAAAAGAGTCGCAAGTGCAAAAACGTAACATTTCATCCAAGCGATCCCGCCTTGCGGATCGGCTTGCATCACACCGCTGTGCTTCCTGCCCACGCTTAGCTTTCAAGGCCACTTGCGCTCAGGCTGGCGAGGTACCAGTCGCCTATGTGGCCGCTGACCGAAAGCCTTCGACCCGTGGGTTGACCGCGCGGAACCACAGCGGCGGGAACATCGACAGTACGAACATCGCCGCATAGCCGCCCGGCAGCTGCGGGCTGTCGGCGTGGTGCAGCAGCACCTGGTAGCGGCGGCGCGGGGTCTCGTGATGGTCGGAGTGGCGCTGCAGGTGGAACAGGAACAGGTTGGACAGCGCGTAGTCCGAGTTCCATGAGTGCAGGTGGGTGGTGCGTTCGAAGCGGCCGTCGGGGAGCCGCGCGCGCTCCAGGCCGTAGTGCTCGATGTAGTTGATGATCTCCAGCGAACAGGCCGCAAAAAAGCCTTGTGCAATGAAGAACCCCAGGCCCATCGGCCCCAGCCACAGCCAGGCGCCCACCGCGAAGGCCAGCCACAGTGCGCTCCAGCCGAGCAGTTCGTTGCGCCAGTGCCACCACCGCTTGCCCTGGCGCTGCAGGCGCTGCGCTTCCAGCCGCCACGCGTTGCTGGTGTTGCGCAGCAGGGCGCGCGGCAGGAAATGCCACAGCGACTGTCCGTAGCGCGCGCTGGAAGCGTCCTGCGGCGTGGACACGTGTACGTGGTGCCCGCGCAGGTGTTCGATCTTGAAGCCGTGGTAACCCACGCTGCTCAGCAGCACCCCGCCGGCCGCCCGCTCCAGATGCGACTCCTTGTGGATCAACTCGTGGGCCACGTTGATGGCCAGCACGCCGCCGACGATGCCCTGCGAC
>JBDNHW010000019.1:0-12845 GCA_041688625.1 Pseudoxanthomonas sp.
TCGCGACTGTCGGCCAGCTCACGATTGACTTCCAGCATCGGCGCGGTCCACACCGGGTGGACCAGCACCAGGTAGGCCAGCGCAATGGCGGCCAGCAACAGGACCAGCGCCAGCCAGCGATCACGATCAGGGGTTGCCAGCGCCATTGGCGACTCCTTGCGTGGCCGAACCCGGGGCCGGCGTGCCCTGCAGGGTCGCGGTGAGGCTGAATCGATCCAGGCCGGTGCGCGGGTCGGGCTGCAGCGGGCCGCTCAGCGCCGGCGAGTTCCACAGGTCCGACACCTCCAGGTTGCCGACCAGTGCGGAGGGTTCCGGGCTGAAGCCGATCAGCAGCAGGCGGTCGCCTTCGATCGAGATCTTCTCCATGTAGGTCCGGTCAGGCAGCCGCCGGCTCAGTTCGTCCAGCACTTCCACCGTGGTCGGGCGGCCGGCCCGGGCCTGGGCCAGGAACTGGGCCCCCTCGACCATGTCGACCAGCCGCTGGCGCTGCGCCGCCACGACCCGGGCGCGCGCTGCCTGCTCCTCGACCTGGGCAGAGAACGCGGCTGCGGCGTCGGCACGGTTGTCCAGCACCTGCCAGGCCGCGCCCACCAGCGCGAGCGCCGCGACGATCACCAGCACCACGTTCCAGCGACGCATCGGATCGACCCGTCTCCGGCGCAGCGCGACGGGCAGGAGGTTGACTCCCAGGGGGCGGCCCTGTGCATCCATGGCATCCACCCCCACCAGACTGGACGCCAGGTCGCCCAGTTCGGCGACCGCCTGGTCGAAGCGTGCCCCGGGCACGGCCACCAGTTCGACGTCCAGCTGGCCGTCGTCGCGGCGTCCCAGCACCTGCGCGTCGTAGCGCACCGACGCCGCACTGAATGGGGTCTGCCGGTCGATTTCGAAACCGACCACGTCGCGCAGGCGCTCGGCCGCTGCAGCCGGCAGCAGCATGCGCCGGCGGAGCACGCAGTCGGGGGGCAGCATCAGCCAGCGCGGCAGCTCCACCAGGCGCTTGCCCAATATCCTGTCGAGCGCTTCCATGTCGGTCGCGACCGGGACCTCGGCCACCGGCAGCACGCCATCGGGATGCTGCCACTGCAGTTGCCACTGGTCCGCGTACCGCGACAGCAACAGGCGCTCGCGGGCCAGGCCCAGGAACGAGCGCCAGCGCAGCGGCAGCCACGAGACCAGCGACTGTTTCCACCACGCCAGAAAGCTGCCGGCACCCGCGCCATAGCGGCGGCGGATGTCCTCGAGCAGCGCCGGGCTGTGTCGCGTGGTTGTCATCGGGGTGCAATTCCTTCCTGCCAGCGCAACGCGGTGTACGTGGACCCGGGTACGGGTCCGCCACCTGCGCGCACCACTGTTCGCAACGCCGCTTCGCGGCCGTCCGGCAGCCGTGCACGGCTGGCAACACTATACGTGCCGCTGCCGGTGGCCACGAGCGGGCCCGCGGACGCAAGCGCGCCACCGCCGCGCTGGGCGAGCACAGGTTGTGGATCCAGCCCGAGCGCCACCAGCACCGGCCCCTGGGCATAGGTCGGATCGGGCTGCGCGAGTCCGCTGTAGAGGGTCAGGTGGGGTTCGATCCGCTCGAACAGTTGCGGCGTCATTCCCAGGACCTGCTCGACCTCGGCCACCGTCTCGAAGGGCGCGTCCTTGGCGCCGTACGGGAGCTGCGCCGCAGCGTAATCAGGATCCTCGGCACCGCCGCCCGGCTGGGTCAGCTGGTCGGCGTCGCGCCAGTCGACAATGCTGGCGGCTACCCGCTCGGCCACGTCGCGCTGCACGCCCACCGCCTGCATCAGGGCCGACAGCAGTGGCACCTGCGCCTGGTTGAGGTCGATCTTGCCGGTCTCGTCCACGATTTCGATCTGGACCTCGCTGCCGGCAAAGCTCCACTGGTAGGTGCGGCCGTCCGGGTTCCAGCGCGTGGCCGGTTCGCTGTCGGCAAGCCGCACCAGGGCGTACTCGACCCCCGCCCGCGCCACTTCCTGCGCCTGCATGCCGCCACTGAGCACACGCCCCTGCAGCGCCTCGATACGGGCGTTGAGGGCGAAGGCACCGACCAGCGCGGTCAGCAGCGCGATCAGCCACAGCACCAGCAGCAGCGCCGCTCCGCGCACGCGGCTCATCGCAGCGCCTCCATCTCAAGGGCACCAGGTTCGCCGCCGCTGCCCTGCGCCAGCGACACCACCAGCGGCGGCCAGCGTTCGCCGCGCGCGGTCTCGATGTCGATGGACACCTGCAGCGGCAGCGATTCGGCCGTCAGCCACTGCCGCTGCCATTGGCCCAGGGCGCCCTCCTCATCCAGGCCGCGGTAAAGAAAGCGCACCGACTTCAGGTCTTCGGCCAGGGTCTCGGGGGAGCGCGGGGGTTCTTCGCGCACGGTCTGGCCGGCCTGCACCATCGAAAACGCGATCGCCAGGCGGGCGCCCTCCTCGGCAACGGTGACGTCGTGGAGATAGGGGCCACCGCGCCCGAGGTAGTCCGGCAGGTCGGCCACGAAGCGCATGCGCCGGGGTTCGCCCAGGAAACGGTACGAACGCAGGGTGTCCGGATCGGTGGCGAAGGCGATCGGCTGGGCCGAAGCCAGCCGGCGCCGCAGGAAGCCCTCGACCGCACGCATGCGCTCGTTGCGCTGCGAAATCAGTTCGCCACGCTGGGCCATGGCCGTGGCCGAACGCAGGGTGGCGAAGGCCAGTGCCAGGCCCGAGGCCAGGAGCACTGTGGCCAGCAGCACTTCGATCAGGGTGAAGCCGGCGGCATGGCGCTTCACGGCAGCAGGTTCTGCTGGTCGAGCTGGGCGGGCACCAGGCGCAGGGTCTGCCAGCGCAGTCGCTCACGCGGCGCCTCGCCCCAGGCCACTTCCAGGTCAAGCCGCAGCAGGCGCTGCGTCCCAGGCTGCAGGGAACGCGCAGGCTCCGCCGGATCCTGGTACGGGCTCACCTCGAGCGTCCAGCGGTAGTTGCTGCCGGAAAACTCGCCTTCACTGACGCCCGCCTGCAGGATTTCGCCCACGCCGGCCTGCGCCATCAGCGACTGTGCGTGCAAGGCCGCGCGCGAGGCGTGGTCGGCGTGGCGGATCTGCGCCGAGGCGCCTGAGAGAGAGCCGAGCAGCAGGGTCAGGGCCAGCGCCAGCAGGGCGAAGGCGATGATCACCTCCAGCAGGGTGAAACCGCCGGCCCTCTTGCGCGACGGTCCACGCTTCAACGCGGCGACTCCGGGCTGGCACGCGACAGCGTGACTTCGCCGGTCAGCCAGGCCACGTCCACGCGCCACGCCGCTTGCCGTGCCTGCAGCTGGATCCGGCCGCCGGTCGACGCGCCGTCGGTGAAAAACAGGATGCCGCCCACGCCGGCGCGGGCCTGCGCTTCACGGGCGCCGGTGAATTCCACCGCAAGCGATTCGGGGATCCGACCCGACTTGTCGTTGGGGGCCCGCCAGGCGTGAGCCGCCGGATCGATGACAAAGCGTTGAGGCTGCCCCGTGGCGATGGCCTGGGCGCGGGTGTAGCGCAGCTGCGAGGCGATCTCCTTGGCGCTGGAGCGCAGGCGCATGCCTTCCAGACTGCCGGTGAGCGCCATCGCCGCCAGAGTGCTGGCAATCGCGATCAGGCCTACCACCAGCAGCATTTCCAGCAAGCTGAAGCCTGAAGCGCGCGACGGCGTCATCGCACTCGAGATCCGAACCCGGGCGCAGCAGCCGACCGATCGGCGCCGCGGTCACTCGTTGCTGAGGTCTGCATCGACGCTTTCACCGCCGGGCTGACCGTCGGCGCCCATGCTGACCAGATCGTAGCGCTGGTTCTCGCCCGGCACGCGGTAGACGATCGGATTCTTCCACGGGTCGCTCAGCTCGCGTGGCTTGGCGTACGGGCCGAGCCAGCCGCTGACGTTGCCCGGCTGCTGGACCAGGTCATCCAGGCTGTTGGGCAGGCTGCCCGTATCGAGCTGGTAGTTCTCCACCTTTCCCGCAAGCGTCTGCACCTGCGACTGGGCCAGCTTCACCCGGCCGCTGTCGGCGCCGCCCAGCACGCGGCTGCCGACCAGGACCAGGATGCCTCCGATAAGGACCAGGACGATGATGATCTCCAGCAGGCTGAAGCCGCCTTGCGCGGACGGCGAGGGGGATCGGATGACGGAACGGGTGCGACGCATGCGTTTTTTCCTTCGACTTTCGAGCCCGGTAGTCTGGACGGCAGCTTCTGAATAATTCGTTCGCGCCGGCGCGGGCGCGTGCCTGATGATCGTGACGGTGGCCCGATGGTGCATCAAGTGCAGGTGGCCACCGTGGGCGGATCAGCCAATGGCGTTGGTCAGATCGTACAGCGGCACCAGCACCGCGATGATCACCACTCCCACCACCGCCGCCAGCACCAGCGTGATCACCGGGACCAGCGCGGCCAGCATCCGGTCCATGGCCTGGCCGGTTTCCTGCTCGAACGTGTCGGCGGTCTTGAGCAGCATCGTGTCCATGGCCCCGGACTCCTCGCCGACCTGGATCATCTGCAGCGCCAGTCGCGGGAAGCGCTTGCCCTTGGCCAGCGATGCGGACAGCCCGTGCCCGTTCTTGACGTCCTCAGTGGCCTGTTCGAGGTCCGCTGCGAGCGCCCGGTTGCCCAGCACATTGCGCGATATCCCCAGCGCGCCCAGCAGCGGCACGCCGTTCTTGAGCAGGGTGCCCAAGGTGCGCGCCAGGCGAGCGGTCTCCAGCTTGGCCAGCAGCGGGCCGACCAGTTTCTTCTGCAGCAGCCAGGCATCCAGTGCGTCTCGGAACGCCGGATCGCGCCGCCTGCGATCGAACCACAGCGCCAGCAGCGCCGGCACCGCCACCAGCACCACCCACCAGTCGCGCACCGCAAGGCCGACGGCCAGCACGATGCGGGTGAACCACGGCAGCACCACGTCCAGGCTTTCGTACATCAGTGCGAACTGCGGGACCACGTAGCCCAGCAGGAACAGCAGGGCCAGCCCGACCACGACCACCAGGATCGCCGGATAGATCATCGCGTTGATCACCCGGCCGCGCAGCGCAGCGCTGCGCTCCAGGTACTCGGCCAGCCGCTGCAGCGTGTCGTGCAGGCTGCCGCCGGCCTCGCCTGCCCGCACCATGTTCACGTACAGGCGCGAAAAGGTCCCGTGCTGTCGCTCCAGCGCCGTCGACAGTGCCGCGCCGCCGCGCACGGCGTCGCGGATGTCGGCGATCGTGCGTCGCGCCTTGTCGTCCTCGGGCAGCTCCAGCAGGATCGTCAGCGACCGGTCCAGCGGCTGCCCGGCCCCCATCAGCGTCGACAGCTGCTGGGTGAACTGCACCAGCCGCTCGCGCGCGAACGGCTTGGCCGCGAACAGGCTCCGCAGCGAGGTCCCCGACCCGGCTTCCGAATCCAGCCGCGCCTCCATCGGCAGGTTGCCCTGCTCCTGCAGTCGCGCCACCACCTCGCCATCGGTAGCCGCCTCCATCTGGCCCTCGAGGACTTCGCCGCGGCTGTTGAGTGCTTTGTAGCGGTAGAGGGGCATCAGCTTCCTTGGTTGCTGGAAATGATTACGAAGTGCAACGTTTTGAGATTCCTCCGAGCCGTCATCCCCGCGAAGGCGGGGACCCAGCGACTCCGCTCTACCGTATGAGCTCAAGCCAGAGATCGCGCCAGTAGGGATTCCGCTCTTCGATCAGTTTGATCTTCCATTCTCGATGCCATTTCTTCAGCTGCTTCTCTCGTGTGATTGCCGCCTCCATGCAGCCATGCTGTTCAAACCAAACGAGCGTGGTAATACAGTGCTTCTTTGAAAATCCATCCGCAAGATGTTCACGGTGTTGCCAGACCCTCGTCACGAGGCTGCTTGTGACTCCAATGTAGAGCGTGCCATTGCGGCCACTGGCAAGGATGTACGTTGCAGGTTGCTTGTCCATAAGCCACCGAAGCCAAAGTCACTGGGTCCCCGCCTTCGCGGGGATGACGATTCACCAGTTTGTGGTGGCCGCGGCGATCGGGGGAGTTATTTCCTCATGCACCAGATGCACAGGCCGCTGCACTGCATCGCCACCTGTCCGCCGGCTACGCATCCTCCGTCACCCGCAACACTTCCTCGATGGTGGTTTCACCAGCCATCGCCTTGATGATGCCGTCCTCATACATGGTGCGCATGCCCGAGTCGCGCGCCAGCTGTTCGAGTTCGCCCATGCCGGCGTGGCGCATGATCCCGCGGCGCAGGGCGTCGTTCATGACCAGGAACTCCATGATGGTGGTGCGGCCGAGGTAGCCGGTCGGCGCGATCGGTGAGCTCTTCGGGCGGTACAGGAATATCTCGCCCTCGGGCTGGTAGCGGCGCAGCGCGAACTTCTCGATTTCCTCAGGCGAGGCCGGATAGCGTTCGGCGTGGGTGCGCTCGAGCCGACGCACCAGGCGCTGGGCGAGGATGCCGTTGATGGTGGAGGTCAGCAGGTAATCCTCCACGCCCATGTCGAGCATGCGGGTGATGCCGCCGGCGGCGTTGTTGGTGTGCAGCGTGGACAGCACCAGGTGCCCGGTGAGCGCGGACTGGATGGCGATGCGCGCGGTCTCCAGGTCGCGCATCTCGCCGATCATGATGATGTCCGGGTCCTGGCGCACGATGCTGCGCAGCGCATGGGCGAAGTCCAGGCCGATCTGCGGCTTGGCCTGGATCTGGTTGATGCCCTCGATCTGGTATTCGACCGGATCCTCGACGGTGATGATCTTGACGTCGGCGGTGTTGAGCTTGCTCAGCGCGGTGTACAGCGTGGTGGTCTTGCCTGAACCGGTCGGACCGGTGACCAGCAGGATCCCGTGCGGCTGCTCCAGCACCTTCTGGAACTGCGGCAGGAAGTTGTCGGTGAAGCCGAGCTTGTGGAAGTCGAACACCACCGTCTCGCGGTCCAGCAGTCGCATCACCACCGACTCGCCGTGCGCGGTGGGCATGGTGCTCACCCGCAGGTCCAGCTCCTTGCCCTGCACGCGCAGCATGATGCGTCCGTCCTGCGGCAGTCGGCGTTCGGCGATGTTGAGCTTGGCCATGATCTTGATGCGGCTGATCACCGCCGCGGTCAGGTTGACCGGCGGGCTCTCGCCCTCCTCCAGCACGCCGTCGACGCGGTAGCGCACCTTCAGCCTGCTCTCGAACGGCTCGATGTGGATGTCCGAGGCGCGCAGCTCGACGGCGCGCTGGATCACCAGGTTGACCAGGCGGATCACTGGAGCTTCTGAGGCCAGGTCGCGCAGGTGCTCGACATCGTCGACATCGCCGCTGCCATCACCGTCGGCGTTCTCCACGATCGTGCCCATCGCGCTGCGACCCAGGCCGTACCAGCGCTCGACCAGGTCGTCGATCTCCGAACGCAGTCCCACCCACGGACGCACCCGCTCGCCCGTGGCAAGCTGCACCGCCTCGATGGCGTACCCGTCGAAGGGATCGGCCATCCACAGGTCCAGGCGGCCGTCGCTCTCGCCCAGCACGCACACGTGGAACTGCTTGAGGAAGCGCGGCGACAGCACCGGCGTGTCGGGCGCGGCTTCCGGCGGCAGGTCCGGCACGTCCTTCAGGCTCAGCAGCCCCAGCCCCATGACCTCGGCGCAGGCTTCGGCATGGTCGCGCTCGGAGACCAGGCCGAGCCGCCCCAGCAGGTCCAGCAGGCTGCCGCCGGTCTCCTCCTGCAGGCGCCGGGCGCGCACCAGATCGAGATCCTTCAGGCGCGCGCGCGCTACCAGCGCTTGGACGACGCGCTCCTCGGCGAGCGTGACAGCGGTAGCCGGGTTCGGCGGAAGTGGAACGGCAGCGTTCAAGCAGTGCTCCGGGGCGGGACCGGCGGTCACTTTATCAGCGATGCCCGATGGGGTCCGTCACCGGGCGCGACTGGCGCGGCTGGCTCACGTGGCGCTCAGCCCAACGATATCCGGGCGTTGCGGAACATCCGAAGCCAGGGCGATTCATCGGGCCAGTCGAGCGGGTGCCAGCTCAGGTTGAGGCTGCGCAGGGTGCGCTCGGGATGCGGCATGAGGATGGTGGCACGCCCGTCGTCGGTGGTGAGGCCGGTGACGCCGTCCGGGGAGCCGTTCGGGTTGGCCGGGTAGCTCGCCGTCGGGTTGCCGACCGCATCCACGTAGCGCAGTGCCACCTTGGCTGCAGGCAAATCGACTTCGGCAGCAAAGACCGCGCGGCCTTCGCCGTGCGACACCACGATCGGAATCCGCGATCCGGCCATGCCCCGCATCAGGATCGAGGGCGAGTCCAGCACTTCCACCAGGGCCAGGCGCGCTTCGAACTGCTCGCTGCGGTTGCGCAGGAAACGCGGCCAGTGCGCGGCACCGGGAATGATCGCCTTGAGCTGGCTGAGCATCTGGCAGCCGTTGCACACGCCCAGGCTCAGGGTGTCGGGGCGTGCGAAGAACTCGCTGAAGGCATCGCGCAGCGCGCTGCGTTCGAGGATCGAGGTGGCCCAGCCGCGGCCGGCGCCGAGCACGTCGCCATAGCTGAAGCCGCCGCAGGCCGCCAGCGCCTGGAACTGGTCCAGCGACACGCGTCCTTCGATCAGATCGCTCATATGCACGTCATGCGCGTCGAAACCGGCGCGGTCGAAACCGGCCGCCATCTCGATCTGGCCGTTGACACCCTGCTCGCGCAGGATCGCGACCTTTGGCCGTGCGCCGGTGGCGATGTACGGCGGCCGCTCCTGCGCATCCTGCGCCCGCGGCACTTGTACATCCATGTACGGCGCTCCGATGTCATCGGCGGGATCGAACGCCAGCTTCGGCTGCATGCCCGGCGAGTCGAACACGCGAGCCTGCACGCGTTCTTCGTCCGCGCACTCGGGGTTGTCACGCAGCCTCTGCATCGCGTGGGTCACCGACCACCAGGCGTCGAACAGCTCGTCCCAGCGCCACTGCGCCAGGATCTGCCCATCCTGCTTCACGCGCACCGTCGGCGTCCCGGTGGCGCGGGCAATGCGCTGTGCGCACTCGGTCAACGCGTGGCGCTCGACCAGGTCGGCGAACGCCGCGCGATCTTCGCTGGCGACCTGCACCACCGCACCCAGCTCCTCGCAGAACAGCGTGCGGAACGGATCGTCGCCCCAGCCGTCGAGCTGGATTTCCAGCCCGCGGTGCGAAGCGAAGGCCATCTCGCACAAGGTGGCAAACGCACCGCCATCGCTGCGGTCGTGATACGCCAGCAGCAGGTTGGCTTCGCGCGCCTCGCGGATCAGTTCGAAGAAGTCGCGCAGGCGCTGCGCATCGTCCAGGTCCGGCGCGTCGCCGCCGAAGGCCGGAAGTCCTCCGCTGGCGTCGGTCTGCGGGTGGCACTGCGCCAGCACCGAGCCGCCGAGGCGCTGCTTGCCGGCGCCCAGGCCGATCAGCCACAGCTCCGAATCCTCCCCGGCCGCCAGCAACGGCGTCAGCTGCGCGCGCACGTCGGTGACCGCGGCGAAGGCGGTGATCACCAGCGACACCGGCGACACCGACTTGACTGCTTCGCCATCGACCTGCCACTGCGCCTGCATCGACAGTGAGTCCTTGCCCACCGGGATGCTCAGGTCGATTTCCGGGCACAGCGCCAGGCCCACCGCCTTGACCGCGTCGTACAGCAGCGCGTCCTCACCGTCATGGTTGGCCGCGGCCATCCAGTTGGCCGACAGCTTGACCCGATGCAGCGAATCCACCGGCGCTGCGCACAGGTTGGTGATCGCCTCGCCCACGGCCATGCGCGCCGATGCCGCCGCATCCAGCAGCGCCAGCGGGGTGCGCTCGCCGATGGCCATGGCCTCGCCGGTGTAGCCCTCGAAACCGGAGGCGGTGATGGCGCAGTCGGCCAGCGGCAGCTGCCAGGGACCAATCATCTGGTCGCGCGCGGTCAGCCCGCCGACGCTGCGATCACCGATGGTGACCAGGAAATTCTTCGCCGCCACGCTGGGGTGCGCAAGCACGCGCAGGCCGGCCGCGTGCAGGTCCAGCTGTGCGCTGTCCAGCGCCGGCCACTGTGGCGGCGAGGGACGCCGCGTGTCGCGATGCATCTTCGGCGCCTTGCCAAAGAGCACGTCCATGGGCAGGTCGATCGGATGCAGCGGGGAACGGGGAACGGGGGACGGGGGATGACCCGCCGCGCCCGTTGCTCCTTCATTCCCGGTTCCCGGTTCCCCGTTCCCGCTTTTGCCCTCCGACTCCAACATCGCGCCATACCCCACAACCAGCCTTTCCTCCTTCGTCGCCACACCCACCGCCGCAAACGGGCAGCGCTCACGCGCGCAGATGTCGGCGAACTGCTGCAGGCGATGCGGTTGCACGCCAAGCACGTAGCGCTCCTGCGATTCGTTGCACCACAGCTGCATCGGCGACAGCGACGGGTCGTCGCTGGGCACCTTGCCCAGGTCGATGATCCCGCCCACGCCCGAGTCGTGCAGCAGCTCGGGAATGGCGTTGGACAGGCCGCCGGCGCCCACGTCGTGGAACCAGCGGATCGGGTTGTCCGCGCCCAGCGCCACGCAGCGGTCGATGACCTCCTGGCAGCGGCGCTCCATCTCCGGGTTGTCGCGCTGCACGCTGGCGAAATCCAGGTCCTCGGCGCTGTCGCCCGAAGCCACCGAACTGGCCGCGCCGCCGCCCAGGCCGATCAGCATGGCCGGACCGCCCAGCACGATCACCGCATCGCCCGGCTGCAGCGTCTTCTTCTCGACCTGGATGCGGTCGATCGCGCCGAGGCCGCCGGCCAACATGATCGGCTTGTCGTAAGCGCGGGTCAGCGTGGGCGACTGGGGCAGCTCGAAGCTGCGGAAATACCCGAGCAGGTTCGGACGCCCGAATTCGTTGTTGAACGCGGCCGCGCCCAGCGGACCGTCGAGCATGATCTCCAGCGCCGGGGCCATGCGCGGATTGAGTTCGCGCGTCGGCTCCCAGTCCTGCGGCAGCGTGGGAATGCGCAGGTGCGACACGCTGAAGCCACAGAGGCCGGCCTTGGGCTTGCCGCCGCGTCCGGTGGCGCCCTCGTCGCGGATCTCGCCGCCGGCGCCGGTGCTGGCGCCGGGGAACGGCGCGATCGCCGTGGGATGGTTGTGGGTTTCAACCTTGATGCAGAACGCCGACTCCACTTCCGGCTCGCTGCGGTAGGTTGCGGTGGCATCGGGCCGGAAGCGGCGGGCGGTATAGCCTTCCACCACGGCGGCATTGTCGCTGTACGCCGACAGCGTGTGCTGCGGCGTCTGCGCATGGGTGTGCTTGATCATGCGGAACAGCGAGTGGTTCTGGTCCTTGCCGTCGATGGTCCACGAGGCGTTGAAGATCTTGTGCCGGCAGTGCTCCGAATTGGCCTGCGCGAACATCATCAGTTCGACGTCGGACGGGTCGCGGCCCAGCTCGCCGTAGCGCTGGCGCAGGTAGTCGATCTCGTCCTGGGCCAGGGCCAGGCCCAGGCGCGTGTTGGCCGATTCGAGATCGGCCAGCGCGATGCGCTGCAGCTGCCCTCGCGCAGGCGCGGCGAACAGCGCCGCGGCCTCTTCGACGCTGCCCAGCAGCGACTGGGTCATCGGGTCGTGCAGGCGCCTGGCGAGCGCCGGATCACCGTTCCAGCCGAGCAGGTCGATGCGCATGCCGCGCTCGACCCGGCTCACCGGCAGGCGCGCGCCACGCAGCAGCTCGGTCGCCTTGCTGGCCCAGGGCGACAGGGTGCCGAGTCGCGGCACCACGTAGCGCGATTCGGTTCCAGCGGTGGATTCGGCGGGCTGTCCGCTCGCCTCGAGGATGCGCCGCAGGACCGCCTGGTCCGGATCTGCATCGCCTTCGACCTGCACGAAGTACACGTGCCATGCACCGGCGATGCACACGGCGGGGGCAACGGTCTGGAGGCTGGATTCAAGCCGCGCGCGGCGGAACTGCGACAGGGCCGGCTGGCCCTCGAGGACGATCATGTCCGACAAACCGTGAGGAACGGGCCGCAGATTGTAAAGCCTGCGCCGCCGGTGGCGCAGGCCTGCAGCTCCCGCTTGCTCCTAGCGCATACCCGCCGCCGCTGGCGCGGCCTTCTCTGCCAGCGCGTCCAGCGCCTGGCGCAGCTGGTCCGGCGGCAGGTAGCCGCCCAGCAGCGTGCCGTCGGGCGCGTATACCGCGGGCGTACCGGCCACGCCGAGTCGCCGGCCCAGGTCGAACTGCATGTTGACCGGCGTGCTCTGGCACTTGCGCGTGGGCACCGGCTTGCCTTCCTTGGCCTCGGTCAGCGCCTGCTTGCGGTCGTCTGCGCACCACACCGAGATCATCTGCTCGTGTACCGGGCTGCCCAGGCCGCTGCGGGGAAACGCCAGGTATTCGATGGCGATGCCCTGGCGGTTGTATTCGGCCATCTCGCTGTGCAGCTTGCGGCAATAGCCGCACTCGATGTCGGTGAAGACGCTCACCGTGTACTTCGGATTGGCCGGGGCAAACACCACCCGGTCGGGGGTCTTGGCCGTGGCCAGCAATTCGCGTCGGTACGTGGACAGCGCCGGGCTCGACTGGGTCAGCTCGTCCTGCGTTGTCAGGTCCACCAGCGTGCCCTGCATCAGGTACTTGCCGTCGTCACTGACGTACACCACCTGCCCACCGACGATCACCTCACGGAACCCCGGCACCGGAGCCTGGCCCACGTAATCGATCTCGATCTTGGGGTTGAGTTTCTCCAGCGCCTGCCGCGCGCGCTGGTCCGGGGTACCCGCGACAGGGGCCGCTGCTGCAGCGGCGGCTGGCTTGGCGGCAGGCGCGTCGGCCGTGGCGCCAGGCTGCGGCGCCTGGGCGCATGCGGACAGGCTTGCGGTGCCGAGCAACGCGGCGATGGCGAGGGAAAGCTTCATCGTGTTGGATCCTTGAGGCGTCGGGGCTGCCACAA
>JBDNHW010000127.1:0-13889 GCA_041688625.1 Pseudoxanthomonas sp.
CTCACGCGCGAGCTGCTCCACGCACTGCGTTACGCCGCGCAGCGCCGGGTCCGGTTCGGTCGACTTGCGCAGACGACCGCCCGCGAGCGGCGACCACGCCTGCAGCAGGATGTCGTGCTGGCGACAGTAGTCGAGCGTCGCGGCGGCCCCGCTGCAGGCACCTCCCGACTGGTTCGCCAGGACGCCGTCGCTGATCAGGGGATGGTGCAGCAGGTTCAACTCGACCTGGTTGACCACCAGCGGCACGTCCACGCACGACTGCAGCAGCGCGGTCTGTGAGGCATTGTGATTGCTGACGCCGAAATGGCGCACCTTGCCGCCGCGTCGCGTCGCATCGAATCGAAGGCGCGCGCCACCTCGTCGGGCTGCACCAGCGGATCGGGCCGGTGCAGGAGCAGGATGTCCAGATGATCGGTGCCGAGGCGCTGCAGGATTCTTTCCAGCGACGAAAGCAGGTGGTCGTGGCTGAAATCGTAACGCTGCGGCGAGCCATCGTGAGGCTCACCTGCAAGGCGGATGCCGCACTTGGACTGCAGCACCATCTGCTGGCGCAGCGAGGGGCGCTGCTTCAGCAGTTCGCCGAACAGCCGCTCGCACTTGCCGCGCGCATAGATATCGGCATGGTCGAACAGGGTGATGCCGTTCTCGATCGCGGCCTCGACCATTGCCGCCGTGCGCACCCGCTCGGTGGCCGTGATCGGCTGGCCATCCCAGTCCGTGCTGAGCTCCATGCAGCCATAGGCGATACGCGAGACATCGAGCCCGGCGTGCGCGATTCGATAGGTCTTCATGCGGCTTCCTGGCCTGCGGACGTCGACCCCGATGATGGGGCAACCGGCGCGGCGGCGTCATCCCCGGCGCCAGCAGATCAGTCCTGCGGCAGCGCTTGCAGCAGGGCCTCGAGTGCCTCCCGATCGAGAGGCCTGGACAGGTAATAGCCCTGCGCATGATCCACGCCCAGTGCCTGCAGTGCATCCAGTTCGGCCTCGGTCTCCACGCCCTCGGCCGTCACCTCGCTTCCGGTCTGGCGCGCGAATTCGATCAGTGCTGCGGCCAGGGCGCGTCGCGGCGAATCGCTGTCGATGCCGCGGGTGAGGCTGATGTCGAGCTTGATGATGTCCGGATGGGTGGCCAGCACGTGACGCATGCTGGCATAGCCCGCACCGGCATCGTCCACCGCCACGCGCATGCCCTGCGCACGCAACGGTTCAAGGCGTTCCATGAGCAGGCCGTAGTCGGCCACGTCCGAATGTTCGGTGAGCTCGAGCACTACGCGGTTTGCAGGGAAATCATCCAGATAGCCGTCGATCTCGCCCATGATCAGCGTTTCCGGGGACACGTTGAGGGCCACGTAGAAGCCGCCGTGCAGGGCGTGCAGGCCGCGCAGCCCGTCCAGGGCGGTCAGGATGGCGTTCAACTCGAGCCTGACGCCCAACCCGATCGCATGTGCCTCTTCGAACCAGAGGTCCGGCCCGCGCTGTGGCTCCAGCACGAACCGCGACAGGCACTCGATCCCGACCAGCTGGCGGTCGGAGATGCGGTAGATGGGCTGGTAGACAATACCGGGCTGGCCCATTTCCAGGACGGCACTGATCCTGTCCACCTTCTGTTGATGGGCCCGCACGATGACCAGGTCGCCTTCGATCTGGTGGGCGAGCAGTTCGGCGAAGGCCTCCATCATCCGCAGGTCGCGTTCGTCCAGCGACATCTTCGGAGTCACGCTGAAGCAGCAAAAGGTGCCGTACACGCTGCCATCGGACAACCGGATGGGCACGCTGATGTGCGCGCCGATGGGAACTTGCGCGGTCGCTTCAATCGAAGCCAGCACCGGAACCGCCGAGGTGTCGGGGATGAGCTTCGGGATGCGACCTTCGACCACTTGCAGGCAGTAGCCGTCATCGAGGGGCTCGCTGTCGCCCTGTCGGATGACGACGTTATCCGCTGCGCAGGAGACATGGCCGAACACCCGGTCGCGTCCGTTGAATTCGGAAACGAACGCCACGTCCATGTCCAGGTGCGTGCGCACCGCCGAGAGCATCCGGTCGATGCTGCGGCCAATGGACGCTGCTCCGGGGCCGATGGCCTCCGTAGCGGCATCGACCAGGTTGTCTGAAGACTTCCGGGCCATGGGTCCGTCCCCTCGTGCCGTGACGCCCCGCCCATCCCGGCAGGCTCTGGCCTGAGTCTACCGCTTGGCGCAGACGACGGCAGTGGCCTGATCGACGCTTTGACTCGCTAGGCCACGAAGGGCTTGAACGTCACACCCAGGGTGTCGAGGTCCGCCGGCTCGCTCAGCAGGTCCGCGCGCAGCAGCGGTCGCGCGTCGACCCATTCCCGCGACACCACCAGTTTGAGTTCGTTGTCCGACGCGGTGAGCTCCATCGTGGGCACCGTTTCGTCCAGGTGCGCGCGATGCAGGAGTACGGCCAGGCGCAGCAGCGCGGACTTGCGCTTTGCAGCCAGCAACAGGCGGTCGGGAATGGCGTCGAAGGCGCTCTTGGGGATGCTGCGACGGTGCGTCCGCACCAGGGTCGCAAGGACCTGCTGCTCCTGTCGCGAGAATCCGGCGATGTCCGAGTGCTCGAGCAGGTAGGAGCCGTGGACGTGGTATTGGCTGTGCGCCACGGCCAGCCCGATCTCGTGCAGTCGCGCCGCCCAACCGAGTTGCCGTGCGTCGTCGTCGTCCAGGCCCCAGGCCTCGGCCACTTGCTGGAACAGCCTCATGGCGCTGTCTTCCACGCGCGAACTTTGCGCCTCGTCGATCCCGTAGCGCTGGGTCAGCGAAGCCACCGAAGTGTCGCGTGGGTCGTTCTGGCTGCCTCGGCCGAGCATGTCGTACAGGATGCCTTCGCGCATCGCCGCCTTGCTCACCATCAGGCGCTGCAGGCCCAGCGCCGCAAAGGCGGCTTCGAGCACCAGCACGCCGCCGGCGATGATCTGCCGGCGATCGCCGGACAGACCGGGCAGGTCGATCCGGTCGATGTGGTCGGCCTGCAGCAGGCGGTCGCGCAGCTGCGGTAGCGCTTCGGCGGTGATCGCACCCTTGGTCAGGCCCATGGCCGCGCAGATTTCGCCAATCGCCTTGTGGGTCCCGGAGGAGCCGATGGCCTCCTGCCAGCCCAGCGTCCGATACAGGCCCGCGAACTGCTGGAACTCCGCGCCGATTTCGGTCAATGCGTCTTTCCAGCGCCTCTTGGAGAGCTTGCCCCCCGGAAAGAAGCGCCGCGTGCTGGCGATGCATCCGACCTGCAGGCTTTCACGCTCGATCTGGTCGAAGCCGCGGCCGATGATGAGCTCGGTCGAGCCACCACCGATGTCGATCACCAGGCGCAACTGGTCGGGCTTGGGCGGCTGGGCGTGCGCCACCCCCAGGTAGATCAGGCGCGCTTCCTCGCGTCCGGAGACCACTTCGATCGGATGACCCAGGGCGCGCTCGGCGTCGACCAGGAAGGCCTGCGGTGACGCCAGCTGGCGCACGGTATTGGTGGCCAGGGCGCGCACCCGCGTCGAGGGTACTTCGCGTATCCGCTGGCCGAAACGCGCCAGGCACTCCAGTCCGCGCTGCCGTGCCTGGTTCGACAGGCCTCCCTTGCGGTCCAGGCCGTCGGCCATGCGCACGGTCTCACGCAGGCGGTCGACTACGCGCAGCTGGCCCAGCGTGTAGCGGGCCACGATCATGTGGAAACTGTTGGAACCGATGTCCACCGCCGCCAGCTGCTCGCCGTCCTGCAGGGGGGGTGACACCGCATGGGTCTGGAAGGGCATGGGCGGCGATGTTACCGGACCGGGCGCAGCCGCCGTCATCATCACACGTTGGCCAGCAACAGCGCCTGGGCGCTGTGGGGGCGCTCGCCTTCCGCAGGAACGATCTTGGTGTAGGTCCCGTGGCGGTCGAGCTCCCACGCATTGATGTTGTCATCGAGGTAGTTCTGCAGCGACTCCTTGAACACCCGCGCCGCGAGCGCAGGCTCGAGTATCGGAAAGCAGGTCTCGACGCGGTGCAGCAGGTTGCGCTCCAGCCAGTCGGCGCTGGCGCAGAACAGTTCGGCATCGCCGCCGTTGCCGAACCAGTAGATGCGGCTGTGCTCGAGGAAGCGCCCCACGATCGAGCGCACCCGGATGTTGTCGGAGATACCCGGGACACCGGGGCGCAGCGAACAGGCGCCGCGCACGATGAGGTCGATCTTGACGCCCGCCTGCGAGGCGGAATAGAGCGCGCGGATGATCCGCGGCTCGTTGATCGCGTTGATCTTGGCGATGATCCTGGCAGGCTTGCCGGCCCTTGCCAGCTTGGCCTCGCGCTCGATCTTCATGATCAGGCCAGGGTGCAGGGTGAAAGGCGACTGCAGCAGTCGCTTCAGCCGCGTTGACGGGGCCAGGCCCGACAGCTGCTGGAACAGCAGGTGCACGTCGTTGCCGATGTCCGGATCGGCGGTCATCAGGCCGATGTCGGTGTAGGCGCGCGCGGTCCCGCTGTGGTAATTGCCGGTGCCCAGATGCACGTAACGGCGCAGCTTGCGGCCCTCGCGGCGCACGATCAGCAGCATCTTGCCGTGGGTCTTGAAGCCGACGACGCCGTAGACCACCTGCACGCCGGCTTCCTGCAGCCTGTCGGCCACGCCGAGGTTGGCGTCTTCGTCGAAGCGCGCGCGCAGCTCGACCACCACGGTGACGTCCTTGCCGTTGCGCGCAGCCAGGATCAGCGCATCGACGATCGCCGAGTTCTTGCCGGTGCGGTAGAGCGTCTGCTTGATGGCCAGTACGTTGGGATCGACGGCCGCCTGGCGGATGAGTTCCAGCACGGGGGTGAAGGCGTCGAACGGATGGTGCAGGAGCACGTCACCCTCGTCGATCGTCTCGAACATCGCGTCCATGCCGCTGATGTTGCGCGGATTGAACACCGGGTACTTCAGTTCCGGCTTCGCAGCCAGGTCGTACACCTGGGTCACCCGATTGAGGTTGACCGGCCCGTCGATCAGGTACACGGCATTCTCGGGCAGGTCGAAGTTCCGCAGCAGCGTTCGCACGATCGGCTTCGGGCAGTCCCTGGCGATCTCCAGGCGCACGGCGGGGTTGTAGCCACGCGACATCAGTTCGTCGCGCAGCGCCAGCGCCAGGTTCTCGACCTCGGCTTCGTCCACCACCAGTTCCGAGTTCCGGGTGACGCGGAACTGGTACGCCCCCTTGACCTCCATGCCCGGGAACATTTCGTCGGCGAAAGCCGACAGCACCGAGGAAAGCAGGACGAAATCATGATCGCCCCCGGACACGCGCTGCGGCATGTGGATGATGCGGGTCAGCGAGCGCGGCGCACGTACGATGGCCAGGTGCCCGGCGCGGCCGAAGGCGTCGCGGCCCTTCAGCACCACCACGATGTTCAGCGACTTGTTGAGTATCTTGGGGAACGGATGCGACGGGTCCAGGCCCAGTGGCGACAGCACCGGCATGATCTCGTTGCGGAAGTAGGCGCGCAGCCAGCGGGTCTGCCTGGCATTCCACGATCCGCGACCCAGTACCCGCACCCCGTTCTGGCTCAGCGATGGCCGCAGGACCTCGTTCCAGCACCGGTACTGTGCCTCGACCAGTTCCGCCGCCCGATCATGGATGGTATTGAGGATGGACGCGGCGCTGAGTCCGTCGGCCGCCGGCGGCAGACCGAAGTCGAGTGCATGGCGCACGGTGGCCGCGCGGATCTCGAAGAACTCGTCCAGGTTGGTGCAGGAGATGCACAGGAAGCGCAGGCGCTCGAGCAGCGGAACCTGCGGGTCCAGCGCCTGCGCCAGCACCCTGAAATTGAAGTCCAGCTGCGAAAGTTCGCGATTCAGGTACAGCGCCGGGTCCCGCAGCGGATCGCCCTCGGCCGGCGGGGCGATGTCGGGTAGTGCGGGAAAGGCGGCGCTCATCGGTCAGGCGGTCTGGATCTTCGGTGCTGGAAGGGTACGGTCTCCATCCCGTGGATGCACGCGCCCGGCGCTGAAGTAGATGGCGAACAGGCTTCCCTTGCCCACCTCACTCTCGATCACCAGTCGCGCCTGGTGCAGGTTGAGCACGTGCTTGACGATCGACAGGCCCAGGCCGGTACCGCCGCTCTCGCGCGAGCGGCTGGTCGAGACCCGGTAGAAGCGTTCGGTGATGCGCGGCAGGTGCGCTTCCGGAATCCCGTAGCCGGTGTCGCGCACGCTGAGGACCGCGCCGTCGTCGTCGCACGCCCAGGTGACCGTGATCGTGCCGCCCACCGGCGTGTAGCGCACGGCGTTCATGACCAGGTTGGAAAACGCGCTGTGCAGCTCCTTGTTCGAGCCCCACAGGTCCACGCGCGCCTCGTCCTGGACGATGACGGTGTGGCGATGCTGGCTGACCGCTTCGGCCTCGCGCTTGAGCGTGGAAAGCATCGGTGCCATCGCCACGCTTTCGTCCTGCAGGCTCTCCTGGGCCTCCAGGCGCGACAGGGTCAGCAGATCCTCGACGAGCTGGGTCATGCGCTGCGACTGCTTCTGCATTTCCGCCAGGATCGGCGCCCATTCGGGGAAGTCGGCGGGATCGAGCATGTCCAGGTAGCCGTGGACCACGGTCAGCGGCGTGCGCAGCTCGTGCGAGACGTTGGCGACGAAGTCGCGACGCATCTGCTCCAGGCGCAGCATCTTGCTGACGTCGCGCGCCACCAGCAGCCAGTACTCGTCCGAGTAGGGGACCAGCCGCAGGTTCAAGCGCACGTTGGGGTCGACGGGAGATGCCGCATCCAGCATCGGCTCCGCGTTGGGACCCGCAGCCAGCCAATGGGCCAGCGGCAGCGGCTGCAGCCGTTGGCCCACCACGCTGCCAAGGTCGGCCGGGTAGTGCAGCCCCAGCAACGATGTGGCCGCCTTGTTGAACCACTGCACGCGCTGACCGTCGCGTTCGACTACCAGCACGGCATCGGGCAGGGCGGCGGCGGCGGCGCGGTAGGCGCGCAACATCGAGAGCAGGCGGCGCTTGCGGCTGCGCATCTCGGCCTGGCTGCGGAACAGCAGGCGATCCAGCTCATTCCATACGCCCAGGCCCCGCGCCGGTTCCACGCGCTGGCGCGCGGTGAGGCGCAGCAGCACCTTGCGCAGTCGCCAGTAATGCCAGGCGACCACTCCCAGCGCGGTGGCGGTGACGACAGGCCACGGGTACCCGACCCACGCGCCCAGCAGCGCCGCCGCGACGAGGGCCGCAAACAGCTGGCCGAGGGTCTTGAACCACGCGGAGCGGATGGACTTGGGCATCGGGGGATTGTGTCAGACCTGCACTGGTTGATTTAGACGCCGGAGTGGCGGAGGCCCGCAAGCCGGCCGCGGCGCGTGCTGCCCGCGGACTCGATCAGGTGTCAGACCGAGGCAGAAAAACGATAGCCGGACCCGCGCACGGTCTGCACCATGTCATCCGCGGCATGCGGCTCGAGCGTCTTGCGCAGCCGACGGATGTGGACGTCCACGGTCCGCTCCTCGACGTAGACGCTGCCGCCCCATACATGGTCGAGGAGCTGGGTCCGGCTGTAGACACGCTCGGGATGGGTCATGAAGAAATGCAGCAGGCGGTATTCCGTCGGACCTATCGGCACGGCGACATCCCCGGCGAACACGCGGTGGGCCGCGCCGTCGATCCGCAGCGCCCCGATCGCGATACTGCCGTCCTCGTCGTCCTCGCGCGAACGACGCATCACCGCGCGGATCCGCGCCAGCAGCTCGCGCGCCGAGAACGGCTTGACCACGTAATCGTCGACACCGGCCTCGAGCCCGCCCACGCGGTCGTTTTCCTCCCCGCGTGCGGTCAGCATGATGATCGGAACATCGCGGGTGAGGGCGTCCTTGCGCCAGCGCCGGGCCAGTTCCAGGCCGCTGGTGCCGGGCAGCATCCAGTCCAGCAGGATCAGGTCCGGGATCCGGTCGGCGATGGCGTTCTGCGCCTCGCGGGCATCACCCGCATGGACCGGCTCGAAGTCGCCCTTGCGCAGGGCAAAGGCGACCATGTCGCGGATTGCAGGTTCGTCATCGACGATCAGAATATGCTTTTGCATGTCGCTCCCTGGCGCGCTGAACGTGGCACCGTCGGCCATGGGATGCAAGTAGACGACGCTTTTGTGACCGCCCAGTGACAGGGGGCTCCCGCCGCGGTCCGGCCTCTGGGCCGTCGTGTGACAGGCCGATGTCAGCTGGAGCCTCAGCGTCGCTGCACGTCCGGATCGCGCATGCCCTGGCGCCGCAGCTCCAGCACCTGGGGTGTCAGGCTGGCGATGCGTGCGTCGATCCGGGCGCGTGCGTAGTAGTCCAGGTCTTCCCGGCGCTTGAGGTTCTGCAGCTGGATCAGCGCCTGCTCGGCACGGCCGTTGAGGTAGGCCGCCTCCGCATAAGCCTCTCCCGCGCGCACCGTGTCGCCGGCCAGTTCGCTGGCGCGTCCGAAGGCTTGCTGGAAAACCGGATCGTTCGCCGCGCTTCCCAGCAATGGCCGCAGGATCCCCTGGGCCCGTTGTCCCGCCTCCAGCCCGCCCTGCTCATTCAGAGCCTGCGCAAAGCTGAGCACCACAGCGCGATTGCGCGGGGAGCGCTGCAGGAGCGATGCATAGCGTTCGTTCCCTTCGCCGACCTGGCCGCTGCGCACTTCGGCTTGTGCGGCAGCCAGCGCCAGCCAGCGATTGTCCGGTTCCTCCGCCAGCAGCGGTTGCAGTATCGCCAGCGCGGCGCGGGCATCGTTGCCACGCAGGCGGGCCAGCGCCAGGCCGTACTTCTGCGCGTCGGCAAGACCGGTGGGCGAGCTCTCACGCAGGCGCTCGTACTCGCGGGCTGCGGCAGCGGCGTTGTCGGCGCTGAGGACGCGCAGGCGCTCCCTGGCCCATTCGAATTGACCATTGCTGCCCTTCGCCATCGGTGCACCGGGCAGCTTCAGGAAATCCGGCAAAAGGGGATTGTCGGAGAGCGAGCCGCTGGAATAATCGCCGTCGCGGGAAATGGTTTCGGTGAGCGTGCCGCCGGGTGTCTGGGTGGTGACCTTGATGTTCTTCTCACCAGCGATCTGTTCGGCTCGCTGCCGCGCCTCGCTGATACGTGTCCTGGTCACCGGGTGGGTTTGCAGGTAATCCGGAGTGCGCTCCCGACCACCGGCTTTGTTGCCGCGGGTGGCCTGTTCCATTCGTTCGAAGAAGCCGGCCATGGCGTTGGCGTCGTAGCCGGCGCGCGCCAGGGTATAGATGCCGACCCGGTCGGCTTCGGATTCGTTGGATCTGGTGTAGTCGATCTGGCGCTGCTGCATCAGGCCCATGGCGCTGGCGATCGCTGCCTGGGAGGCTTCGCCGCTGGAGGTCCCACCCGCGGCTTGAGCGAGCACGACCGCACCCAGCATGGCCAGCAGGATCGGGATCTGGTCGCGCTGCGCACGCTCCACCCCGCGCAGGACGTGGTTCTGGGTCACGTGCGCGACCTCGTGCGCCAGCACTGCGGCCACTTCGTCCTCACGCTCGGCGGTGAGGATCAGGCCCGCGTTCATGCCGATGTAGCCACCCAGGGTGGCGAAGGCGTTGATCTGCCGATCCTTCATCAGGAAGAAAGTGAAGGGCTGCCGGGGGCGGTCACTGTCGGTGCCAAGACGGTCACCCAGATCCTGCATCCATTCGTCCAGGATCGGGTCTTCGAGCAGGTAGTTGTAGTTGCGCAACTGGCCCAGCAGCATCCCGCCGTATTCGGCCTGGCGCGCCGGGGTCAGCAATTCTCCGGCCGACGAGCCGATGTCCGGCAGCGACGACTCCTGCGCAGGCGCGAGCGGGGCCGCGAATGCGACCGTCAGGGCCAAGGCGAGCAGGCTAGGGCGCAATCGACACTCCAGAGATGGTGACGCAGGAACGCAGGATGACCGCTGCAGCGCCGGCAGGGGTGAACACGTGGTTAACCCGCGCGCCGGTGCAGGCAGGATTGACCCTTGCGCCGCGTGGCACCATATCGGCTGGACCATCAGACCTGGGAATTCACGTGACCGACAGCGCTACCGACAGCAACCAGCCCCCAATCACCCTGTACACGAGCGCCATCTGTCCGTATTGCGTGGCGGCGAAGAACTTCCTCAAGAGCAAGGGACAGACGTGGTCGGAAGTACGCATCGACACCGACCCTGCAGCGCGCGAGAAGATGATGGCGCTCGCCAGGCGTACCAGCGTCCCCCAGATCTTCGTTGGCGACACCCACGTCGGCGGGTACGACGACATGATGGCGCTGCACCGGGAAGGCAAGCTGGAGCCGCTGCTGGCAGGCCATGGCGCGGCGGACCCGGCATGAGCACTGGGGAAACCAGTCCCGATCGTCTGGCCGAGTTCACCGATTTCCGCAAGCGCATGAACGAGCGCATCCTGGCCGAACCCAACCAGGTCGTGCGCCGCTTCTTCGCGCTTGACACGCAGACCTACCAGGCCGGCGCACTGGACCTCAAGACCAAGGAGCTGCTCGGCCTGGTGGCATCGATGGTGCTGCGCTGCGACGACTGCATCAGCTATCACGTGGCCCAGTGCCGCGAGGCCGGAGTGACCCGTGAGGAATTCTTCGAGACATTCTCCGTCGGGCTGGTGGTTGGCGGCTCGATCGTCATTCCCCACCTGCGACGGGCGGTGGATTTCCTCGACCGCCTGGAAGCAGGCGAGCCAGTGGCCGCGGCAAGCCACGAACACTGAAGCCTTCACTCGATTGCGGCCAGGCCGCAGGCGCGTGAGCGCCCTGTTCTGGTGAGGCGCCGGGGCTGCTGGCGTCTCGCGCCGTCCGGCCCGCGCGCGACGCACTTACCCTGGACCATTTGGGATGCAAGGCCGGGTCGGGCATAATTGACGGCTTCGAATCCGCGTTCACGCTGGCCTGGCGCTGGCGAACGCCACTGTACGGAACCCCAGCGCAATGACCCAGACGATTACCGTGATCCGTGGCGATGGCATCGGCCCGGAGATCATGGACGCCGCCCTGTACGTGCTCGACGCCATGGACGTCGGGCTGGCCTACGAGGAGGCCGACGCCGGGCTCGTGGCCCTGGAAAAGCACGGCGAGCTGCTGCCGCAGGCGACCATGGACTCGATCCGGCGCAATCGGATCGCGCTGAAGAGCCCGCTGACCACGCCCGTCGGCGAAGGCTTCAGCTCGATCAACGTCGAGCTGCGCAAGCGCTTCGACCTGTACGCCAACGTGCGCCCGGCCAAGTCGTTTCCCAACACCAAGTCGCGTTTCCCCACCGGCGTCGATCTGGTGACGGTGCGCGAGAACACCGAGGGTGCCTACATCGGCGAAGGCCAGATGACTTCCGAGGACGGGCAGATCGCAACATTGACGCAAAGGGTGACCCGCAAGGGCTCCGAGCGCATCGTGCGTTACGCCTTCGAGCTCGCGCGCCGGACCGGGCGCAAGAAGGTCACGGTGGTGCACAAGGCCAATATCCTGAAGTCGACTTCGGGATTGTTCCTGAAGGTGGCCCGCGAAGTCGCCGCCGAGTATCCGGAAATCCACTGCAACGAGATGATCGTGGACAACACCTGCATGCAGCTGGTGATGAATCCGGAGCAGTTCGACATCATCGTCACGACCAACCTGTTCGGCGACATCATCTCCGACCTGTGTGCGGGCCTTGTGGGTGGGCTGGGCCTGGCCCCGGGCGCGAACATCGGCGCCGACGCGGCGATCTTCGAAGCGGTGCATGGTTCTGCGCCGGACATCGCCGGCCGTGGCATCGCCAACCCGTGCGCGCTACTGCTGGGTGCGGCGCAGATGCTCGATCACATTGGTCAGCCGGACAACGCCGAGCGCCTGCGCCACGCGATCGTGGCCACCATGGAGGCCAGGGATTCGCTGACACCGGACCTGGGAGGCGAGGGCACGACGATGGGTTTCGCCAGGGCGATTGCGACCCGCCTCTGATCGGGCGGCCTCGATCGGGCGGCTTTGATCGAGCGGCTTTGATCGAGCGGCTTTGACCGAGCGGCTTTGATAGAGGCCTCGTGGCCAAAGAAAAGGGCGCCGACGGCGCCCTTTTCCGTTGTTCCGGCTGCGATGGCCTCAGCGCGAATTCAGCTTCGACAGCAGGCGCAGGAACTCGATGTACAGCCACACCAGCGTGACCATCAGGCCGAACGCGCCGTACCACTCCATGTACTTCGGGGCACCCTGTTCTACGCCTGTTTCGATGAAGTCGAAATCCAGCACCAGGTTAAGCGAGGCGATGACGATGACGAACAGGCTGAAGCCAATGCCGATCAGGCCGGACTCATGGATGAAGGGGATGCCCGAGCCAAACCTGTTCATCACGATGGACGCTAGGTACACCAGCATGATCCCGCCGGTGGCCGCGACCACGCCCAGCCGGAAGTTGTCGGTGACCTTGATGAATCCGCTGCGGTAGGCGAACAGCAGCGCGAACAGGGTGCCGAAGGTCAGCATCACGGCCTGGATGACGATGCCTTCGTACATGTAATTGAAGGTGGCCGAGATGGCGCCCAGGAAGAAGCCTTCCACCAGTGCGTACAGCGGCGCGGTAACGGGTGCCCAGGTCTTCTTGAAGATGGTGATCAGGGCCAGGATGAAGCCGCCGATCAGCCCGCCCCACAGGTACAGGCCGGCACCGACCGCACGCCCGTCGGCGTCGAACTGCACCTGGTTCCAGGCGAAGGCGGCCGTCATCACCGTGAGCAGAAGCAGGACGCCGGTCTTGTTGATGGTCCCGTTCAGGCTCATCGCCCCGGCGTCGCGCGACACCACGGCGCCGCTGCCCAGATCGAGGAAGGTGGAGTCTTTAAGTGCAGGATTGCCGCTGCGCATCATGTTCCGGTCTCCGGTTGCAGGGTTGTGTATCGATGCGCAAAGGATAGCCCATGTGCGGCACTACGGCCCGCTGCCCCGTGCAGTGCCTGTTTGACACCAGCGCCGCAGGTTCAGACAATACTTGGCCTTGTTGGCAGGCTCTGCCGGCGCGGGACCCTCGTCGGGGTATAGCGCAGTCTGGTAGCGCATCTGGTTTGGGACCAGAGGGTCGGGGGTTCGAATCCCTCTACCCCGACCACTTCAGGTGTGCGCACCCTCGGATGGGTGCGACAATTCCGGCCTGGGCGCCCGTAGCTCAACCGGATAGAGCACCGGCCTTCTAAGCCGGCGGTTACAGGTTCGAGTCCTGTCGGGCGCGCACCGGACGATGTTGATGTACGTTTTATCCCTATGGTGGATGTAGCTCAGTTGGTTAGAGCACCGGATTGTGATTCCGGGGGTCGCGGGTTCAATTCCCGTCTTCCACCCCATTTCCGGCCATTTCGCGGCTTCCGGCCGGGTCTGCGCCTTGTTACAATGTTCAGCGTTACGGGCTGTTAGCTCAGTTGGTAGAGCAGTTGACTCTTAATCAATAGGTCGAAGGTTCGAATCCTTCACAGCCCACCATGTCCAAGGCGCCCGGTAACCCCGGGCGTTGTTCGTTTGGCCACCCCGCGAAGGCTGGGGGCGTGGCTGGAACCAGATACGGAATCAGCGAAAGTGGCGGAATTGGTAGACGCCCTGGCTTTAGGTGCCAGTGCCGCAAGGCGTGGGGGTTCGAGTCCCCCCTTTCGCACCAGGTGCCGGGTCGGTTATCCGGTGCTGGCCCCGGACGCGTGGCGTTGTCCGGAGTGCAGGCTGCCACGCCGGGAACAGCCGCCCGGCGGCAGCGTCCAGCGCGCCTGGATGAGCCGTTTCGCTGGCAGGCAGCGGCGTAATCGGCGAAACTAGCGCGTTGCGCGGCGCCGCCCTAACCCGGGTGACACCCGCCCGCCCCATCACCACCACCATGCCGAGGCTCCGACCGCGGCTGCAGGAGTCAATGAGAATGCAAGTTTCCGTCGAATCAGTGGGCACACTCGAGCGCCGCATGAGCTTCAGCCTCCCGGCCGA
>JBDNHW010000128.1:0-3354 GCA_041688625.1 Pseudoxanthomonas sp.
CCGCAGGCCGGATCGTCGCTTTCGGACATCAATACGCGCGCGGATTTCGAATGCGATTCGCCATTCGGACCGCGCTACCGCGTGACCGGCAACAAGATGTGGATTTCCGGTGGCGACCACGAGCTGTCCGAGAACATCGTGCACCTGGTGCTGTGCAAGATCCCGGGACCGGATGGAAAGTTGATCCCCGGTGTGAAAGGCATCTCGCTGCTGCTGGTGCCCAGGTTCCTGGTCAACGAGGATGGCAGCCTGGGCGAGCGCAACGACGTGCAGCTGGCCGGTGTGAACCACAAGATGGGCTACCGCGGCACGGTCAACTGCCTGCTCAACTTCGGCGAAGGCACGCAGTACAGGCCCGAGGGCAGGGCGGGCGCGATCGGCTATCTGGTGGGCGAGGCGCACCAGGGCCTGGCGTACATGTTCCACATGATGAACGAGGCGCGCATCGGCGTCGGCCTGGGCGCGGTGGCGCTGGGCTACACAGGCTACCTGCACGCGCTTGACTACGCGCGGCAGCGCCCGCAAGGGCGAGCCATCGGCGCGGCCGGCAAGGACCCCGCCAGCCCACAGGCGAAGATCATCGGCCATGCCGACGTCAGGCGCATGCTGCTGGCGCAGAAGTCCTATGTCGAAGGCGGGCTGGCGTTCAACCTGTATTGCGCCCGCATCGTCGACGAGGCTACGGTCGCCACCGATCCTGCCGATCGCGCGCGCCTGACCTTGCTGCTCGACATCCTCACTCCGATTGCCAAGAGTTGGCCTTCCCAGTGGTGCCTGGCCGCCAACGACCTGGCCATCCAGGTGCACGGCGGCTACGGCTACACGCGCGAGTACAAGGTCGAGCAGTTCTACCGCGACAACCGCCTGAATCCGATCCACGAAGGCACCCACGGCATCCAGGGCCTGGACCTGCTCGGGCGCAAGGTGGTGATGCAGGACGGAGCAGCGTTCAAGCTGTTTGCCGACCGGGTCGCCGGTGCCATCGCAAATGCGCGGAAAGTGCCGGCGCTGGCGGAGTACGCCGACGCCCTTCAAGCGCGCATGCAGCGGCTGGCGGAAGTCACGGTGAAGTTATGGTCCGCAGGTGACCCGCAGGTCACACTCGCCAATGCCAGTGTCTATCTCGAGGCCTTCGGCCACATTTGCATCGCGTGGATCTGGCTGGAACAGCTGGTCGCGGCCGAGGGCAAGGTCGGCGACTTCTACCAGGGCAAGCGCAGCGCTGCGGGCTACTTCTTGCGCTGGGAACTACCAAAAGTGGATTCGCAGCTCGACCTGCTCGCAAGCCTGGATCGCACCACTCTGGACATGCAGGACGCATGGTTCTGATGCAATCACGGCGCACACAACATGCCGTCGGAGCGCCCCATGGGCGCGAGCTTTCCCATCGCGGCCCGAAGAGCTCGCGCCCATGGGGCGCTCCTACAGGTAGAGCCGCCTTTGCATGTATCAAGGGGGCCAGCCTCGGACGTTTCTTCGACTATCCAACTCTTACTCGTAACCAAGGCATCTCCAATGGCTGACAAGAACCTCTTCGACCTGACCGGCAAGACCGCCCTGATCACCGGGGGCTCGCGCGGGCTCGGGCTGCAGATGGCCGAAGCGCTCGGCAGCCAGGGGGCGACGGTCCTGCTCTCCGCGCGCAAGGCCGATGAACTGCAGCAGGCACAGGCCCACCTGCAGGGCCTGGGCATTCAAGCGCACTTCGTTGCAGGCGATGCGGCCAAGGACGCCGATATCGCCGCGCTGGCTGATGCCGCGATCGACAAGCTCGGGCACGTCGACATTCTCATCAACAACGCCGGCGCCAGCTGGGGCGCCCCGGCCGAGGACTATCCGGCCGAGGCCTGGGACAAGGTGTTCAACCTCAACATCCGCGGACTGTTCCTGCTGACCCAGCGGATCGGCAAGCATTCGATGATCCCGCGCAAGTACGGGCGCATCCTCAACATCGCTTCGATAGCAGGCCTGCGTGGCAATCCGCCAGGCGCCATGCAGACCATTGCGTATAACTCCAGCAAGGGTGCGCTGGTTAACTTCACCCGCGCCTTGGCAGGCGAGTGGGGCAAGTACGGCATCACCGTGAATGCGCTGGCGCCCGGCTTCTTTCCTTCGAAGATGTCCAACGTGCTGATCAAGACGCTGGGCGAGGAGACGCTGATCGGAAACTCGCCGCTGCAGCGGCTGGGTGACGACGAAGATCTGAAGGGCGCCACGCTGCTGTTTGCGTCGGACGCGGGCAAGCACATCACCGGCCAGACACTGGCCGTGGACGGCGGCTACAGCGCGGTCTGAAACCAAACGCCTGGGAGGGCAAGATGGACGAGTTGAAGGGCAAGGTCGCAGTCATCACCGGTGCGGGTTCGGGCTTCGGCAGAGAGTTTGCGCGGCGCGGGGCGAAGCTGGGCATGAAGCTGGTGCTGGCGGATATCCAGGAGGACGTGCTGGCCGAGACCACGGCAGAGCTGGAGGCGGGCGGTGCGCAGGTGCTGTCGCGCAGGGTCGATGTGTCGGACGGTGCGCAGATCGACGCGCTTGCTGACGCCACGATGGAGACGTTCGGCGCAGTGCACCTGCTGTTCAACAACGCCGGCATCGGCGCGGCCGGGCTGATCTGGGAAAACACCGTCCAGGACTGGCAGTGGTCGCTGGGGGTGAACCTGTGGGGCGTGATCCACGGTGTCCGCGCATTCACTCCGCTGATGCTGAAGGCTGCGAAGGCCGATCCCGCCTATCGCGCGCAGATCGTCAACACCGCGTCCATGGCCGGGTTGATCAACCAGCCCAACGCCGGCGCCTACAACGTGTCCAAGCATGCGGTGGTGTCGCTGTCCGAAACCCTGTTCCACGACCTGTCGCTGGTGACCGACCAGGTGCATTGCGCGGTTGTATGTCCGTATTTCGTGCCCACCGGGATCCATCTGTCGCATCGCAACCGCCCGACGGACCTTGCCAACGATGCGCCGCCCACACAATCGCAGAAGATCGCCCACGTGATGATGAGCAAGGCGGTGACCTCGGGCAAGCTCACCGCCGAGCACATTGCCGAAATCACCTTCGAGGCGATTGCCAAGGACCAGTTCTACATCGTGTCGCACCCACACGCCCTCGATGCGGTGCTGCAAAGCGCGCAGGACATCATGGCCCAGCGCAACCCGACCGATCCGTTCGCTGCGCGTCCGGAATTGCGCCAGCAGCTTGAGGCCGCGCTGCGTGAGTGATGCGCCGACCATGACAGCAGTCGAGAGCATCGATGCGCTTTCGGCGTGGGTGGGGCGCGAGGTGGCTTGCAGCGACTGGCTGACCATCGACCAGGCGCGTATCCAGCGCTTCGCCGACGCCACCGGCGACCAG
>JBDNHW010000020.1:0-11593 GCA_041688625.1 Pseudoxanthomonas sp.
ATCGTGCTGGCGCAGGCGTGGGTTGGCCAAGTCGCTTGCAGCGTCGACGGCAGTCGGATCGCGGCGTCGGCAGGTCGGCATGTGTCGATCCACGATGCGCGCACCATGGACGTGATGCACCAGTTTGCTCCGCTACCGGCCACGGTCGAGGCGCTGGCGTTTTCCTCCAATGGCCGACAGTTGGCCGCCGCCAGCTACGGCGGCCTGCAGCTGCTGACGCCGTTCGCGCCGTTCACCACGCGCAAGCTTGCGTGGACCGGCGCTTGCATCAGCGTGGCCTGGCGGCCTGACGCGAGCGTGATCGCCGCCGGTGGGCAGGACGCCAGCGTGCAGTTCTGGCGACTGCCCAAGGGCCAGCACGCGGCCATGAGCGGTTACGCCACCAAGGTGCGTGAGATCGCCTGGAACGCCAGTGGTCGCTGGCTCGCTACCGGGGGCGGCAACGAGGTGGTGCTGTGGGACTTCAAGGTCGGGCCCGAAGGCAAGCCGCCGCGCTCGCTGCACTATCACCGCGAGCGGATCGTGGGGCTGTGCTGGCAGCGCAAGGGCCCTATGCTGGCCTCCATCGCGCGCGACGGCACGCTGCTGCTGTGGCAACCCGGCCGCAGCGAGCTGCCGGTGGCGCGCTACCAGCTTGCGTCGCTGCCGACCGCCATTGCGTGGTCGCCCGATGACAGCCTGCTCGCACTGGGCGGCGAGGACGGCACGCTCGCCATCATCCAGCCGCAGCCAGCCTTGCCATGAGCGCGACCGAAGCCTGGGTCACCTGGAGCAGCGCGCTGGCGGCCGGGATGTTGATCGCGCTGGTGTCGCTGACTGGCGCCGCGGTCCTGTGGGTGCGCGAGGCCGTGCTGCGGACGGTCGTGCCACTGCTGGTGGCGCTGGCTGTCGGCGTGCTGCTGGGCGACGCTTTCCTGCACCTGATCCCCGAAGCGAACGAGCGCCTGGGCTCGGCCACCACAGTGGGGCTGTATGCGCTTGGCGGGTTCGTGCTGTTCTTCGCCATCGAAAAAGGCGTGCGCTGGCAGCACCGGCACGACGTGTTTACCCCGGTCAGCGTCGACCCGGTGCAGCCGATGGCCCGGATGAACCTGGTCGGCGATGCGGTCCACAACTTCGTCGACGGCATCCTTATCGCCGGCAGCTTCGCCGCCGATCCGGTGCTGGGCTGGGCCACCACGGCCGCGATCGTGATGCACGAAATCCCGCAGGAGCTTGGCGACACCGGTGCGCTGCTGTGCGGTGGCTATACGCCCAAACGCGCGGTGCAGCTGAACTTCATGTGCGCGCTGGCAGTGATCCCCGGCGTGATCGTGACCCTGCTCATTGGTCAGGTGGCCGAGCAGGCGCTGGTATACCTGCTGCCGATCGCCGCGGGCGGCTTCATCTACATCGCGGCTTCCGATTTCCTGCCAGCGCTGCACCAAGGCGAAGCGCCGCGCGCCAGCGCCGCGCAGGTCGCGGGTGTGGTGCTGGGCGTGGTGGCCATGTACGGCGTGATCCTCGCCGAAGCCGCTCTGGGCTTGGCGTAGCGGCCTGCCATCAAGGCACATGCCAATTGACCAATAGCCCTTTGACAACCACTGCTCCATTCGCTTCGGCAGACCGCATCGGCTGGCCGCGCAGCGATGCCGCGGCGGATGTCCTGCCAGGGCAGGTTCGCACCCTGTCGATTCGGCCAGGCTTCGAGGCTCATGCTGAGCCACCTGGTCCCGGCGCGCGAATGGTGCGTCGGGCACACCGAGGAGGCCGACGTCTTCGGCGTCGGGTTTCACCTGTAGGGCGGCAACGCGTTCGAAACCTGGGCAGATGCGGTGCGTACGCGTGCCGGCGACTGCTGGATCGTCGAGGCGGCGCGCGGCAGCGCATCCATGGTGCGGGTGCCCGCCAGCGGGATGCGCACACTTTCGATCCGTTTCTCCCCAGCTGTGGCGGCAGCGGTTCTGGACGGCTCGGCGCTGGGCCGACAGGCGGCCCGCGCTGCGCTTTACGGGCCCGGCGAACTGCGCATGCGGCGCGGGGTGCCGCTCGCGCCGCCGATGGTCGACCTCGTCGACGGACTCTTCGACAGCAGCCACCTCGGCGCGCTGCATCGCCTGCAGGTGGAGTCGGCCGCGCTGGCGCTGCTGGCGTCCCAATTCTTCGACGAGCGCGTACCCACACCTGCGCAGACGCTGATGCCTCGCGATCGACGACGCATGCACCAAGTACACGAGCACCTCGAGGCGCATCTCGACGACCCGCCCGGCCTGGTTGAGCTGGCGCGTATCGCCGGCACCAACGAGTTCAGCCTCAAGCGCGATTTCAAGCGCGCGTACGGGACCACGGTGTACGGCCACGTGCGCGAGCAGCGGATGCAGCAGGCTGCGCAGCGCCTGCGCGATGGCGACAGCGTGGCCGATGCCGCGGCGTGCAATCACTGCGGTTGTCGGGCGGGCACCTAGGGACCAGCCCCGAAACCTTCGAACGTCGCAAGTCCTCGGCCGAAATGACACGGAATAGATTGCTCATGGTCCCCATGCGCCCAACTGTCCATCAGACCGCCAGAAGGGCTGCCAGACGCGGAGTCTGTTCCTGGCTTCGTAGTGGCGTCAATGCCGATGGCCCCGGTTGGATCAATGACCTGCCCGCCATCAGCCTGAAGCAAACGCGTCCAGATTGATCCCGATAGCCGTGCGACCACCGTCACCGGCTTTGGCATCGATTTCGCGACGGTCCTGGTCCGCGCAAGTCCATGCGCCGCCGCCACCTGCAGCGCGGTCACCGGACTGGGCTTTGCGCGCCCGGACCAGCCGGCTGTGTCCAAGCACGATGGCCAGCACTGCGATCGCCAAGCCCGCATCCGGCAAGCGGACCGCGCTGTCGGGCATCACTGTCTCCCCGATTCACTCGATCGGCTGGTCCAGCATCAGCTGACGAGCGAAGCGCACCGGCGGCGCGCCGTAGGACAGCACCTTGTCGTGGTAGGCCTTGAGGTCGAATGCGTCGCCCAGCTTGGCCTCCGCGGCGCGGCGTGTATCGAAGTGCTCCTGCACGCCGACGAAGTAGGTGGGCAGCTGCGCTGAGGTGATCTGCACGCGGGTCCACTTGCCGGCCGCTTCACGCTCCTGCTGGAAGGTCTGGCGCACCATCAGGTCCATGGCCTGCTCGCGCGTCCAGTTGTCCACGTGCACGCCCTGGTCGAGGATGGCGTTGGCCACCGCGCGCAGGTAGAACTTCAGATGCATCAGGCGGAACAGCGGGTCGTTGTCCATGTAGCCGGCATCGGTCATTACTTTCTCGGTGTACACCGCCCAACCCTCGGCGAACATGCCCGAGCGCAATACGCCGCGCAGCACCGAAGGATGCTTGGCCGAATGCCAGCCTTCCAGATAGTGGCCCGGGACGCCTTCGTGGATGCTGAGCAGGTGGATCATGCGCGTGTTGTACTCGCGCAGGAACGATTCGGTCTGCGCGTCGGTCCAGTCGTCGGGTATCGGTGACACCGCGTAGAACGTCTCCAGCCCCTTGTCCAGCGGCCCTGGGGAATCGGCGTAGGCCACGGCCACGCCGCGCTGGAACTCTGGCATCAGGATGATCTTGACCTGGGAGTCGGGCAGGGTGAAGAGGTTCTTCTGACGCACGAAATCCGTGGCGCTGACAAGCGCGGTTTCGGCCGCTTCCACGACCTTGTCGCGCGCGGGTTTGTCTTCGTAAGCGAGCTCCAGCGCCGCCTCGATCGCCGCCTGCTGCTGCTCCGGCGTTGGATTGGCTCCAAGCGAGGGCGCTCCCGGCTTGTCCTTCAACACCGCCTGCGCGATGCCGTACATCTCCGCGCGCACGCGCTCGACTTCCACTTCGGCGCGCTGCTTGATCTCCGCACGGGACAGCGACGAGAGCAGCGCGAACTGCAGCTTCTGGTCGTAGATCGCCTGGCCCACGCGGAAGTCGCCCTTGGCGTTGGGGACCAGGGTGCCGTCCAGCCACTTCTGGTGTTCGGCCACCGCTTCTTTCAAGGTAACCGTAGCCGCCTCCGCGCGTGCGCGGTCGGCTTGGGACAGCTCACCCAGCTTGGGGGTGATGAACATGTCGACGATGCTGAGGATGCCGCTGTTCTGCTTTGCCACGGTCTCGGCATGGACCCTGGGTACCCGTGCCGGGTCCAAGTTCTCGCGTGCCTGCGCCAGCAGGGCCGGCACCTTTTCCATGCGCGCGGTGGCCGAGCGCAGGCGATCGGGCAACGGCGCGAACTCGCGCGCCATCAAGCCGTAGATGGCGCTGCCGGCCAGCCCGCTGTAGAGCTGCGGGTCCCAGGCCCAGGACTGCAGCGTCTCGCTGCCCCAGATGTCGTAGCGCAGCTGGTTGCGCAGTACGGCCGCGTCGACCTGGTTGTCCCGGGACAGGGACGAGGCATCCATTGCCTCCAGCTCGGCGAGGATTTTCTTGCCGAACTCTAAGGTCGCCGCGTGGCCCGCTGCGCTCATGTCGTCGATCTCGCTGTCGTAGCGGTGGTCGCCGATCTGCGTGGCGCTGACCGGCGAAAGCCGCAGCCAGCCATCGAGCGCGCGCTTCGACAGGTCGGCAAAGCGTGCGTCCGCCTCGGCCGTATCCGGCACCGTGGTAGCAGGTGCATCGACGCCGGCCGGCGCGGCCGGCGCCTGCGAACTTTCGCAGGCGACGAGCGAGGTGATCAGGGCGATTGCAAGCAGGCTGTGGCGCATGAGGAATTCCAGTGAGGTGCGGGTGATTTGGAGGACAGCATAGACGCGGGCCGCGCCGGGCATATCTGTGCGTGAGGCGCTTACGTGGCGGGCGGCGTGCGCACCGGCAGCGGCACGTTGCAGACGTCGATGTGTCCGGCCGGGCGCAGGTACCAGCCGTCGCGGCGGTTGCGGCGCGATTCGGTGGCGTCGACGAAGCTTCGGGAATCGGTGCGCAGCAGCTGCAGCGGCATGCGTTCGGCTTCGGGCACTGCGCTGGCCAGGCGGATGGACTTGATCGGCGTGCGCCGCGAGGCATCTTCGTAGAAACCCATCGGTTCGGGGCCGCGCGGGATGACGCTCAGCAGCTGCATGCCCTTGACCACCCGGCCGACGGTGGTGATGTTGAGGTCCAGCTGCCGCGGCGACTGTCCGGTGACGACGTAGAGCTCGCTGCCGTTGCTGCTGTCGGCGGCCATGTCGCGACCGGCGCCGAGCGTGCCGTAGCAGTGGGTGAGCCAGGCTTGCCCGGTCCGGGGATTCCGTGCCGCAGGGAAGCCTTCGGCGAATCCGACTTCCGGCGCCCAGCCGTCGACGTCTGGAATCGCGTTGAACGCCAGTCCCCCGGATTTGCGCGAGAACTCCGCCGGTAGCTGTTTCTTCGCCGAGCCCTGCGACTTGGCGCTGTCCTCGCCCGCGGCCGGGTCGCCGAACTGGACCACGAAGTTGTCCTGCGAACGGTAGATGCCCAGTCCATCCCAGAACCCTTCGCGGGCCAGGGTGCGGATGTTGTCCACGTGCTGCGGCGCGAACTGCGGCGCCAGCTCGATGACGACCCGGCCCGATTCCAGCTCCAGGTACAGGGTGTTTTCGGGGTCCAGGGATCGCCAGTGCGCGTCGGGCGATGCGTCGAGGATCTGCTGGGTGGTCAGCGGCTTTGCGGGTTCTTCGGCCAAGGCCGAAACGCCGATGGCGGCCAGGGCGAGGAGCAGTGCAGGGCGAAGACGCATGGGTTCACCAGATGACCGGGAGACCCAGATTGTAGCGACGGCTTCACAGCGGGCGGGAGGCAAGGGCGGGGCATCTACGGGTGCAGTGACTAATGGCACATTCGCTATAGCTGACTCAACACTAGCATTCACTTCAACCTAGCTACACGGTGAAGCGCCATGACCGAGCGCGACCTCCAGCTCAAGAAATTCCAGAAGGAACTGAGCACCGGCACCGTGGCGCTGGCGCTGCTGGCGGTGCTGGCCAAGAGTGGCGAGCCCATGTACGGCTACCTCATCGCCAAACAGCTGGAGCAGGTGGGCCAGGGCGTGCTGAGCGGCAAGCAGAGCGCCCTGTATCCGGTGCTGCGCAACCTGGAGGCCGGGGGGCTGCTGGAGAGTTCGGTGGAGCCGTCGACGACCGGACCGCCGCGGCGCTACTACCGCATCACCGACGTCGGTCGCAGCACCCTCGTCGAATGGATCGGCGCCTGGCGCGCCACCCGCGATTCCGTTGACTCCGTCCTGCTGGGGATACTCGAATGACTACCAATGCACTGCCGACCACCATTCCCGAATACCTGGAACAGCTGCGCGGTGCGCTGCGCGGCGCCGACCCGGCGATGATCCAGGACGCGCTCTACGACGCCGAGGAATACCTGCGCTCCGAGCTTGCCGAGCAGCAGGGAAAGAGCGAAGCCGAGGTGATCGCCTCGGTGGCTGGCAGCTACGGCGCGCCTGACGAAGTTGCCGAGATCTACCGCGATACCGAAGTGACCGTGAACCGGGCGCTGCGGGCGCCGCCGGTGCGCAAGCAGACGTCGGTTGCCGGACGGTTCTTCGGCGTGATCGTCGACCCCAGGACTTACGGCGCGCTGTTCTACATGCTGCTGTCGCTGGCCACGGGCATCGTCTACTTCACCGTGGTCACCACCGGCCTGAGCCTGTCGCTTGGCATGCTGATCCTGATCATCGGCATCCCGCTGCTGGTGCTGTTCCTGGGCCTGATCCGGGTGCTGTCGCTGGTCGAGGGCCGGATCGTGGAAGTGCTGCTGGGCGAACGCATGCCGCGGCGGCCGCTGTATACCCAGCGCGGCAAGGGCTGGCTGCAGCGCATCGGCGACATGATCACCGACGGCCGCACCTGGACGGCGATGCTGTACTTCGTGCTGATGCTGCCGCTGGGCATTGCCTATTTCACGGTAGCGGTGACCGGCCTGTCGGTGGCGATCAGCTTGATCCTGTCGCCGTTGAGTCTGCTGCACAGCCAGGTGTTCAGCTTCTGGTATGACGGTGAGAACCTGCTGGAGACCGCGCGGTGGCTGGTGGTGCTGACTCCGTTCGTGGGCGTGATCCTGCTGTTCGCCACCCTGCACCTGGCGCGCGCGGTGGGCAGGGTGCACGGCACCCTGGCCAAGCACCTGCTGGTGCGCAACGCGGTGGTGTGAGGGAAGAGCATCGCGCCCATGGGGCGCTCCTACAACGGCAGCAGCGGTCCGCATCTCTGCGTCGCGATGCGTAGGAGCGCGCCCTGGGCGCGATGCCTTTGGCGAGATGCCACCGCAGCGCATCAATTCCGGCGCGATGTGTAGGAGCGCCCCCTGGGCGCGATGCCTTTGGCGAGATGCCACCGCAGCGAATCAATTCCGGCGCGATGTGTAGGAGCGCCCCCTGGGCGCGATGCCTTTGGCGAGATGCCACCGCAGCGAATCATTTCCGGCGCGATGCGTAGGAGCGCCCCCTGGGCGCGGTGCACTTCGCGCCGAGCCTGCTTCATTCGTACTTGGCGATGAAATCCCTGACCTGCGGATACACCACCTGGCGCCAGCGGCGACCGCTGAAGATGCCGTAGTGCCCGGCGCCCTTGACGGTGATGTGCTGGTGTTTGGCCTTGGGGATCCCGGTGCACAGGTCGTGGGCCGCAGCGGTCTGGCCGACGCCTGAAATGTCGTCCAGTTCGCCCTCGATGCTGAGCAGCGCGGTCTTCTTGATGTCCGCGGGCTTGACCAGTTCACCCTTGATCTTCCACAAGCCACGCGGCAATGCGAACTCCTGGAAAACGGTCTGGATCGTGTCCAGGTAGTACTCGGCGGGCATGTCCAGCACCGCGTTGTACTCGTCGTAGAACTTGCGATGCGATTCCGCATCCTCCAGGTCGCCCTTGACCAGGTCCGAATAGAAATCGTAGTGCGAGGTGAAGTGGCGACTGGGGTTCATCGCGATGAAACCCGCATGCTGCAGGAAGCCCGGATACACACGACGTCCTTCGCCCGGATACGGCGAGGGCACGGTGTGTATCGCGTTGTTCTGGAACCACGACAGCGGTTTGCCGGTAGCCAGGTCGTTGACCTTGGTCGGACTGCTGCGCGCGTCGATGGGCCCGCCCATCATCACCAGCGAACGCGGCGTGGCTTCACCCCGCGAAGCCATCAGCGAGACTGCGGCCAGCACCGGCACGGTGGGCTGGCAGACGCTGATCACGTGCAGGTTGGCCGCACCGATGTGGCGGATGAAATCCTCGACCACCTGGACGTAGTCATCCAGTCCGAACGCGCCGGCTTCGACCGGCACCATGCGCGCATCGATCCACTCGGTGACGTAGACCTTGTGGTCCTGCAGCAGGGTGCGCACCGTATCGCGGAGCAGGGTGGCGTGGTGGCCCGACAGCGGTGCCACCACCAGCACGGTGGGCTCGTCCTTCATCGCCTTGATGGAAATGGCGTCGTCGGTGTAGCGCTTGAAGCGCAGGAGGCGGCAGAACGGCGTGGCCAGGATTTCCTGTTCGACCACCGGCACGGCGTTACCGTTGACCTCGATCTGGTGGATATCCCAGGGCGGTTTCTCGTAATCCTTGCCCAGGCGATGCAGTAGTTCGTTTCCGGCGGAGATCCGATCCGCCCCGGTGAGCGTGGAGAGCCAGCTGTTGGGATCGGCGAAGATCTTCGCGTTGGCCTCCGCCAGGTGGATCCACGGCGCCATCCAGGTCCGGTTGAGTTCGTGCCATTGATATAGATTCATCGAATGCGTTTGCCTGGGTAACGGATGTTATTGCTGCGCCGCAGCATACTCCAATGGAGCGATTCGATCCTTAATTGGCGCGTTCGAGCGAGGCGCTCTGGCCCTGGAGCACCGGCGGGAGCCAGCAGTGCGAGCCCACGGCGGTCAGCCCCTCGGCCTCGAAACGTTCCCGGTACCAGCGCGCCTTGCGGGGCATGAAGCCCTCGTGGTCGCCTTCGAATTCGTCCTCCACGGTGAACAGCTCCAGGAACGCAATGCCTCCGCAGAGCTCGGCCAGCCCCGGCAGCCCGCGCTGGAGTTCACGCGTGGGCAGGTAGTGCAGCACGTCCGAGCAGATCAGCAGGTCAACCGGGGCGCAGGGGCGCAGCTGCGCGAAGTCGCCGAAGCGCGCCAAGTGCAGGTTGCGTCGTGGGCCATGACGGCGGATTGCGAACTCGCTGCTGTCGAAGCCGAGATAGCGGACTTGCGGGCGCAGCTTGAGCAACGGCGCGCGCCATGCACCTTCGCCACAACCGATGTCGAGCACGCTGCGGATCGGGCGCTCCAGGTAGTACTCCGCACACGCTACGGCCAATGCGACCTTGCGCGCGAGCCGGCGCGGCCCACCGATGTCGCCGCCGCGGTACCAGCGCTGGAAATAGCCTTGGTCGTATTGCTTGGTCATTGGCGGTGCCTATGAAAAGACTTTGCCTGCACTGTCGGCGCGTTGGCCGCGGAGGCAGAGCGGCAAAGGTTATCCTGTCGTCCCGCTTCGAACACGAGAACCGCATGGACCAGGCCATCCTCTATACGTGGGTCAAGACCGCCCACCTGCTGTTCGTGATCGCCTGGATGGCCAGCGTGTTCTACCTGCCGCGCATCCTGGTCAACCTGACCGAGACGGTGGGGCAGGTCGATGTGCAGGCGCGGCTGCAGCTGATGGGGACCAAGCTGTACCGGTTCGGGCACGCCATGTTCGGCATCGCGGTGGTGTCCGGCCTGTGGCTGTGGATGGGCTTCCGCATCCAGGGCGGCTGGCTGCACGTGAAGCTGCTGTTGGTGGTCCTGCTGCTGGCCCACTTCATCTTGGCCGGGCGCTGGCTCAAGAGCGCGGCGGCAGGCAAGTCCTTGCCCTCGTCCGGCAAGCTGCGCTGGTTCAACGAGCTGCCGGTGGTGTTGCTGGTCGGCGTCATCTGGCTGGTGCTGGCCAAGCCGTTCTGAGCCGAGCAGGAATTGCGTCGGAGCAGTCCGCCGACTGCGCGATGCGCGCGAGGCTGTTCGCGGGCGTCTATTTTTCGAACGCCTGCGGCGCCGGCAGGTGCACCGGCACGCCCTCGGCATTGCAGGTGTCTTCGGCGCACAGCCGCTCGCGCAGTGCTGGCGTTGCCTGCACGATGAGGTGGTAGAGCACGTGCTGCTCGAGGGTGCCGCGCACCGCGTCGCTGCCCGGTCCCGTCGCCCAGATACCCACGTCGTCGCCGCCGTGCGATTCGTCCTTCAGCGGCACCAGGGCTTCCTGCAGGTAGTCGGGATCGGCGGTGTCGATTTGCGAGAGGTCGGGCCGGCCATGCGCCGGCGCGTAAGTGGCCGGCTTGTGCAGGAATTGCTTCGGACCCGCCGGCTGAAGGTTGCTCTGGCCCGTGTTGCCCGGGCCGTTGGCGTAGCCGAGCGTGGTGTAGGGCTTGCCGGTCAGGTCCAGCGCGAGGGCGGCTGCGACGCCGGCCTCACTGTCTTCGCCGCGTGAAGCCCGCACCTTGCCCAGGATCGGGTTGCCGCGCGCCGGATACCCCGCAAAGCTCAGCGTGTGGGAGTGGTCGGCGGTAACGATGATGAGCGTGTCATCGGCCGAGGTTGCCTCCACGGCGGCACGTACGGCATCGGAAAACGCGATCGTTTCATCCAGCGCCCTGAAGGCATTGCCATCGTGGTGGGCATGGTCGATGCGAGCGCTTTCGACCATCAGGACGTAGCCGGCCGGCTCGCGTGCCAGGGCCGCGATCGCGGTGCGGGTGAGTTCGGCCAGGTCGGGTTCGCCTCGGGCGCCGGTGTCGCGTTCGTGTTCGTACTGCATGTGGTCGTATTCGAACAGCCCCAGCAATGCGGGCGCGTCGGCGGCAGCGCGAAGCTGGCCACTGTTCCATGCATACACGCCGCGCGGGTGCCGGCGCTGCCACTCCGACACCAGGTTGCGTCCGTCCAGGCGCTTGCCCGCCTTGTCACCGTGTTCGGGGTCGCGCTGGTGTGCGGGCATGAACTCGCTGCGGCCGCCGCCCAGGGCGACCACGGGCCCGCGCCCGAAGCGGGCCGTGGTCAGCAGCTGTTGCGCAATGTCCCTGCAGCCTGCAGCGGTTGCGGCCGCCGGCAGATCGCTATCGTTCTCCCAGGCGCGGTCGGGCGAGTTGGCGTAGGTCGCCGCAGGCGTGGCGTGGGTGAGCCGCGCAGTGCTGACGATCCCGGTGGCGAGGCCGGCGCTGTCGGCCAGCTGCAGCCAGTTCAATAGCGGCTGGCCTAGGGCGGTGGCGCAGTCGTAGCGGTTTCCCGATGCGACACCGATCGCGCCCTTGTGCGATTTCACCCCGGCCATGATCGCGGTCATGGTGCCGGCCGAATCCGGGGTCTGCGAGTCGGTGTTGTAGGTCTTGGCCAGCGCGGTGTGCGGGAAATCCTCCCATGACAGCTGGTTTTCCTCGCCCGGCTGGCCCCTGCGCTGGCCCTCGAGGATGCGTGCGGCAGAAACGGTGGTGAGGCTCATGCCGTCGCCGAGGAACAGGATCACGTTCTTCGCCCGGCCCGCCATCGCGCCGTTGCCGGCCGCGCGCGCGGCGCCGCTGCGATACCACCAGGCCGGCGTCTCGCCCTGCGGGTGGCTGGCGGGTTCGACTTCCACCGGCATCGTACCGGCCGGCGGTGAGCCTGCCGAAGGCGGGG
>JBDNHW010000129.1:0-31015 GCA_041688625.1 Pseudoxanthomonas sp.
CCCGTCCCGGGGCACGCCGGGCAGCCCGCACCAGCGACCGCGCGAAGGACAGCTCGCGTGCCCGACCTGGCAGCGTGCAGACACGGCCCGGATGCGGTACGGGCCTTCGCAACGCGTTCGCCCGTTGGTTTGCCACGAGCGGTACAGGCTGGTAGAAACAACACTCGATCCGACAGGAGTGGCAGCATGAACAGGATTCTCATCGCGACATTCGTGGCTGCCGCAGTGACGGCCTCGGTGGCATTCGACGCCCGGGCCAGCATCCAGCAGGCCGGGGAACAGACGACCCAGCCGTGGATCGAAGTGATCAATCTTCCGGCCGATCCGGAGGCCAGCAAGCCGGTGCGCAAGTCGCGACTGGCGGACAGGAAGGACGGTGATCTGCCGGTGACCTACCAGTTCGATGTTTCCCACGTCACGGCGCCTTCGGCCCAGCGGGACAACTGCCTGCGAAATACTGGCTCGCGCCTTCGGCGTGCCGACCGCGATGAAGGCCGGCACTGCTCCGGCGGCCCCGGCCAGGTGTACGTGCGAGAGGATCTGGACGCCGACGGCAACACGAAGGGACGTCGTCGCTAGCGCTAGAGGGGCGGGCGGCCGTCGTTGCTGCAACCTTATCGCGCCCTTGCGCGTAGGAAATGGAAGACCCCCGAAGGGTCCAAGCACGGTCAAGAGCCAAAGGACTTCCCATGAAGAAAATCGCCCTGTTCATTTTATGCCTTGGCTTCGCCACGGCGGCACACGCCCAGCAGGTCATCAACGTGGTGCCGGAAACGTCCCCCGAGTCCGCTGCCCCTGAAATGACCGAAGCCCAGGCAGCAGAAGCCGCCAAGGCCGCTGAATCGGCCAGGGCGAAGGAGCGTTTCGCCGATCGCAACTGCCTCCGACACACCGGCTCGCGTGCGCTCCGCGCTGAGGGCACCGGCCGCAAGTGCGCTATCGGCAACGGTCAGGCCTACACCCGCGAGGATCTCGAGAGTACCGGCAGCATGGATATCGGCAGCGCACTGCGCAGCCTGCATCCCGGCATCCGCTGACCTGCTGCCACGACAAGACCCTGAAGCCCGGCATCGCCGGGCTTTTTTTCGCCGGGCACCAGCGCGCTGCCCCGGAGGAGCGTCCCATGGGCGCGAGCTCCTGCTCCTGTCCTCGAACCCCTGCGCACCAGGAAGAGCTCGCGCCCATGGGCCGCTACGGGTGCCTGGAGCCCACGACGTATCGAGTATCGACACCCGCGCTCGCCCCATCGGCCGCAGCCGCCGATAATCCCGGGATCGCCTGCAGTCCGGACCATGCCCCATGACCGACCCACGCCATGACCCCTCCCGCGTCATCCGCGCCCCGCGCGGCAGCGCGCTCACCTGCAAGTCTTGGCTGACCGAAGCGCCGTACCGGATGCTGCAGAACAACCTCGACGCCGAAGTGGCCGAAGACCCGACCTCGCTGGTGGTCTACGGCGGCATCGGCCGAGCCGCGCGTGACTGGGCCTGCTATGACGCGATCCTCGAATCGCTGCGCAATCTGGAGGATGACGAAACCCTGCTGGTGCAGTCCGGCAAGCCGGTCGGCATCTTCCCAACCCACGCCGATGCGCCGCGCGTGCTGATCGCCAACTCCAACCTGGTACCGCACTGGGCCACGTGGGAGCACTTCCACGAACTCGATCGCAGGGGCTTGATGATGTACGGGCAGATGACCGCCGGCAGCTGGATCTACATCGGCAGCCAGGGCATCGTGCAGGGCACTTACGAGACCTTCGTGGAGATGGGCCGCCAGCACTACGACGGCGACCTCACCGGCAGGTGGATCCTCACCGCAGGCATGGGCGGAATGGGCGGCGCGCAACCGCTGGCCGCCTCGCTGGCCGGCGCGTGCAGCCTCAACATCGAGTGCCAGCAGAGCCGCATCGACATGCGCCTGCGCACCCGCTACGTGGACGAACAGGCCAGCGACCTGGACGACGCCCTGGCGCGCATCCGCGCATACACCAAGGCGGGCCAGGCCAAGTCGATCGCATTGATCGGCAACGCCGCCGAGATCCTGCCTCAGCTGGTGCGCATGGGCGTGCGCCCGGACGCGGTCACCGACCAGACCAGCGCCCACGACCCCATCCACGGCTACCTGCCGATCGGCTGGAGCGTCGAGCGGTGGCTGGCCGAACAGAAGGCCGATCCGGACAAGGTCCGCGACGCGGCCAAGCAGTCCATGCGCGTGCATGTGGAGGCGATGCTGGCGTTCGAGAAGCAGGGCATCCCGACCTTCGACTACGGCAACAACATCCGCCAGATGGCGCTGGACGAAGGTTGCAGGAACGCCTTCGACTTCCCCGGCTTCGTGCCCGCGTACGTGCGCCCGCTGTTCTGCCGCGGCATCGGCCCGTTCCGCTGGGTCGCGCTCAGCGGCGACCCCGAAGACATCTACAGGACGGACGCGAAAGTAAAGGAACTCATCCCCGACGATGCCGCGCTGCACCGCTGGCTGGACATGGCCCGCGAGCGCATCGAGTTCCAGGGCCTGCCCGCACGCATCTGCTGGGTGGGCCTGGGACTACGCGACAAGCTGGGGCTGGCCTTCAACGAGATGGTGCGCAACGGCGAACTCAGCGCCCCGGTGGTGATCGGCCGTGACCACCTTGATTCGGGCAGCGTCGCTTCACCCAACCGCGAGACCGAAGCAATGAAGGACGGTTCCGACGCCGTCAGCGACTGGCCGCTCTTGAACGCGATGTTGAACGTCGCCGGCGGCGCGACTTGGGTGTCACTGCACCACGGCGGCGGAGTGGGGATGGGGTACTCGCAACACTCCGGCGTGGTGATCGTGTGCGATGGTTCGATCGAAGCGGACAGGCGTATTGCGCGGGTCCTTTGGAACGATCCAGGGACAGGCGTCATGCGACATGCGGATGCAGGATATGAGGTGGCGAAGCGGTGCGCGCAGGAGCAGGGACTGAAGCTGCCGATGGTTTAGCGACTCGCCTTGGAGCACTAACTTGACTCATTTCTGCGGCGGACGTGTGGTTCGATTGTGAGGACCAGCGACATGAGGTCGCCCGGTGGGACAGAAAGCGTCAGATGTACGATGCAACGCCGGTAATCGGCCGATGGCGCCCGGCGGGTCGATGTCTCCTGACGCGGGCCACGAGGGCCCTGGCGAGCACCCTGTCGTGCCGGACGTGCCGTCGGACGATCCAATCGATGCGGCTTCCAGATGGCTGTCAGAGCGTTGCGCGCGGCCGGAGTGATCCCAGGCATGGCCGCCGCGCTCCAGCCAGCGTAGCCCGGATAATCGGAGCGCACCCGGGGTAAATTGCCCGGAACCTCACCCATCCCGGAGTGCGGCCTTCGGCCTTGCCCGCAACAGCTTCACCTGGTCTCTGGTCCAATATGCATCGCCTACCAACCCACAGGAATCCTTTTGATGAGACTGTCGCGCAATCTGACCCTCGCCGTGGCCACGGCCTCCTGCGTCCTGGCGCTCGCTGCCTGCAAGCCAACCGACAAGGATGCCGCAAGTACCGATGCCAGCACCGATACGGTGGACAGCCAGGACGCCATGCAGAAGATTCCGGGACTGCCCACCGAAAAGCAGCAGATCAGCTACATGATCGGCATGGACATCGGCAATGCGCTCAAGCCGATGGAGGATGAAGTCGATCTGGCGACCGTCAAGCGTGCGATCGATGATATATCGGGCGACAAGAAGACGCTGCTGGACGATGCGCAGGCCATGGAACTGAGGCAGGCCTTTGCCCAGAAGATGCAGGCCAAGCAGCAGGAGGAGATGGCGAAGAAGCAGGCCGAGATGGCGGCGCAGGGCGAGAAGAATATCGAACTGGAGAAAAGCTTCCTGGCTGCGAACGCCAAGAAACCCGGCGTGGTCACCACCGCCTCCGGCCTGCAGTACCAGGTCATCACCCAGGGCATCGGTCCGAAGCCCAAGGCGACAGATGCCGTCAGCGTCAGTTACGTCGGCACGTTGCTGGACGGCACTGAATTCGACAATTCGTACCAGCGCAACGAACCCGCACAGTTCCCGCTCAATGCCGTGGTACCGGGCTGGTCCGAGGCGCTGCAGCTGATGCCCGTGGGCAGCAAGTACAAGCTGTGGATCCCGGCCACATTGGGCTATGGCGAAGCCGGCACGCCGGGCGGCCCGATCCCGCCGAACAGCACTCTGATCTTCGAAGTCGAACTGAACGAGATCATCGAGCCGGTCTAGCAGTAAGCCCTGGACCGAGATCGCGGTGGGTAATGCGCAGGCTCGTTGCTCTTGCGGCGCAACGGGGAAGGGTGTCAGGGAAAACTCGTTCTTGGGCGGTTAAAGGTCATTGACTCCGTTTTCCATCGGCCTTCCCGACGGCGGGTTGGGCGTGCTCGGTCTCGCCCGCAAACAGCGCATGACGCGCAAGACGCATGACGCAAGGATGTGACCATGGACTCCGGCCGGCAACGGCCGGGTTTTTTTTTGCGGGCCATTGGCGGCGCGGATATCAGACAAAAGTGGACGGAGGTAATGAAGCGATCACAACTACCTTCGCCCCTTTATTTTTTTCCAGAGACATCATGAGCGCTTTGACGACAGTCAGCAGGCGCGCGCCGAGATCTTCGATTACATCGAGGTGTTCTAGAACCGCCAATGGCTGCACAGCGGCCATGACTACCGCTCACCGGTAGTCTTCGAGACGATGGCAATGTTGTGCAGTTGATCTGTCCGAGGAATCGGGTGTGGCTCAGGATTGTCCAGTCCACGGCTGCCGCCTCCTTCCAGCCCACGATTGCTGGTAAAAGGGTGGGCTTCGACCATCGCAATCAAGGGGATCGCATGCGCGTCAAGAGCCTGGTGTTGTCACTTGCGGCGCTCGCCGCTTCGTCGTCCGCGGTCGCGGGTGACCTGTCCTCCGCGGTGAAGGCGGACTACGACCGCCAGTTGGGCGGCCTGTTCGAGTGGTTCCACCGCAACCCGGAGCTCTCCTTCATGGAGTCGAAGACGGCGGCGCGGATGGCGAAAGAGTTGCGCGCGGTCTCCGGCATGGTCGTGACCGAGCGGGTCGGCGGCACCGGCGTGGTGGGGGTGATGCGCAACGGCGCCGGCCCGACGGTCCTGGTGCGTGCGGACATGGACGGGTTGCCGTTGAAGGAGGCCAGCGGGCTGGCCTATGCGTCGAGCGTGACCCAGGCCGGGATCGACGGCATCACGGCGCCGGTGATGCACGCCTGCGGCCACGACGTCCACATCACTTCGATGGTCGGGACCGCGCACCGCTTGGCTGCGATGAAGGACGCCTGGAAGGGGACGGTGCTCTTCGTGGTGCAACCCGCCGAGGAGCGCCTCGGTGGCGCCAAGGCGATGCTGGCCGATGGCCTCTACACGCGCTTCCCGAAGCCGGACTACGCCCTGACCTTCCATGTCGATGCGGACCTCCCCACCGGCACGCTGGTCGCCGATCCGGGGATCACTTACTCGTCATCGGACAGCGTCGACATCGTGGTCCACGGTGTGGGCGCCCACGGCGCATCGCCGCATCAGGGCAAGGATCCCGTGGTGATGGGCGCGCAGATCGTCATGGCCCTGCAGACGCTGGTCAGCCGGGAAATTTCGCCGCTGGCTCCGGGCGTGGTCACGGTCGGCGCGTTCCACGCCGGGTCCAAGCACAACATCATTTCCGACCGCGCCGAGCTGCAGATCACGGTCCGCTCCGACGACGAAGGCGTGCGCAAGCAGCTGCTGGATGGCATCCGCCGCATTGCGTTGAACGTGGCACGGATGAACGGCATGCCCGAGGACCGCCTGCCGGAGCTCAAGGTCTCCGCCGAGTCGACCCCGGTGACCCTCAACCACCCGGCCCTGACCGCGCGGGTGCGCTCGGCCTTCTCTACGGCCTTTGGACCCGGGGTGCTGCAGTCGCCGCCGCGGACCGGGATGGGGGCCGAGGATTTCGCGTACTTCATCCAGCCGGAGCTGGGCGTGCCGGGCGTCTATTTCAACGTGGGCGGCACACCGCAGCAGGCCTTCGACGCGGCCAAGGCCGGCGGTCCGCCCGTGCCCGGGCACCACTCACCGCTGTTCAAGATCGATCCGGAACCCTCCGTGCGCCTCGGCACCGAGGCGATGACGGTGGCCGTGCTCGACCTGCTCAAGCCGGGCGCGGCGCCGGTCGCGGTGCAGCGCTGACCGGGGGCGGTCATCGGAGAAAGAGGGGGTCAATCCGCGGCGTCCCGCGCGTTGTAGCGGGCAGGGCTGGGCGGTCGGAGCGATGAGGAGGATGGCAGGGCACAGTGCCGGCCTCCGATGGGCGATATGCTCCAAGCCACGACCACCGCACCGGTTTTCGGATTCCGCTTGCCAATGGATGCACACCCAAACACGGTTTCCCTGCGCCAGGCCACGGCCGTGTGGGCGAAGATCGGCCTGCTGAGTTTTGGCGGGCCGGCCGGGCAGATCGCGCTGATGCACCGGGAACTGGTCGAGCGCCGCAAGTGGATCAGCGAGGGCCGGTTCCTGCATGCATTGAACTACTGCATGCTGCTGCCCGGACCCGAGGCGGCGCAGCTTGCGATCTACATCGGCTGGCTGCTGCACAGGACGCTGGGCGGGCTTATCGCCGGCCTCCTGTTCGTGCTGCCGGGCTTCGTTGCGATCCTGGCACTGAGTCTGGTCTATGTGCTGTATGGCGATGTGCCGCTGGTGGGTGCGGTGTTCTTCGGGCTCAAGGCCGCGGTGTTGGCCGTGGTGCTCGAGGGGGTGTTGCGCATCGGTCGCAAGGCATTGAAGAGCGAGCTGATGGTCGCGATCGCGGCGCTGGCCTTCGTTGCCATTTACTTCTTCAAGGTGCCGTTCCCGCTCATCGTGCTCGCTGCGGGATTGGCCGGCATGCTGGGACAAAGGCTGGTTCCGGCGAGCTTCCCCGGGCCGGTGTCGATCGCCGGCGACCTGGCTTCGGACTACGTGATCGACCGTCAGTTGGCGCAGGGGCGCTTGGCGCACACCCGGCCGTCGATGCGGCGTGCATTGCGGGTGGCGGTGGCCTGGCTGGCGATCTGGTGGTTGCCGGTGGTGGCCGTGATCCGCACCTTCGGCGCAGACAGCGTGCTGGCGCGCGAAGGCATCTTCTTCAGCAAGGCCGCTATGGTCACGTTTGGAGGCGCGTATGCGGTGCTGGCCTACGTCGCGCAACGCGCGGTCGACGGGTTCGCCTGGGTCACCCCGGGGCAAATGCTCGATGGCCTGGCGCTGGCGGAAACCACGCCGGGTCCGTTGATCATGGTGGTGCAGTTCGTGGGCTTCCTCGGTGCTTTCAACCATCAGGTCGGCCTCACGCCGTGGGTTGCGGGCGTGGCCGGTTCGGTGCTGGTGACCTGGGTGACGTTCGCGCCATGCTTCCTGTGGATCTTCGTCGGAGCCCCTTACGTCGAGGCGTTGCGCGGCAACCGCACACTGCACGCCGCCTTGTCGGCGGTGACCGCAGCGGTCGTCGGCGTGATCCTGAACCTGTCGGTGTGGTTCGCACTGCACACGCTGTTCGCCCGCGTCGAGCAGCATCGGTACGGAATTCTGGTGCTCGACATCCCGCAGTGGCCATCGCTCGACTGGGCCGCGCTCGCGCTCGCGGTCGCCGCATTGCTGGCGATGCTGCGCTTCAAGGTGGGCATCGGCTGGACCCTGCTGGGTGCCGGCGTGGTAGGCACGGTGTGGAGGTTGGGTCTGGCGGGCTGACTTCGGGGAAAAGGTGTCCCTGCGAAAAGGTGCCGGCAAAGGTGCCAGCAAAGGTGCCAGCAAAGGTGCCAGCAGGATAAAGGTGTCAGAGACAATTACGGACACGTCGTTTGGGAACTGTCCGATATGCTGTGAGGGCAGCGACAGTCACCGATGGCCTGCCGCCGTGCGTCGGGCAACGCTTGGGCATGAGACGACACCATCGATACGACCTTGCAGGCGTAGCGCAACACGTTGCGCAGCTGGCTGCAGCTGGCTGCCGTGCGTTCTGCAGCACGATGATCGCCAGTGACGCGGCGACCGTGTCGGCTACATCGGCGCGAACGTCAGCAGCAGTGCGGTCAGCGCATAGATCATCAGGAACGGCGGGACCAGGTAGCCCATGACGTCGCGCGCCTGGATCGAGACGCCGGCACCCATGATCGGCAGCACGATCAGCAGGTAGAAGGGCTGCAGCAGGTTGGTCGAGGTCTCGCCGTAGGCCACGGCCATGGCGATGCGGGCAACGTAGGCCTGGCGCTCGAGTTCGGGCAGGCCTGCGCTGAGGGCGAGCGCCGCCTCGGTCACCGAAGGTCCCACCACGGCCCATTCGCCGCCGGCGGAGGGAATCGCGAAATTCACCAGTGCGCCCGCGAACTGCGCGATCAGCGGCAGCGTCGCCAGGGTCGCGCCGCCGGTGAGCCATTGCGTGGTCATTGCGCCCAGGCCGGAGAACATCATGATGCCCATGATCCCGGCGTAGACCGGGTACTGGAACACGATGCCGGAGATGTTCGAGCAGGCGCGCTTCATCGCGATGACGTAGCGCATCGGCGTGCGGTGCAGCAGCATGCCGAGCGCCAGGAACAGGAAGATCATGATGTTGAGGTCGATGTCGAAGCCGTTGGTCGCGAAGTGCCGCCCGACGTACCACAGCGCGGCGAGGGCGATGATCAGCTGCAAGGCAGTGCCATTGTTCAAGCGGTCCGACACGCAGGCCTCGCCCAGACGGCACGCCTCGGCGTCCTGCTGCACGCTGGCGTCAGGCTTCTGCTCGGGAATGCTGAGGTCATCGAGCGTCCTGGTGCCGTGCGCTGCGGGGCGCATCCACCACATCAGCAGCGGCACCGGAAGGAAGAACACGGCCAGGTACATCGCGTTCAACCAGCTGCCCAGCGTGACCGAGGCCGGCACGGTGGCGGCGAGCACTCCGGACTCGATCAGGAAGTTGCCATCGGTGTTGAGCAGCAGCGGGATGGAGCTGGACAGCCCCGCGACCCACGGCTGGCTCGACAGGTAGACGCAGGCAACCAGATAGGCGTAATCGACGCCGGGGACGCGTCGCGCAAGTTCGCGCCCCAGCACCGCGGCCAGCACCACCCAACCCCAGCTGACCAGGCTGAAAAGGCTGCCAGCGACCAGCACCAGCACGTACACCGACGCCGGCGTGCGCGCCACCGCTGTCAGGCGGTCGATCGCCCGGCTGGCGATCGGCGACAGCGCGATCGCGTAGCCGGTGGTCAGGATCAGCACCATCTGCATGCCGAATTCCAGCAGCATCCAGAAGCCCCGATACCAGTGCCCGGTCACCTCGTCGAGGCCCGAGTCGGTCAGTGCAAGGGCCAACACGGCAACCAGTACGGTCAGGATCAGCGCGAACACGAACGGCTCGGGGATCCAGCGCCGCAGGTGATGTGACAGCAGGTTGCCCACCGATGCGCGCACGGCCGACGCTAATGGAGGGACGATGTCGGGTGTTGGCACTAGCGATCCTCTTGGCGAATCCGCGCTGACGAATTCGGGAACCGTGCTGCCGCGGGCAGATGGCCCACGCGGCTGATCCCCGGCCTGCAGGATATAGCTTAAAACGGGGGTCAGTAAAACGGGGGTCAGTGTCGACTTCCCCATGATGCCGCCGGACCGTTCGATGCCGGTCGCTACGCCAGCTCGATTTCCCTCAACAACGTGGGGGGGGGTCAGCGTTGCACCAGGACCGAATCGGCGTGGACCAGCGCTGGTTACCCGTCCCATCCGGACGGCTACAGGTGTCAGGGACGATTGTCGAGAGGCAAAGCTGTCAGGGACAATTTTCGACACGTCGTGTGGGAACTGTCTGACGTGCTGTAGCGGCAGCGGCAGTCACCGATGGCGTGTCGCTGCGCGTCAGGCGACGCTTGGGTATGGTACGAGATGCTCGATTCGCCCTCGCAGGCGTCGCGCGACACATCGTGCAGCGCAGCAACACCGGGCTGCCGTGCGTTCTGGAGCACGATGATCGCCAGCGACACGCCGGCCGTCTGCCGTCTGCCAAGCCAAACTGGCCCTGACAGCTTTTCGAAAGACACCTTTTCACTCCGCCGCGGTAGCGCAGGCGCTGGCTAGCGCCCGACCGAGCGCTCCACGATGACGCGTTCGGCAAGCCATTGGTTGTTGCCCACTTGCCGCGCCTGGATACGCACGAGGTCGCCGCGCTGCAGGTCCTCGGGGCGGCAGCTGCGGCCCTGGTACTCGACCGTGGTGCGGGCGTCGTAACCCACCTGCACGTCGTTGCCGTAACCGGCGCCGTCGAGGCGGATCACCCGCGCCCGCGTGTCGATGAACGCAACCGAGCCGCGCAGGTCGTTGCCGTTCCCGTAGCCGCCGCCGTAACCGCCGTCGCGGACATTGCTTACGACCTCTATCGAGCGCGCATAGAGTTCGCGCCCCGATTGCGCGGTATCGATGCGGATCACGTCGCCACGCTCCAGGCCTTCGACCGGCTGCTCGCGCCCCTGGTAGATCAGTCGGGTGCGCTGGTCGTAGCGAATTTCGATCCGCTGTCCGCGGCCGGTACGCTGATCGTCGACGACCATGAAGATGCGGTTGTAGCCGGGATCGACGGCGTCGACGGTGCCCTGCAGCTGGCTGCCGTACTGCGAAGGGTAGCTCGGTGCGGGTTGCCCGTAGCCGCCGGGAGCGCTGCCATAGCCGCCAGGACTCACGCAGCCGGCCAGCAGCAGGACGCTCGTGGCCAGCAATAGACCGATGCTTCGGATCGTGTAGTTCATGGAATGCTCCCAAGGTCTCGAGAACGCCATATGCACCCAGAGGCCGTGAAGGCCAGGTCGTTACCGTGCGTCTGCGGCCATGGGGCGCGTCGAACGTGATGGGCTGGAGGTGCGTGCAGGCCTTCCGCGGCATGATCGGGCCCCACCGCGACATCCCCGCGTCAGACGTCAACACCGATGCCGGGAAGAAGGCCGCGCTCGGCCATCAGTCGCTGGTAATTGCCTGGAGATAGGGGCGGATGGGCCCAGGCCTCTCCCCCGTGGTGCGTGTCTTGGCCGCCGGTGCCACCGATGTGCGTTGGATCAGCAGCGTCCCCGTTGCGACGGTTCTCGTCCTTCAGCCGCGCATTTCATCCAAGCCATGAGGAATCCAGATGACCCTGTCCATTGCGAAATCCGTGCGCCATGCCCTGTTGCCGCTGGGCGTCGGCCTGCTTCTGGCCGCCGGCCCGCTCGCCGCTGCCGAACCCGACCCAGCCGCCGCCGAAATCATGGCGCTGGCGAAGGCGCAATGGTCCGCCGAGGACCAGAGCAAGCCTGCGGCGCAGGCGTGGTCGTCGGTCGCCAACGACTACACTGAGTTCAACCCCCTCGTTTCGACGCTGGTGGAAGGCAAGGCCACCGCGGCGCGCTTCTACGACGCCTCGCTGCAGAGCGGCGACAAAGGCATGGTCTCGGAAATGATCAACCCGCACGTCCAGGTCTATGGAGATACCGCGATCCTGGCCTACAACTTCGCCGGGGTGACCAAGGACCGCGAAGGCAAGATGAACCCCAACCTCGCCAAATCCACCCGCGTCTACGTCAAACAGGACGGCAAGTGGATGCTGGTCCATGCCAACTTCGCACCCGTCGTGAACCCAAGCCCGTAATCGCACCGCTGCCAGGAGCCACGATCGGAAAAGCCGGGCAAGTCCCGGCTTTTCCATGCGCGGGCAAAGCGGATGGCAAAGGCGGCAAAGAGGATGGGAGCGGTGCCAGGGACACTGAACCGCTACGCGTTCAGCCGGTCGGCCCAGAAGAAATCCGGCGCGGCGCCGACTGATCCATTCCGACCAGATCCTGGCGTTGGCTTGTGCGATCCACGCGCGCCGGCGCAGGCGACGCGGGACCATGTGGAAGCCCGACCTGTGCCCTGCCGAGCTGTCCGTCAAACCCGGCACGCTCCAGCCTGGCCCATTTTTATAGGCTAGAGTCCATGCGCAAAACGCCGAGTATGTCGATGCTGCCAGGGCAACATCCGCTCGCTGTCGATTCCGCGAGCCGGCGAACCACTCACTTTCCATTGCGACCCAAGGTGCTTTCCATGAAGATTCCTGACCTCAGTCGCGCCGTGCTGGTCTTTGGTCTTCTGGGTTGCGCGCTGGTCGCGGCAGCCAAACCTCAAGTCGATGCCGGTGCCGTCGAACCACCTATCGTTCTGGTAATCGCCACCGGCGGCACCATTGCCGGGGTGCAGAACGATCCGACTGATCCTGACCGATACCAGGCGGGGAGCCTGACTGCCGAGCAGATTCTGGCGTCGGTGCCCGATATCAAGCGATATGCGCGCGTAGAGATTCAGCAGTTCTCCAACGTGGCCAGTTCGCTGATCACGCCGACGCAGTGGATCGTGTTGTCGCGCCGGATCGAGCAGGTACTGAAAGATCGCGACGATATCGTCGGCGTGGTCGTGACCCACGGCACCGATCGCCTCGAGGAGACCGCTTTCTTCCTCTATCTGACGGTGCGCACCGACAAACCGGTGGTGGTGGTCGGCGCCCAGCGGCCCGCTTCCGGCACCAGTCCGGACGGGCCGCAGAATCTGCTCGACGCCGTGCGCACTTCGGCATCGCCGGAGGCGATCGGCAAGGGCGTGCTGGTGGCGATGGATGGACGCATCCTGTCCGCCCGCGAAGTCCGCAAGGTCTACCAGCGGGTGGGAGGATTCACTGCCGGCGACATGGGCATGCTCGGCGTGATGGGCCACGATGGCGCCGAGCTCTTTTTCGCACCGACCCGCACACACGGCAGCAGCAGCGAATTCGATCTCAGCGGCATCGAATCACTGCCGGATGTCGATCTGCTGTTCTCCTATCCCGGTGGCCGCGGTCCGCGCCATGACCGGCCACCCGCAGGCATCGTGGTCGCAAACACCGACTTCACATGCGAGGAAAGCCTCGCGTACCTGAAACTCGCGCGCTCCGGCACCATCGTCGTGTCAGCGTTCCCGAGCGGCGACAATGTCGCTCGCAACTGGCCGCCCGAGGACAGCGTCCCGGAGTACAAGATCGAGCCTTGCAAGAGCATCGACAGGAAGGCCTGGGAAGGCCCCTGGATCCCGCCCATCATGGCTGCGCACCTGACGCCGCAGAAGGCCCGGATCCTGCTGATGCTGGCACTCACGCGTACCAGCGACGACCGGGAAATACGGCAGATCTTCAAACGCTATTGACGCGAGGTGCTGCGTTGCCGCCCGACCCTCGTCGTCATGGTGCGCGCCAGGGTCGACGAAAGCGCGGGACGCCATCCCCGGCAAGCGTGCGCCGGGACCGGCCTCGGGGACACCGGACCGCTACGCCTTCAGACCGACGCTCCCGCAGAATTCCTGCGCCGCCCCGAGTAACCACTTCGACCGGCTCCTGGCGCGTGCCTGTGCGGTCCACGCATGCACGCACAGTGGGAGCGGGAGCGGGGCCATCTGGAACCCCGATCCGCGACTGTCGAGCGGTCCTTGAAACCCGGGACGCTCCAACCAGACCAGACCCCATTTTCGGAGCCCTACGCTTCTGCCATCAACACTGGTACGATGGACGTCGTAATCAGCGCGCCTTCTTTCGCACCACGCCTACGCCCCTTCAACTACGGTGTCGTCAGCGCTTTGCGCGTCAACGCGCAGGCCTCTTCTGTCCATGAACAAGGAACCACGATCATGAAGCCTCTTTCGACGAAACTTGCCGCCGGCGCGGCTTTTCCGGATATCACCCTGCCAACGGTCGGTGGTGGGGAGCTGTCTCCGGCAACGCAGGAGGGCTGGCGCATGGTCGTGGTGTATCGCGGCAAGCATTGTCCGCTGTGCAAGCAGTACCTCGACACCCTCAACGGCCTGCATGCAGGCTATCGGGACGCGGGCATCTCGGTCATGGCCGTGTCTGGTGATCCACTTGAGAAAGCCGATGCGCAGGTTTCGTCGCAGGACCTGGCGTTCGCCGTCGGTTACGACCTCGGCATCGCGCAGATGCGTCAACTGGGCCTGTATGTTTCCGAGCCGCGATCGCCGCAGGAAACCGATCGTCCATTCCCAGAGCCGGGACTGTTCGTGATCAACCCGGATGATCAGCTGCAGATCATCGATGTTTCCAATGCGCCGTTTGCGCGGCCCGATCTCGCATCGCTGCTCGATGGCCTGAAGTTCATCCAGGACAAGCACTATCCGATCCGCGGCACGCTGGTACATGACGCGGCCCCGTGAAAGCAGCAGCGTGCAGGTGGCGGACTAGCAGACGGAGTAGCCACCATCGACCGGGAGCGTGGTGCCGGTAATGAAGTTGGCGGCATCGGACGCCAGGAACACCGCGGCGCCCGCGACCTCATCCGCCTCGCCCCAGCGGCCTGCGGGTGTCCGCGCCAGGATCATCGTGTTGAATCCGGGCCAGTCCGGGTTGTCGCGCGCCATCGCCGTCATCTCGGTTGCGATCCAGCCAGGTGCGATGGCGTTGACCTGGATGTTGTGTGTGGCAAGCTCGACCGCCATCGACTTGGTCAGTTGCACGATCGCGCCCTTGGCGGCGCTGTATGACGGAAGCATGCCCGAGCCAAAGTAGGAATACATGCTCGCAAGATTGATGATCTTGCCGCGCTTGCGCTGGGCCATCGACGCGCCAGCCAGCTTGGAGAGGAGGAAGCTGGCATGCAGGTGCGTGGCCATGGTCGTATCCCAGTCTTCCTGCGACTCGTTGAGGACGCCACCACTGACGATTGCAATGCCCGCGTTGTTGACGAGGATGTCGATGCTGCCCAATGCATGCTCGACCTCGGCTATCGCATCGGGCAGATCGGCTCGCCTGGTCACGTCAAGGGGCAATGCGATTGCCGGCACCCCGACCTCCTGCAACTCGGTAAGGACCTCGGCGTTCCTGCCCTCGTTTCGGGAAGGATTGCAACGGCTGCGCCGGCCCGAGCCATGCCAAGCGCGATCGAGCGGCCGATGCCGCGATTGCCGCCGGTGACAACGGCGACCCGGCCATCAAGGGAAAAAGGCGAAGGCGTGGTGGACATGTTCTGCTCCGGTTGCATGGCGGGACTGGCGTCTCGCAGAACGGTAGTCATGGGCGTTCGTTCCAGGCAGATCGTGATCCGGCTCCATCGCCCTGCTGTCAACTCAGTCGCGCGGGACCAATGACCGGTATGCGACGCGGTCACCGCCGAAGGTGCCTATCCACAAGGTGTCGCCGACTGGCAACGCCATGGTGATGTTGCTGAAATTCGGATTCGCCGGTCCTTCGGCAATGAGTCTGCCGGTCATGGTTTGCGGATCGACCGCCCAGACAGAAAACGGCCTGGGGCAGCTGGCAAACGCCTCCAGGCTGAATTCGGCCGTCCGGATGACCTCACCGCATTTGGCGGACGCGAGGTTCAGGCCGGCGGTCAACAATTCCCCGTCGTTACCCCAATGCAGGTTGTCAGGCACGAAGGCGAGCGGCTCGCTGCTGCGCAACAGCCGGCTGGGATTGGTGTTGGCATAGGCCGACACCGTCAACAGCCCGGACGAGGCGACATAGAACTCCTTGCCGTCGGCCGAGACCTCGATGCCATTGGCATACGGCAGTTCCGTGCCCTCGACCAGGATGAAGCCGGCGTCACCCGGCGACCATGCGTAGACGCCTCCGGTCTTGTTGCCCCCAATCGCTTCACCGATGTCGATGCCGGTGTGCAGGGGGATCGTCGTCAGCAATGCGCCGGCGGCAGTCGAGGCGACGCTGTTGGCCTCCATCCCGTCCGGGGTCGGCACGCAGCCGGTCCAGGTAAGCACCGGCGTGGTGCCGCTCGCGTCGACATCGAAGACTTCGATCGCCTCGCGCCCGCCGTGCGCGACCACGTAAAGCGTCGAGTGTCCCTTGGCGCCGGGCCGCAGGTTCAGACCATGGCTGACGAAGGCCTTGGGGTCTGGCGCGCCGGGGCATGCGCCGAAGGTGTCCATGTCCTGCGCGGCGCGCGGCGCACCGGCTGGATAGAGCGCCTGCCAGGTCTTGTCTTCCGAATCGATCAGATAGATGGCCGCACCAGGGTCCATGCCGCTGGCAATGATCCATTTGGTGCCAGGCACCCTGACCAGGTCTTCCGCGTTGCGCGGGCCGCAGACGAAGGAATACTCGCCCGATGCGCTGCATTCGCCCTCGGCAGCACCTGCCGTCGGGCCGGACATCGACAACGGCACGACGAGAAAAAGCATCGTTGCACCCACTGGACCGCGCTGCGTATTGCTCATCGGACCCGACCTTCCACGCCCGAGGGGTTCCAGACTATCAGGGTGGGATAGCGTCGGCTTGCACCCGCAAGTGCGTGCCATGCGGGGCAAACGGTAGGCCTCGACCATGTGCCGGACGGCGGCGGAATCCAACCCGTCGGCGGGGTAAAGCCTGCGGTCCATCGTCGTCCCTTCATGGCATGCCGAGCTGCAGGCAACGGCCTGCATCTCAGCGGCCGACTTCGCCCTTGTGGACTGCGTCGACGACGCCCGGATCGTCGAACAGCCGCCCATAGTCCTGCACTGCGGCACCCATGGCGGCCACTGGCGCGGCGTCTGCGGGATTGGGCATGCAGGCTCCGGGTGCCCGCCATCAGCCGCGCGAGCACGCCGTGCAGGGCAAGGTCGGGTTCGGGCTCGACGAGGCCGATTTCGTCTCCGGCTTCACCCGCAACGGCTTCATCAAGGCGGTGGAGAAAGCCCGGGACTACATCCGCAACGGCGACATCTTCCAGGTGGTGCTGAGCCAACGCCTGAGCGTGCCGTTCAAGGCGCGCCCGGTCGATGTCTACCACGCGCTGCGTGCTCTCCACCCGTCGCCGTACATGTACTTCCTCGATATCGGCGACATGCAGGTGGTCGGCTTGTCGCCGGAGATACTCGTCCGGCTGGAACACCACGAGGCCGGACACGACCAGGTCACCGTGCGCCCCATCGCCGGCACACGCCCGCGCGGCGCCACGGTGGCCGAAGACAACGCGCGGGAAGCCGAGCTGCTCGCCGATCCGAAGGAGCGCGCCGAGCACCTGATGCTGATCGATCTTGGCCGCAACGACGTCGGCATGGTCAGCCAGCCGGGCACGGTCGACGTCGGCGAGCAGTTCGCGATCGAGCGCTACAGCCACGTCATGCACATCGTCAGCGAGGTCACCGGCACGCTGCAGCCAGGCCTGAACTACGCCGACGTGTTGCGCGCCACCTTCCCCGCCGGCACCGTCAGCGGCGCGCCGAAGATCCGCGCGCTGGAGGTCATCCGCGAACTGGAGCCGATCAAGCGCAACGTGTATGTCGGCAGCATCGGTTATCTGGGCTGGTATGGTGATGCCGACACCGCGATCGCGATCCGAACCGCGGTGATCCAGGACGGCCGCCTGCACGTGCAGGCCGGCGCCGGCGCCGGCGCAGGCATCGTCTTCGAATCCGATCCGGTAAAGGAGTGGGAGGAGACGATGAGCAAGGGTCGCGCGTTGTTGCGGGGGGTGGCCGAGGCGGCGCGGGGGCTGTAATGACGCTCAGGTAAGCCGCAACGACATAGCCATTGTCGAAGTGGTGCGCGTGCCACGCCGGGAGTTGTGCTCGGCCTCGCGCGCCACTTGGTGCCGGCGCCATGAATCGAGGTCGTGCGCCGGGTCGCCACGACCACGCCGTCCCTCCATCACACCGCCGCACTCGGGAAGGTGTCGTCCAGAAACGAGGAAAACGCGCCCTGCGCAATCAGGTCGTCCGCCGCGGCGATATCCGGTGCGAAGTAGCGATCCGCGCCGTAGTGCGAAACCGCACTGCGCAGCAGCGCATGTGCGGACTCGAGGCGGTCGGACGAGCGCAGTGGACGCCGGAAATCGATGCCCTGGCAGGCCGCCAGCAGTTCGATCGCCACGATGCGACGCACGTTGACGGCGACGTCGGGCGCCTTGCGCGCGGCGAAGGTCGCCATGCTGACGTGGTCTTCCTGGTTGGCCGAGGTCGGCATCGAATCGATGCTGGCCGGATGGGCCAAGGTCTTGTTCTCGCTGGCCAACGACGCCGCGGTGACATGCGCGATCATGAAACCGGAGTTGATGCCGGCATCGCCGACCAGAAACGCGGGCAACCCGGACAGGCTGGCGTCGATCAGCAGGGCGATGCGGCGCTCCGACAGTGCGCCCACCTCGGCCATCGCGATCGCGATCGTGTCGGCGGCGAACGCCACCGGCTCGGCGTGGAAATTGCCGCCCGACAGGACTTCGCCGACGTCGGCGAACACCAGAGGATTGTCCGAGACCGCATTGGCCTCGATGTGCAGGGTGGTCGCGCAATGGCCCAGCAAGTCGAAGCAGGCGCCCATCACTTGCGGCTGGCAGCGCAGGCTATAGGGGTCCTGCACGCGCGTGTCGACGTCGCGGTGCGATTCGCGAATGGCGCTGCCCGCCAGCAGCTCGCGATAGAGTCCGGCCACGTAGCTCTGGCCGGGCTGACCGCGGACCGCGTGGATCCGTGGATCGAACGGCGTGTCGGAACCGCCGGCCGCATCGACGGTCAGCGCGCCGGCGACGACTGCGGCCGAAAACGCCTGGTCCGCTGCGAACAGGGCCATCAACGCAATGCCCGTTGAGACCTGCGTGCCGTTCAGCAGTGCCAACCCCTCCTTGGCGGCCAAGCAGATCGGCTCGATGCCGGCGTCCTTGAGAGCTTGCGCTGCGGGCATGATATTTCCGTCCACGCGCACCGAACCTTCGCCCATCGCAGCCAGGCTCAGATGCGCCAATGGCGCCAGATCGCCTGAGGCACCGACGGACCCCTGCGACGGGATGCACGGCCACACTTGTGCGTTGTACAGGGCAATCAGAGTCTGCAGCACCTCCCAGCGCACGCCAGAATAGCCGCGCGCCAACGATGCAATCTTCAGCGCGAGGATCAGTCTGACGGTTTGGTCATCCAGCAGGTGACCGACACCAGCCGCGTGCGAACGCACCAGGTTGGCCTGCAGGTGCTCGAGCTGGTCGTGCGGAATCTGGACCTTGGCCAGTTTTCCGAAACCGGTATTGATCCCGTAGGCGGGTTTGCCGGCCGCCACGATGTGCTGGACCGTGGCGGCCGAGGCGCGGACCGGCGCTTCGCATTCCGGCGTCAACGCGACCGGGGTAAAGACCGTTGCCAGGGTGCGAAGTTGGGACAGCGACAACTGCCCCGGAATGATGGTCAACATGGGTGGGTTATCCGGTGATGGCGGGCAGGTTTAGGCCGTGGTCCTGCGCGCACTGCAGCGCAAGTTCGTAGCCCGCGTCGGCGTGGCGCATGACGCCGGTTGCCGGATCGTTCCAGAGCACCCGTTCGAGCCGCTTGTCCGCCGCGGCCGTGCCATCGCAGACGATGACCACGCCCGAATGCTGGGAAAACCCCATGCCCACACCGCCGCCGTGGTGGATGCTGACCCAGGTTGCGCCGCCTGCCGTGGCCAACAGGGCGTTGAGCAGCGGCCAGTCCGACACCGCGTCGGAGCCGTCGCGCATGGCTTCCGTCTCCCGGTTTGGGCTGGCGACGGAACCACAATCGAGGTGGTCGCGACCGATCACGATCGGGGCCTTCAACTCACCGGTGCGGACCATTTCGTTGAAGGCCAGCGCGGCACGGTGGCGCTGTCCCAGGCCCAGCCAGCAGATGCGCGCTGGCAAACCCTGAAACGCGATGCGCTCGCGAGCCTGGTCGAGCCAGTGGTGCAGACGGGCGTCGTCGGGGAAAAGCTCCTTGACCTTCGCATCGGTGCGGTAGATGTCCTCCGGATCGCCCGACAAGGCCACCCAGCGAAACGGCCCCTTGCCCTGGCAAAACAGCGGGCGAATGCACGCGGGAACAAAGCCCGGGAAATCGAACGCATCGGCGACGCCCTGATCGAGGGCGACCTGGCGGATATTGTTGCCGTAGTCGATCGTCGGCACGCCCATGCGATGGAATTCGAGCATGGCCCCTACGTGCTCGGCGCACGAGGCCGCGGCCGCCTCTTGCAGGGTGGCGCGCTGCGTCTCGTCGGCGCGCGCGTCCTGCCACTGTTGCGGCGTCCAGCCGGCCGGCAGATAGCCGTTGACAAGGTCGTGCGCCGAGGTCTGGTCGGTCACCGCCGACGGCACGGCGCGCCCCTGCCGCGCCAGTTCGACGAAGCGGGGCAGCAGTTCGGCCGCGTTGCCGAGTAACCCGACCGAGACCGGCGACGTGGCGCTTTCGACGATCGCCAGGGCTTCCTCGATCGTGTGGGCCTTGCGGTCGAGGTAGCGCGTGTTCATGCGAAAGTCGATGTGCGACTCCTGACACTCGATCACGATGCAACTGGCACCGGCAAGTACCGCCGCGAGCGGCTGTGCGCCACCCATGCCGCCCAGGCCGGCGGTAAGGATCCAACGACCCGACCAATCACCGCCGTAGTGCTGGCGACCGAGTTCGACAAACGCCTCGTAGGTGCCCTGGACAATCCCCTGCGAGCCGATGTAGATCCATGAGCCGGCCGTCATCTGGCCGTACATCATCAGGCCCTTGCGATCGAGCTCATTGAAGTGGTCCCAGGTGGCCCAGTGCGGCACCAGGTTCGAATTGGCCAGCAGTACGCGCGGCGCATCTGCATGGGTGCGGAACACGCCGACCGGCTTGCCCGACTGGATCAGCAGGGTCTCGTCGTCTTCCAGTGTCCGCAACGATGCCAGGATGCGGTCGAAACTCGGCCAGTCCCGCGCGGCCTTGCCGATGCCGCCGTAGACGACGAGGTCGTCGGGGCGCTCTGCCACTTCGGGATCGAGATTGTTCTGCAGCATGCGGTAGGCCGCCTCGGCCAGCCAATTTTTGCAGTGCAGGGCAGTGCCGCGTGGAGCGCGCACGACGCGTGGGCCTAAGAGTGCAGGTGTGACGGTGCCAACCATGGATGACTCCTCAAGGGGTGATATCACCGACCTGGAAAGTACCAACGAAGCGGTACTTTCCGGCAGGATGGATGAGACGGACATAACTGGCGACGTGGTCGCGCGACCAGGTGCGTCGGCTCAGGGCCAACAGCGGATCGCCTGGCTCGATGCACAGCAAGCGGGCAAGCCGCTTGTTGGCCGCCTCGGCTTCGATCACGTGCTCGGCGCGCTGCAAGGGTGCGGCGCGCATCAGGTACTGGTGGGGAATCTCGACCTGGAAATCGATGTCGAGGTAGTCGGGTGCGCAAACCGGGTTGACGAAGCGATCTTCGAGTTGTAAAGGCTTGCTATCGGCCAGATGCATCAGTCGCGAGTGGAAAAGTTCGGCGCCCGTAGGCAGCCCGAATCGGCGCGCCGTGGTCGGCCGCGCGGACACCGGCTCGCAGATCAACACGTCGACGGTGTGGTTCTGTCCGCGTGCGAGTATTTCGTCGCGGATGCTGCGAACCTCGAACAGCGCCGACTCGGCCTTCGGGCCCGCGACAAAGGTCCCAACGCCCTGCACGCGTGTGACCACGCCCGCGTCTGCGAGCTCGCGCAGTGCGCGATTCACCGTCATGCGCGAGACACCGAACTTGGCGACGAGGTCGTTCTCGCTCGCGATACGGCTGAGTGGCGGCCAATCGCCGTTGGTGACGTGACGGAGGATGTAATGCTTGAGCTTCAGGTACTCCGGCTTGGGTGCGTCCATCCCGCAATCATGGCATGTCTATACAACTTGAGAAAGCCAGCGTCGGTGCTGTTTTGAGAAGCTTGGCGCGGAACGGTCAGGGACACTCGACCGAGGTTCGCACCCCATGCCAAACGGGCGTTGACACCGGCTCGAACGCGTGGTACATAATTGGTATATACAACCTAGATTAAAGTTGCGCGTCGCCATGCCATCGTTTATGCCCCTCATGCGTTGCCTGCTGATCGTGGCCTTTTGCCTCGACATGGGCGTATCGCAATGGACCGCCAGTTTGATGGTGGTTTCGGAAGGGCAACAGGCGGCAAACCATCGCCATAGTGCCTCAGTGAAGGGCGACGAGGACTGCGAGGACGCCTCGCCTCAGAGCGGCAAGGGCTCGTCCCATCACGACTGCAACTGCGATTCTGGCTCGGCATGCTGCGCCTGCGCCTCCCCCGTCGCGACGATCATCCATGCGGTGCCGTTCGCCCCGCGACAAGCGTTGTCCACCCAACCTGCGCCCCGTTCCGTATTTGCGTTGACCCGGCGCGACCCCGCACGCGTCTTCCGACCTCCGATCGGTTGATCTCATCCGGCCACTTGCATCGTGGCCCCATTGCCTTGCGCGCACAGGTCGCACGACACCGTGCCGGCTGCGCTGCGAGTATCAGACATCAAGTTCAGAATACCTTGAGGGGAATTTCACCATGTTCTGTAAGCGCAACCATCTCGCTTTAGCGATCGGCGCGTTGCTGGCCGCCGGACTCACGAATACCGCATTTGCCCAGGCCGCCGCACCGGCCACCAGCTCCTCGGATACCGCATCGCAGGACGCGAAGACCCTGGAGACCGTGTCGGTCACCGGTAGCTTCATCAAGCGCGACGGGATCTCGGGCGTCGGTCCGGTGACCGTGATCGACAGGGAAGCGATCCAGCGTTCCGGAGCGATCTCGGTGGAAACGCTGTTGCAGCGCCTGCCCGCCGCCGCCGGTGCTGCCGGTAACCAGACCAGCGCTTATTGGGTCTCCGGTGGTTGGGGCACGACTCAGGTGAACCTGCGGGGCCTCGGCATCAACCGCACGCTGGTGCTATTGAACGGCCGCCGCGTGGTCAACGGCGGTACCGGAGCCAACAGTGCTGTCGACCTCAGCATCATCCCGATAGCGCTGATCGAGCGTATCGAAGTCCTCAAGGACGGTGCCTCGGCAATCTACGGCGCCGACGCCGTGGCCGGCGTGGTGAACATCATCACCAGGAAGAATTTCGATGGCGTCGAGGCCTCGGTGCGCTATGGCCAGACGTTCCAGCAGGATGGCGAGCAGGGCGCCGTCGATCTCGCGTGGGGTATGAACGGCGATCGCGGCTCGATCATGGCGGCCATCAATTACTCGGAAAGCGGCGCGGTCAATATGGCCGACCGGGCGCCATGCGGCCTGGGCGAATCGGGCGGCCAGCTCGTGTGCGTCGACAGTGCCAACACTATTGGCGGTCGCGCGCGGCTGGCGGACGGGCGAATCATCAATTTCAACCAGACCCTGGGTGGCAACGGCAACTTCTTCGAGACCTATTCGGGGGCCAAGCACAACTACAACTCCAACCCGAGCCTCAACGCGGTCAACCCGACCCAACAGCTGAGCTTCAGCACCTTTGGCAACCTGGCACTGAGCGACGACGTACGGATGTTCACGGAGTTGATGTACACCAATCGGCAGTCCGCCCAGCTCGCCTCACCGTCCACAATCGGCATATTCCGTCCGATGAACATCGCCGCCAACCATCCGACCAATCCGACCGGACAGAATCTGCTGCTGCAGCGCCGTCGGCTGCTGGAGGCCGGGGCGCGCGACTTCCAGCAGGACGTGAACACGTTCCGCACCGTGCTCGGCCTGGAAGGCCAGTTCGGCATCGGCTGGAACTGGTCGATGGCCGTGAATTATGGCCGCAATACCGGCGTCGACGGCTCTAACAACATCCCCAACCTGGATCGCGTCGACCAGACGCTCAACACCTCCATCTGCAGCAACGCACCCAGCGCCGCCATCCCGTGCGCCGACTACCTGGGCTACGGCGATGTCTCTCAGAAGGTGCTGGATTACATCATGTACACCATGCGCGACAACGGCGGCAACGAGCAGAAGAGCTTTACCTCCAACCTCAGCGGCCAGTTGTTCGAGTTGCCCGCCGGCTGGGTGGGCATGGCCGCCGGCATCGAAATCCGCAAGGACCGCGGCTGGCGCAATCCGGACCCACTCACCTTGATCGGCGTTGCCAACACCAACCGGCAGGACGCGATCGCCGGTGAGTACACCGCGAAGGAAGTCTTCGCCGAGTTCGCCGTGCCCCTGCTCGAGGACGCGTTTCTCGCCCAGTCGCTCACCCTCAATACGGCCGTGCGCTATTCGAGCTATGACCTGTTTGGCAACGACACCAACTACAAGGTCGGGCTCGACTGGCAGGTGATGCCCTCGCTCAAGGTGCGCGCGAACTACGGCACGGCGTTCCGCATCCCGAACGTTCCGGAGCTGTTCGGCGGCGTGTCCCAAGGCACCCTGACCACGACCGACCCGTGTAACCGCTGGAGCAGCCTGCCGTCGTCTTCGGTGGTGTACCAGAACTGCCAGGCGTCGGGCGTGCCGGTGGGCTACCAGCAGTTCGGCACCGCGGTTCTGACCACCGTGGGCGGCAATGTCAAGCTCCAGCCGGAGAGTGCCGAGACCCTGACCATCGGCGCGGTGTGGACGCCGTTGTTTGTCCCGGACCTGACGCTGACGCTGGACTACTTCAACATCAAGATCGACAACGCAGTCCAGCGCATCAACGGTTCTACCAAGTTGAGGTTCTGCTACAACACTCCGGGCCTGGTGCATCCGTTCTGCAGCAGCGACAACTTCACCCGCAACCGGTTCACCGGTGAAGTCGACTTCCTGTCGGCGCAACTGGTGAACGCGGCGAGCGAGCGGGTATCGGGCATCGACCTGGGCGCGCTGTACCAGTTCACGCTGGCCGATTGGAATGCAACGCTGACCTGGGACGTCTCGTACCTGAAGAACTACGACGTTCGACCGTACCTGGGCGCCGACGAGATCCGCTATGCCGGGAAGATCACCGGCGGGCGCGGCAGCTATACGCAGTGGCGCTCGTTCGGTTCGCTGGACCTGGCGCGCGGCCCATGGTCGGGTTCGTACAGCGTGCAGTACCTCGGTTCGGCCGACGACATCAACGCCAGCCCCGGTGCCATCGGCGATCACGCACCGAGCGTGGCCTACCACAACGCGCAGGTGAAGTACGCGGTCAACAAGTCGCTGGACGTGGCCTTCGGCGTCAACAACCTGTTCGACAAGGCAGCGCCCTTCATTCAGAGCTATACCGACGCCAACACCGACACCATGACTTACGACCTCATGGGCCGTCGCTGGAACGTCAAGGCCACTTACCGCTGGTAACGCCGGATCGGTTCCGCCGGCCAGACTGGCGGAACCGAATAGCGAAGGTTATTCGAGGTGCCCGTGTCTTCGAATCATCAATCACGGTCAAATGGCTGCAATGTCAACAATCAACCAGGAGATTGAAAATGCGTACTTCAAGAGTGGCTGGTCTCGTTGCAGGTGTGATGGTTCTGGTCGCGTCTGGCCAGGCGTTCACGCACGATATGTTTCTCAAGTCGGATAACTACTTCTTCAATCCGGGGTCAACCGAAACGCTGATTCTGGTCAATGGCACTTTCCAAAAGAGCGGTAATGGCACCCCGCACGACCGAATGCAGGATGTAAGCATTGCCGGTGACGACAGACTGGTGCATCCGACTGCAGCCAACTGGACGGCCGCCAATAGTGCCAGCTATCTGAAGTTCACGACTGGTGTTGCCGGAACCTATGTGGCGGGCGTATCGACCAAGCCCAAGATGATCGTGCTGAAGGCAGAGGATTTCAGGAACTACCTCAAGCACGATGGGGTCCCCGATACGTTGGCGGCCTTCGACACGGCGCCCCATCCGGAGAAAGTGCGCGAGCGTTACTCCAAGCACGTCCGGGCGATCTTCCAGGTGGGGGACACACGCACCCCGGATTTCGCGAGGCCGTTGGGCTACCCCGTGGAGATCATCCTGAAGAACAACCCTTACCAGTTGAAGGTCAATGACGAGATCAGCTTCCAGGTCTTGTACAAGGGCGAGCCGGTGGCTAATCAGTTCGTTAAAGCGAGCCACGCCGGTTTCCACGGGCATGACGCATCGAGTGAACACCTTAGTGCCTACCAGCTAAGAACCGACGAGAACGGCATCGCCAGTTTCAAGATCACCAAGCCGTCTGTGTGGTACATCACGATGATCCATATGCTCAAGGTGAGTGAGCCGGAAGTCGACTACGAGTCGAACTGGGCGACGGTAACTTTTCAGGTCAAATGACCTGCGATACCCGCTGCCCATCCGGGCCAACGGGACGTGGAAGCAATTCGTCAAGTTCCGGAGCGGGTTGCATCCCGCTCCGGAACTTCGATCACGACCCGATGACATCCTGGCTCGAAATGCAGAGCCGGCTTCGTGATATGCGCAACGCGGCCACCGGGATTCGCCACGGCAACCGGCACGAAAGCGGCCCATCCCGCCAACGCTCGGCGCCCTTTCAATACGGGAGACACCGATGCACTCCAAGTTGCAAGCAAGACGAATGTCACCGGAAATCACCACGCCCTGGCTGTGGCTGGCTGCGGCTGCACTGTTGCTCCTGGCCCCGGTTGCGCTTGCGCACGGCGTCACCGGCGACGACAAAGCCTTCCTTGAGCAGAACTCTGGTCGCCAACTGCTCGTTTTCGCCTACCTCGGCGCCAAGCACATGGTCACCGGCTACGACCACCTGCTGTTCCTGTTCGGCGTGGTTTTCTTTCTGTACCACATGCGCGAGGTTGCAACGTACGTCACCCTGTTCGCGATCGGCCACAGCGTGACGCTGCTGTACGGCGTGCTCGGCGGCGTCCACGTCAATGCCTATCTGGTTGACGCGATCATCGGCCTGTCAGTCGTCTACAAGGCACTGGACAACCTCGGTGCGTTCAAGCGCTGGTTCGGGTTTCAGCCCGACACCAGGGCGGCGGTGTTGATCTTCGGCTTCTTCCATGGCTTCGGTCTGGCGACGAAGCTGCAGGACTTCGAGCTGTCGCATGACGGGCTGGTACCGAACCTTCTGGCGTTCAATGTCGGCGTCGAACTCGGCCAGTTGTTCGCCTTGGGCGCAATCCTGATCGCAATGGGGTTCTGGCGTCGCACCAGTGCGTTCACCCGCCAGGCCTTCGCCGCTAACGCCGTGCTGATGACCGCCGGCTTCGTGCTGATCGGCTACCAACTCACCGGCTATTTCGTTTCGTAATCGAGGAAGACCATGGCTCATATCCAATTCGAAGCGCCCTCGACACGTCGTCTGCTGCAGGCCACCACCCTGGCGATCGCGGTGGCCGGCGCCCTGCTGGTGACGACGGTGTTGCCTGCCGAATACGGCATCGACCCTACCGGCATCGGTGGCCGCTTGGGGCTCGACATGCTGGCCAACACCGCCGAGACCAGTGAGTTGCCAGCGGCCGCGGTTAGTCCCGAGGAGTCCGGCATCGATGCGGTCGGACTACCGGTCAAGCCTGTCGATGCGAGTGCCGTGAGCAAGCGCGAAGGCGCCTATCGCAGCGAAACCATGTCGTTGATGTTGCTGCCCGGCAAGGGTGTCGAGATCAAGGCGGCAATGAAATCCGGCGATGGCATGGTGTTCCACTGGACGGCCAGCGGCGACGTCGAGGTCGACATGCACGGCGAGCGCACCGGCGCGGCCAGGGGCGAATACACCAGCTACTGGATCGAGCATTCACAGCGCCAGGCGTCCGGCACCTTCATCGCGCCCTTCAGTGGCAATCATGGATGGTACTGGCTCAACCGCGGTAGCGCGCCAGTGACGGTGCAAGTCGAAGTCACTGGCTTCCAGGAAAAGCTGTACCGCCCCGGTCAGCAATGATCTACGTTTTTACCAACGCCGGCTCACGGCCGGTCTTGATTCCCCACCAGGAGAAATGAAATGAAGGCACGTCTAATTGTTCTGTCCGCCGTTGTGGCCTCGATCCCCCTGTTTACGATATCCGTCAAGGCCCACGATTCCGAGGCGGTGCCGACCACTTGCGCACAGCTGGCCGACTCGCACAACTATTCGAGCGACGTGACCAATCCCCGCATCAAGGCGCTGAAGGCACGTTGCGATGCCGAGAAGAAGGGCGCAGTCAAGCCGAAAGCGGCTGCCAAGCCGATCACACCGGCGAAGCAGGCTGCAAGCAACGCCGAATAAGCATGCTGCTGCAGGTATCTGGCCGCGGTCGCAAGTGTTGTCCCGCCGAGACGAGTGTCGAGGATCGAAATCCTTCGCTTGCTTGTTGAAATAATCAGGTAGGTATTTTTTCATGAAACCCGCATTCTGGGCACGTCGTGCCCATAAATGGATCGCACTCGTGGTTGGCGTTCAGGCACTGCTGTGGATGCTCAGTGGGCTGTACATGACCGCGATCTCGATCGACATCATCCATGGCGATCATCTGGCGCACGCCGGCGCGAAGCCGCTGTCGCCGGTGGCGTCGCTGATCGATCCAAACACATTGGCCGGGCAATACCCGGCAATGACCGCGTTCCGTCTGAAACGGTTGCTCGACCGCGAGGTGTACGAGGTACAACAACCCGGCGCGGTGACCCTGGTCGATGCACGATCAGGCGCCCGTGCAAGTCCTTTGGACGAGGCGGCGGCGCGTCTGTTGGCGGCATCGCTCTACCACGGCAAGGCGCCGATCGAGACGGTTGAACTCATTCGGGAAGCTCCGCAGGAAGTCGCGACCCGTCCCGTGCCGATGTGGCGCGTGTCCTTCGCCGACAGCAACGAAACCACGCTCTACCTCTCGCCGCATACCGGCGAGTTGCTCGCCAAGCGGCACGATCTGTGGCGCTGGTTCGATTTCCTCTGGATGCTCCACATCATGGATTACGAGGAGCGCACGGACTCCAACAACATGCTGCTGCGGGTCGCCTCCTCCATGGGAGTGGTGTTCGCATTGAGTGGACTGTGGCTGTTGTTCTACAGCTTCAGCAAGAGGCGCCCCGCATGACGCCCTGGATCCGGAAGTTGCACAAGTGGGTGGGGCTGATCATCGCCCTGCAATTCTTGGTCTGGATGGGTAGTGGTTTGATAATCAGCCTGCTCGACAAAAATATCGTGAAAGGTGAGCATCATCGCGCCAAGCACGCCCACGCGGCATCTGCCTGGCCCAACGGCATGCTCGCGCCGGCGCACGTGCTGGCCGCCACGAAGCGGCCGGTGGAGACAATCGAAACCTTCTGGTTGCGGGACCGCCCGGTCTACCGACTGACGCACAAAGCCACGGCGTGGCTGGCCGACGCGCGAGATGGCCGGCCGGTGCTGATCGACGCCGCCACTGCAGGCGCGATCGCCGCGGCGGACTATGTGGGGCAGGGACGACCAGGCTCGCCGGAATGGCTGAAATCCACGACGCTCGAAGTGCGCAGGCACGAGGCGCCGATCTGGCGCGTGCCGTTCCACGACGAGGACGCCACGACGCTGTACGTGTCCGGCCAGGACGGCCGCATCCTGGAGCGTCGCAACGACACCTGGCGGCTTTACGACATCGCCTGGATGCTCCACATCATGGATTACACCGGACGGCAGAACATGAACAACCCGCTGGTGATCACGGCCGCCGCCGGTGGCTTGTGGATCGCGCTCTCGGGAATCTGGCTGCTGGTCACCAGTTTCCGTTTGGGCGAATTCATTCCGCCGCGCTGGCGACCGCGCCGCGAGCTCACCGTGTTCGATGCCGAAGGCGCAAAGCTGCGTTCCGTTGAATCACATACCGGCGACACGGTCTATCTCGCCCTAGGAAGAAACGGGTTGCAGCTGCCGTCCAACTGCGGGGGTGGGCAGAGCTGCGGTTTATGCGTAGTCCGCGTACGAGGCAACGCGCCAGCGCCCGCGCCGACCAGCGCCGATCGCGAGCATCTGAGCGCTAGCCGTCTGAAGCTGGGCTACCGGCTGGCGTGCAGTTTACCGGTGCAGGCGGACAGCCAGATCGAGGTCGCTGGCGGCGCGGCCCTGTGGACCGAGCGCGTCGCCAAGGTGGCGAGCGTCACGGCCATCACGCCGTTCCTGCGGGAGATCGCCCTCGCGCCCGAGGTGGCTCCAGGACCTGAGTTCCAGCCAGGCACCTACCTGCAGATCCACGTGCCCGGCTATACGCTGCAACGACACGACATCGCTCATCCCGAGCACCACGGCGAGGACTGGATCGCGCTCAATCTGCCGCCCACTCTGGCGAGCAAGACGCCGGTCCGACGCTCGTATTCACTCTCACTGCCGGTGGAGAAGGCAGGCGGCAACGTGACCTTGCTCGCGCGGTTCAGCCCGGGACGTTCGGACAGGAAGCGTCAGCCGGTGGGGAAGGGCTCGACCTACCTCTACTCTCTTAAGCCCGGAGACAGCGTTCGCTTCAGTGGACCGTTCGGCGATTTCGCGGTCAAGCCGGGCGCGAAGGAAAAGATATTCATAGGTGGCGGCGCCGGGATGGCACCGTTGCGCGCCATGGTCCATGCACTCGTCGACGGCGGCGCCAGGGAACGCATCCACTTCTGGTATGGCGCCCGTAACCTGCGCGAAGCGCCCTATGTCGCGGAAATGGCCGAACTCGCGCGACGCCATCTGAATTTCACATGGCACTTGGTGCTGTCGGACGCTGCCGAGCACGGCGATGGCCTGGTCAGGGGGCTGGTGCATGAGGCCACGCACGCAGGCCTTTTGCAGGGGCATCCCGATATCCACGCCTGCGAGTTCTATCTGTGCGGGCCACCGGCAATGCTGTCGGCGACCCGTCATCTGCTGGAACGACTCGGCGTCAAGGAGGAGCAGATCGCCTACGACGATTTCAAGATATGACGGCGGATCGAGAGCGGATGACTGGGAATGGGGCAGGAGCGCATGGGCCACTGTTCCCATAATGGTCCGATCCCGCATGGACACAAATTCCTACCTGATTAGCACCGAACCTCCGCCAGCCTGATCTGCCGCTCGCATCATGGTGCTACTTTGGTGCAGATGTTGAGCAAGCGAGGCAGCAGGGACTTCAGGTCGAAGCGACGGTTGAAGCGGTAAGCGTACTCAGCGAGATACCGGCGCGCATATTTGGCGAAGTTGAAGGCATGGTAGGTGCCGGACAACGCGCGCTTGAGGTTGCCCAGCGGGGTATTGAACCAACGGAAATTCGGGTGCTGGAGCGACTGTCGGCCGGAGCCGACGATTTCGCGGTTGTGCTCGGCGACATGGGCGGCGAGCGCGTTGAAGCAACGCAGACCATCCGACCAGACCACGGTCTCGGTGCTCAATACATGCGCACTCCAGGTGGCGATCTCCCGGCCAGAGAACGCGGCCACCGG
>JBDNHW010000004.1:0-5991 GCA_041688625.1 Pseudoxanthomonas sp.
CTACCCAAGCGCGGCCGGAGCGTTCACTATCGCGTCCACACGCCCCCGGCCGCCGCCATGCACATGCCCGACAACGAAGCCGATTATGGTGACCACGACGCAGTCCCCGACGACGATGGGCTCGAAGCCGAGGAGCTGGAGACCGAGGCACTGGTCTGGCAGCTGCTGCTGCTGATCAACCCCGGTGACGAAGAAAGCGCGCTGCGCCAGTTCTCGCACTACCGCGACGTGCTGGAAGAGGCCGGCGCCGAAGCGCAGCCGGTGTGGGTGCTGAAGGATGTGATCGACTGGCGCTCGGGGTTCCATGTGGACTGGAAGGACACGGCCTCGTTCGTGGATGCCATCACCGAACTGGTGTCGCGATGGAACCTGGACATCGATTGGGGTGGCGACGCCAGCGAGGACGAGTTCCTGGACGCCACCGACGTACCCGCGCTGATGGCCACCGCCTACGACCGCCTGCGCGAGCATGGATACACGCTGTGGACGTGGAACACCGAAGGCGAGGGTTACGCCGGCTGGATCACGTCCGCCCGGGACGACGAAGCCATGCGCCTGCTCGCCACGGCGCTGGACATCGAGCTGCGGCCAGGCAGCGACTCGTTTTGACCGGGGCCGCGCCGGTCTTCAGCCCTTGACGCGGGGGCCGATTTCACCCGGGCAGCGGATCTGCGACTCGATGTGCATGCGCGCCAGCTCCATGTAGCTGGAGGTGGGGCCACTGCCGCTGCCGTGCACCTCGCCACGGAACCTGTCGTCCGACCAGATCCGACCCACCCACTGCGCCTGATCCTCGTCCATGGTCAGTGAGACGGTGTAGCGGATCTGCTCGCCGTCGCTGTTCTGGCATCCGTACACCAGCGGGAACTGCGCGGTGAACATCGGGTCTTCAGCGAGGATCTGCAGATGCTCCCTGATGCGCTGGGTGATCTTCGGGCGCGCATGGTCGGCCCCGGAATCGACCGCATTGCGGATGTATTCCGAGCGCGACATGAAATGGTCGATCGCCTCGACCGGGTCGTAGGCGTTGTCCTTGACCCACTGGATGAAAGCAACTTCCAGCTCGACAGAACCGGTGTTGAGCTTCTGGCTCATCTCTCCCTTCCCAAAGAAAACGCCCGGCGCCGGACGGCGCGGGCGGATCGCGTCACCACCGATTCTCTCTGTCGGGAAGTGAAGGGTGCGCGAGTGTCACGCGCCCGTTGAGGTCATCACCCACGGCAGCCGCCCGAGCGCAGCGCTCAGCGTTGGCCGACCGATTCCCGTTGCGGACCGAACTCGCGTCTCACCCAGTCTTCGATCATGCGCTTCTCGAAGAGCAGCGGGTCGTGGGTCGACCGCAGCGAGGAGCTGAGGAAGCCCAGGTCCAGCAGGCTCCTGTTGCCCTGATCCAAAACGACACCGTCGGCCCCATGACGCACGAAGCTCAGCTCCATGCGTGGTGGATAGAGATCGCGCACGACGCGCACGTCGCGCATGCTGGCGCCCAAGGGCTCGTATTCACCGGCGCGTTCGATGTCGGTGATCAACACCTCCAGGCGCTCGCCCGGAGGAATCACCTGGGCGAGCCGCTCCTGCAGGTGCTCGGCCAGCTGCCGCACCCAGTCGCCGCGCCGTGCTTCGAAGCGGTTGTGGCTATAGCGTATTTCAGTGAAGCCGGAGGGATCCTGCCATTCCACCTGCACCGGACCCTCGCTTTGGAGGGCACGCGGGGCCGACGGATCGGTAACGGTGTCGGCGTGCGCAATACAGGGACCGGCCAGCATTCCGGCAAAGACGAGGGATGAAACGAGGAAGGCGGTTTTCATGTGCATCCTCCTTGGTGGGGACGTGCGATTGTGCGCCTTGCAACTGTCGCCTGGAGAAGCCGGTCGACGCGTGAGTTGCAATGGATTCAGCGGTCGCGGCGCGCGTGGTCAGGCCGCAGCCGCGTCCTCGGCGCCACCACGCTGCAGCGGATCCGGCAGCGGCTCACCGATCTCGGTGAAGCCCAGCGACACCGAATTCAGGCAGTGGCGCTCGCCGCTGGGCGGAGGTCCATCCGGGAACAGGTGACCGAGGTGGCTGTCGCAGCGCGCACACAGCAGCTCCGCCCGGATCATGCCGTGGCTGGTGTCGCGTGAGGTCCTGACGTGCGCCACGTCGTAGGCCCGGAAGAAGCTGGGCCAGCCGGTGCCCGAGTCGAATTTGGCGTCGGAGCGGAACAGCGGCAGGCCACACAGCCGGCAGGTGTAGACGCCGTCCAGCTTGTTGTCGAGGAAAACGCCGCAGAAAGCGGCCTCCGTGCCGTGCTCCAGCAGCACCCGGCGCTCGTCACTGCCGAGCCCGGCGATGAGTTCCTCGCGCTGCTGCAGCGTGGGCGCTGTCAGATCGAACTGGGTCATATCGGGTCCGTTCAATTCGGGAAAGATGGCAGTGTGCGCCCGCCGGGTTCAGGCGGCGCGAACGTCGCAGCTCGCGCCTGCATCACTTGTTGCCGGAAAACTGCCACGCGTTCCAGCGAAAGCTTCCATGGCATGACGGACACTGACTGCAGGTCCGCAGGAGCCCCCGTCACGGCTGACTAACGGCGTCGGCGATATCACCGGGCGTCCCTAGGCGCATGCCTCGCACGGAGTTTCCCATGGCCCGCCCGATCTGGACCGGTACCCTCTCCTTCGGTCTGCTCAACGTGCCGGTGTCGCTGATGTCGGGCGAGCGCAAGGTCGACCTGAGCTTCCGCATGCTCGACGCGCGTGACCGCAAGCCGATCCGCTTCGAGCGCGTCAACGCCGAGACCGGGGAGGAAGTGCCGTGGAAGGATATCGTCAAAGCCTTCGAGTACGACAAGGGCAGCTACGTGGTCATGGAGCCGGAGGATATCAAGTCCGCGGCGTCCGAAAGCCACGAGACGGTGGAGGTGGAAGCATTCGTGGACCCCGACAGCATCGACAGGCGCTACTACGACAAGCCCTACATCCTGGTGCCGGGCAAGAAGGCCGAAAAAGGCTACGTGCTGCTGCGCGAGACGCTCAAGTCCACCGGCAAGGTGGGCATCGCCAGGGTAGTGGTGCGAACCCGTGAATACATCTGCGCGGTGATGCCGCAGGACGACGCGCTGGTGCTGATGATCCTGCGCTATCCGCAGGAGCTGGTGGACCCCAACGACTACAAGCTTCCGTCCGAGGACGCCGACGCATACCGCATCACGCCCAAGGAAATGCAGATGGCCAAACAGCTGATCGAATCGATGGCCGGCGAATGGAACCCCGACGAATACCACGATGAATTCCGCGAGCGCCTGCAGGAGGTCATACGCAAGCGGATCAGGGCAGAAGGCGCCGTGGCCAGGGTCGAGGAAGAACCGGCACAGCGCGAGGACGCTGCCACCAATGTCGTCGACTTCATGTCCTTGCTGCAGAAGAGCCTGCAAAGCAGGCAGCGCACTCCGGCCAAGAAGAACGCCACCGACAAGGTGGTCAAGAAGAAGCCCGCCAAGGCTGCGAAGAAAGCGACCAAGGCGAGCAAGGAAACCAGGTCGCCCAGCACGCGCAAGGCGGGCTGAAAGCCGGACCGTGCCAGCGCGAAGGTGCAATCCAGGAAGAAGGTTCCTTGGCCAGGGAACAGGCTCCCATCGGGCAGATGATCACCACCCAAGCGGGTGGTGCATGCGGGACCGGAACCGTGTGCGGCGATTCATTCGCTCGCGCAGGCTCTTTCGCGCGCCTGAAGCCGGCGCTTCGCATGACCAACAGCGCCCATGAAAAAGGGACGGCCGAAGCCGTCCCCTGGTGATGCGTTCTGCGACGACGAGGACGCTTACGGCATCAGTACCTTGTCCACCACGTGGATCACGCCATTGCTCTGCATGACGTCTGCGGTGGTCACGTTGGCCACGTTGCCCTGCGCATCGGTGATGGTGACGCCGCCGCCTTCGAGCTTGGCCGTCAGCTGTCCGCCTTCGACCGTGGTCACCATGGCGGTCCCGCCGCCGGCATTGATCTGCTCGACCAGCGTGGCGGCGTTGATGTTGCCCGACACCACATGGTAGGTCAGCACCTTGGTCAGGTCAGCCTTTGCCTCTGGCTTGAGCAGGCCGTCGACCGTGCCTGCGGGCAGGGCATCGAACGCGGCGTTGGTGGGTGCGAACACCGTGAAGGGACCGGCGCCCTTGAGCGTGTCGACCAGGCCAGCGGCCTGGACGGCGGCGACCAGGGTCGTGTGGTCGGCCGAGTTGGATGCGTTGTCGACGATGTCGCGGTCGGCAAACATCTCGGCGCCGCCAACCATCGGGTTCGTGGACGCAACCGGTGCTGTTTCTTCCATCATCGGCGTGGTTTCCACGACGGCTACGGGCTCCATGGTTTCGTCTGCGGGCTGCGAGCAACCCGCTGCCATCGAGGCGGCGAGGACGGCGGTGGCGATAAGTGTCTTCTTCATTGGGTAGCTCCGGGTGTATGGGTGGATGCGCCCGGCGTCGATAGCCGACAATCGGCTGCCGCTCGGGGTCATCCCAGGTACGGTAACAGCGCGCGGTGCGGATGCATCACGTGGAGCTAACGAACCGCCGTCGCTGTTGTCCGTACCGCTGCACGCCCCCACATCCGTCGGATGCAATGATTGCGAGGCGCCTATGTCCATTCCCGTGAAGATCGATTTTGTCTCCGATGTCGCATGCCCCTGGTGCGCGGTGGGGCTGAGGGCCCTGGAGGAGGCCATGGCACGAGTCGGGAGCGAACTGGAGGTGGAACTGCACTTCCAGCCGTTCGAGCTCAACCCGCAGATGCCATCGGAGGGCGAGGACGCGGTCGAGCACCTGACCCGCAAGTACCGCATCAGCGCAGCGCAGGCTGCGCAGAACGCTGAGATGATCCGTGCGCGCGGCGCGGAGCTGGGCTTCACCTTCGACATGGAGAAGCGCAGCCGGGTGTACAACACCTTCGATGCGCACCGCCTGCTCCACTGGGCGGGCGATCAGGGCGAGGAGCCGCAGAAGCGACTCAAGCACGCGCTTCTCCGCGCGTATTTCACGCAAGGGCGCAACGTGTCCGATCGCGACACGCTGGTGGCCGTGGTCGAGGAGTCCAAGCTCGACGGCCCACGGGCGCGGCACATGCTGGAGTCGGACGAACTGGTCGATGCGGTGCGTCGACAGGAGCGTTTTTACGTCGAGCAGGGCATCAGCGCGGTGCCATCGGTGATCTTCAACAATCGTCACCTGATCCAGGGCGGCCAGCCGGTGGAGGCTTTCGAGGCCATGCTGCGCAGGCTGTCCCGTTTGCCTGCGAAGGACGCCGCTGCCTGACGGCGCTGCGGCGGGCAGGGCGCATACGGTGCGATACCGCCGGCGGGCTCGCGCCAGGTCAGCCGTGTGCGGCGACCAGGACCGATTCCGCGCCGGCCATGTCCACGGCCACCCCCGCCGCGAACCCGTGGTGCGAATGGAGCGTCCTGGCCAGCAGGTCCGCCGCGGCCAGGGCGTCCTCTCGAAGGGTGAAGCAGAAGCGGCTCTCCTGGCCTTCGTTCAGCTCCCACCCGGGGCCGATGGGGCGACGGTGAAGATGAGACGTGGCACGCGCGGCTCCGGCGGCAGGAACGGGCGATCTGTCCCCGGTGGAGCGCCAGCATCGCGGCCGGAATCGGCGGCCACAGTCGCTATCCGCCGCGTCGAGCGGTAGGAAAAAACCTACTCGTGAGAAGGGCGGCCGAAGCCGCCCCTTGAGCCACTTGCCGCCATCATTTAGGGCAACAGTACCGTGTCGACCACGTGGATGACTCCATTGCTCTGGTACAAGTCGGCAATGGTGACGTTGGCGGAGTTGCCCTTGGCATCGGTAATGGTGACGCCGTCGCCTGCGGCCTTCGCAGTGAGCGTTCCGCCTGCGACGGTGGTCAACGTGGCGCTGCCGCCGCCGGCCTGGATCTGCTCGACCAGCGTCGCTGCGTCAACCTTGCCCGGGACCACGTGGTAGGTGAGCACCGCGACCAGCGTCTCCTTGTTCTCGGGCTTCA
>JBDNHW010000130.1:0-9106 GCA_041688625.1 Pseudoxanthomonas sp.
CCCATGATGGTCCTCCCCACCCCACCGGAGCACCCCCATGGCCATGATGAAAGCCGCGATCTTCGTCGAGCCCAACCGCATCGTGCTGGACGATAAACCCGTTCCCGAGGTGGGGCCGCTGGACGCGCTGGTGCGGGTCACCACCACCACGATCTGCGGCACCGACGTGCACATCCTCAAGGGCGAGTACCCGGTGGCCAAGGGGCTGACCGTGGGCCACGAGCCGGTGGGGGTGATCGAGAAGCTGGGTTCGTCGGTCAGCGGCTACCGCGAGGGCCAGCGGGTGATTGCCGGGGCGATCACGCCCAGTGGCTGGAGCAATGCCTGCCTGTGCGGGCAGCATTCGCAGGACGGAGCGGGCACCGAGCATGGCTTCAAGGCCGTCGGTGGCTGGAAGTTCGGCAACACCATCGACGGCTGCCAGGCCGAGTACGTGCTGGTGCCCGACGCGATGGTCAACCTGGCGCCGGTGCCCGACGGGCTCACCGACGAGCAGGTGCTGATGTGCCCGGACATCATGTCCACCGGTTTCAGCGGCGCGGAGAACGGCCAGGTGCGCATTGGCGACACCGTGGCGGTGTTTGCGCAGGGGCCGATCGGCCTGTGCGCGGTGGCCGGGGCACGGCTGTCCGGGGCCAGCGTGATCATTGGCGTGGACATGCTGGCCGGGCGGCTGGAGGTGTCGAAGAAGATGGGCGCCGACCACGTGGTCAATCCGGCCGACGGCGACCCGGTGGAGCAGATCATGCAGCTCACCGGCGGCCGCGGCGTGGACGTGGCGATCGAGGCGCTGGGCACGCAGCAGACCTTCGAAGCCTGCCTGCGTGTGCTGCGCCCGGGCGGCACGCTGTCCAGCCTGGGCGTGTACTCCAGCGACCTGGTGATCCCGCTGGACGCGTTCGCCGCCGGGCTGGGCGACCACCGCATCGTCACCGCGCTGTGCCCGGGCGGCAAGGAGCGCATGCGCCGGCTGATGTCGGTGATCGCCTCGGGCCGCGTGGACCTGGGCGCGATGGTCACCCACCGCTACAAGCTGGACGACATCGAAGCGGCCTACGAGCTGTTCGCCAACCAGAGGGATGGGGTGTTGAAGGTGGCGATCACGCCGTAGCGGGGCGCTGGGTGCTGAGCCGGTTGGCAGGAGGCGGCCGCATACGATTGGCGATGGGCGGGGCGAAAGCGCTGCAGGGCAAGATCAAGAGCCACCCTCACCCACCTTCCGGGCACCCGCTCCCATGACGGGAGAGTGGACGCAGGTACGGGCAGCGGTCATCGAAGTGGAGGCACACCTCTCCCCTTGTGGGAGAGGTCGACGCGCCTGCGCGGCGGGTGAGGGGTGGAGCGGAGCGGCTGGTCTTCGAGTTCCGGGCTGGCTGTAACGCTCAAGCTCCCTTCGATCAGAGCTAAGGCAGCAGGCTTTGCCTGCGTCCCCTCTTCCACCCTGTCGGGCACCTTCTCCCACAAGGGGAGAAGGAACTGCGGGTGGCAGCTCGATTCAAGTGCTTCGCTCGCGGATACGGTTTCTAGCCTGTGCTCTTGCTCAACGTTTTGAAGCGCGCGCATCGGGAAAGCACCGTCTTCCGCTTCACGGCCGCAGCCGGCATAGCCGATTCCACAGCCCCAGTCTCACCAGGTGAGAAGCCCCCGGCGTTCAATCCCCGTCCCCTCGTTCAAAAGCACACGCCATGGCCTTTGCCCTTGCCAAACGCACCGAAGACCAGGAGCGGGCGCTGTCGACGCACGCCGACGGCCATCTGACCCGCGATGGCGGCCTGCTGGGCGCGGCGCTCTCGAAGCGCTACGCCGACCGCATCACCGGCAACTTCACCATTCCCGGGCGCGAGGGCGAGTACGCGCCGATTCCCGACGACGTGCCCGAACGCCTCAAGCTGGCGCTCAAGGCGCGCGGCATCGACCAGTTGTACAGCCACCAGGCCGAAGCCTGGCGTGCGGCGCAGGCGGGCGAGCACGTGGCCATCGTCACGCCGACCGCGTCGGGCAAATCGCTGTGCTACACGCTCCCCGTGGTGGCCGCGGCGATGACCGGGCAGGCCAAGGCGCTGTACCTGTTCCCGACCAAGGCGCTGTCGCAGGACCAGGTGGCCGAGCTGCTGGAGTTGAACCGCGCCAGCGATCTTGGCGTGAAGGCGTTCACCTTCGACGGCGACACGCCGGGGGATGCGCGGCAGGCGATCCGCCTGCACGGCGACATCGTGGTCAGCAACCCGGACATGCTGCACCAGGCCATCCTGCCGCATCACACCAAGTGGGCGCAGTTCTTCGAGAACCTGCGCTACGTGGTGATCGATGAGGTGCACACCTACCGCGGCGTGTTCGGCAGCCACGTGGCCAACGTACTGCGCCGGCTTAAGCGCATCTGCGCGTTCTACGGCGTGCGTCCGCAGTTCATCCTGTGCTCGGCAACGATCGGCAATCCGCAGGCGCACTGCGAGGCGCTGATCGAGGACCGCGTGCACGCGATCACCGAATCCGGCGCGCCCACCGGCGACAAGCACGTGCTGCTGTGGAACCCGCCGGTGGTCAACGCCGACCTGGGCCTGCGCGCCTCGGCGCGTTCGCAGAGCAACCGTATCGCGCGCATCGCGATCAAGTCGGGGCTGAAGACGCTGGTGTTCGCGCAGAGCCGGTTGATGGTGGAAGTGCTGACCAAGTATCTGAAGGACGTGTTCGACAGCGACCCGCGCAAGCCGCCGCGCATCCGCGCCTACCGCGGCGGCTACCTGCCCACCGAACGCCGCGAGGCCGAACGTGCGATGCGCGCGGGGACCATCGACGGGATCATCAGCACCTCGGCGCTGGAGCTGGGGGTGGACATCGGTTCGCTCGACGTAGTGGTGCTCAACGGCTATCCGGGCAGCGTGGCGGCGACGTGGCAACGCTTCGGCCGCGCCGGTCGTCGGCAGCAGGCGTCCCTTGGAATCCTGGTGGCCAGTTCGCAACCGCTTGACCAGTACGTGGTGCGGCATCCGGACTTTTTCGCCGATGCGCCGCCGGAACATGCGCGCATTGCGCCGGACCAGCCGCTGATACTGTTCGACCACATCCGTTGCAGTTCTTTCGAGCTGCCCTTTCTGGTCGGCGAGGCGTTCGGTCCGATCGATCCTTCGGTGTATCTGGAAGCACTGGCCGAGACCGAGGTGGTGCATCGCGAAGGCGAACGCTGGGAGTGGATCGCCGACAGCTATCCGGCGCAGGCGGTGAGTTTGCGTTCGGTGGCCGACGGCAACTTCGTGGTCGTGGACAAGACCGACGGGCGCCAGGTGATCCTGTGCGAGGTCGATTATTCGGCCGCGGCGCTGACCCTCTACGAGGGTGCGATCCACATGGTGCAGAGCACGCCGTACCAGGTGGAGCGGCTGGACTGGGAAGGTCGCAAGGCCTACGTGACGCGCACGTTCGTGGACTACTACACCGACAGCATCGACTTCACCAGGTTGAAAGTGCTGGATCGCTTCGACGGTGGCGAAGCGGGCCAGGGCGACAGCAGCCACGGCGAGGTGCACGTGGTGCGGCGCGTCGCCGGGTACAAGAAGATCCGCTACTACACGCACGAGAACATCGGCTACGGGCCGGTCACCCTGCCCGACCAGGAGCTGCACACCACCGCGGTGTGGTGGCAGCTGCCGCAGGCGGTGCTGCTGCGCGCGTTCGCCTCGAAGCAGGACGCGCTGGACGGGTTCCTGGGTGCGGCCTACGCGCTGCATGTGGTGGCCACGGTGGCGGTGATGGCCGATGCACGCGACCTGCAGAAGTCGGTGGGCAACGGTGACGGTGCTTGGTTCGTGGTCGGTGACCAGAAGGGGCGCGGGCAATTGAAGGATGTGGACGGTGGCGACGTTGCGCTGATGGACACCGCGTTCGTGGAGGGCGCGCAGTTCGTGCCCACCGTGTTCCTGTACGACAACTTTCCCGGCGGGGTGGGCCTGAGCGAGCCGCTGTGGCAGCGCCAGGCCGAACTGGTGACGCGCGCCACCGAACTGGTGCAGCGCTGCGACTGCAGCGCCGGCTGCCCGGCCTGCGTCGGTCCGGTGCTGGCCGCGCACGAGGGGCCGGGCATGGCCACGCCGAGATCGCTGGCGCTGGAGGTGCTCGGGTTGCTGGCGAAAGGGGCAGTATTCGGGATGACGGAAGCCGTGGAAGCCACGGAATCGAGTTCGGCCGGGATCGAATATTCGGACATGCGCGCGTCGCCGGCTCCGGCGGGAATGCCGTGATGGGTGATGTGGCCCGTGTAGGAGCGGGCCCTGCCCGCGAGCTCTTTCTTGACGCACCGCAGGCGCCCAGCGCAAGAGCTCGCGCCCATGGGGCGCTCCTACAGGGATCGGAGGCCGGGCAGGATTCGGTCTTGCTGGCAGGCCATCGGGCGGCCGCCCGTGCCGGGACGGGTCTTGCCCGCGAATTCTCGGCCGTCGCGGTATCGGCAAATTTCCATGCAAGAGCTCGCGCCCAGGGGGCGCTCCTACAGAGGTTGGAGCCCTGTCAGGATTCGGTCCTGCTGGCAGGCCATCGGTCAGCCGCTCTTGTAGGAGCGGGCCCTGCCCGCGAGCGTGCAATTGTGGTGTCCATTGCTGGTGGCGCAGCACGGATAAATCCGGGTGAGCGCAAAGTGGATATTTGCGGAGAGTCTGGGTTGGAAAGTGATTGTTCCGGGCGTCTCGATTACCGCGTTCGCGGGCAGGGCCCGCTCCTACAGGGGATGGCCTCCGCTGCGTTGTTGAATCTTCATTCGGCGGCGACATCGGGCGATCGTAGAAGGGCCGCCGCGCTCGGCCCTGCCGTAGGAGCGCCCCGTGGGCGCGAGCTCTCGAGCGGGACTTTGTCGCCGAAGCTCAGGACAAAGGCTCGCGCCCACGGGGCGCTCCTACGTGGTTCTTGTGCCCGTGGAGTGCAGCGCGGCATGTCCGCGGCATGTTCCGCGGCATGTTCCGCGGCATGAGCGTGAGCCTTGAGAAGTTGCGAGCGTTGAAGCGCCAAGCGGGGGCGAAGGCTGTTGCCCCCTCCCTTGGCGAAGCCAGGGGAGGGTTGGGGAGGGGTGCCGTTGGCGCCGGCGTTCCAGCGGCAGGCTTCGGCGCGGGTCGAAGCAACGGCAACAGCAAGATCACGTGCACCCCTCCTCAATCCTCCCCTGCGCTGCGCGCAAGGGAGGAGGCAGAGGCAGAGGCAGGCTTCGGCGCAGGTCGAAGCAACAGCAGCAGCAGCAACAGCAGCAGTAACAGCAGCAGCAGCAACAGCAACAGCGACGGCGACAGCAACAGCGACGGCAACAACAACGGCAACAGCAAGATCAAGGGCACCCCTCCTCAATCCTCCCCTGCGCTGCGCGCAAGGGAGGAGGCAGAGGCAGAGGCAGGAGCTGCCGCTGCAGCTGCGCTGACGAAGGCGTCGGTACTCACGGCGGGGTCGCGGTCGGAAAGCAAGTCGGGGTCGGCATTGACGTCGGCGGAGTCCACGTCGATATCGCCACTAACAGAAGCAAGCACAGCGGCAACCAGTGCTTTGCAGTCGATCGACGGCTTGCGGCGATTGCTGGGCTTGCGTGGGAAAGCCGTGTTGCCGGCGGCGGCGCGACATTCCTTCGATCGCGAAGTATCCGGCGTCGAGATATCACCAGGCTTGCGCTACATCGAAGCCCTCATGCCAATGCCGGCGCCGGCCTTCGACCTGTCCCTGGCGTTCGCCAAGCGCAGCGACGAAGCCGTCGCGCCGCGCGACCTGCTGTTCTTCGACACCGAAACCACGGGCCTGGCCGGAGGCACCGGCACTCGCGCGTTCATGATCGGAGCGGCGGACTGGCACCTGCATCCGGTGCACGGGGACTGCCTGCGCGTGCGTCAGCTGTTGATGACCACGATGGCGGCGGAGGGCGCCATGCTGGACGTGTTCACCAGCTGGCTGTCGCCGCGCACCGTGCTGTCCAGCTACAACGGCCGCTGCTACGACGCGCCCCTGCTCAAGACCCGCTACCGGCTGGCGCGCAAGGTCGAGCCGCTGAGTGCGCTGGACCACGTGGACCTGCTGTTTCCCACCCGCCGCCGCTATCGCGGCACCTGGGAGAACTGCCGGCTGGCAACCATCGAGCGCGAGCTGCTGCGCATCGTGCGCGAGGACGACCTGCCGGGTTCCGAAGCGCCCGCGGCGTGGCTGAACTACCTGCGCGGCGGATCGGCGCGCAACCTGCGCCGGGTGGCGGCGCACAACCACCAGGACGTGGTGACGCTGGCGCTGCTGATGACGCGGCTGGTGGCCGAAGAGCAGCGCGACGCAGAGATTGAGCTGGACCAGACGCGCTGAAGAAAGTGCCTCGGCGCGTGGACTTCGCGGGTAGCAGATCCAGTACATCGATAACGGCTGCTGCACGCTTCGCTGCAGCGGCTCCTCATGCGCCACGGCACGCGACCGGGACTGTTGCAGCTGCCGCCCTCCAACGTCGTTGCTGCCCGATCCGCGCGGACACCGATCGGTCGGGCACCGCTTGACTAGAGCGAGCACGGCTGCTGCTGGCTACGCTGCAGTGGTTCTTCCTGCGCCACGCGCGACTGTGCTTGCGGCAGCTGGCGCTCGGCGCCGACCTCAATTTAACGGAACGACTCGTGCACCGGCGTCGCAAGCGCGGCGCTGATGTCCACGTGCGTGCGCAGATGTGCCGGATCGCCCAGCGCCCCTGCACCGCAAACATGTTCTGTCCGCCAGAAACACCGTCGCTGCGCGCGCTCATCAGCACGTGGTCCACGCGCTGCATCCCGTCCTCGCGCGCCACGGGCACTTCCTGCGGTCGTCCACTCCTGTCGGGAACCGTCATCCACAGGGGGAGAAGGGTTTTTTCATTGATATCAGCGACTGGCCGGCAACTGACCAGATAAGACAGGGTCAGACCGACGCGAAGCCCACATCTCCCCTTGTGGGCCCCTCGGGCATCCTCCCCAAGGGAGAGGGATAGCGGAAGTCGCTGGGTCCCCGCCTTCGCGGCGAGGACGGCATTCGCGCGTGTCTCGTCATCTCCGGCGACGGCATTGAAGCGTACCTCGTCATCTCCGGCGGACGCTGGAACTGCTGCAGAGAGACCCGTCGCTGGCGTAGGAGAACACCTCTCCCCTCGAGGAAGAGGCGCTTCCTTGCTCCGGCCAAGTGCGTCGCTGCAACGAAGCCAGCCCCTCAGCCGTGCGGTCCACCCATCACCGTCAGCACGATGCCGCTGATGTAGCCGGCGGTGACCGGGGAGGCCAGGAACACGTAGGCCGGCGACAGCTCTTCGGGGTGCGCGGGGCGGCCCATGTCGCTGGACTTGCCGAAGTCGGCGACGTCCCCGGCATCCTTGTCGGCGGGGTTGAGCGGCGTCCACACCGGCCCGGGCGCTACGGCGTTGACGCGGATGCCGCACTCCAGCAGGTTGCTGGCCAGCGCCTTGGTGAAGGCGTGGATGGCGCCCTTGGTGGACTTTCGCGCTGGTGCCTTTGGCCGCCTTCGCCGCGATCTTCTTCCTGGTCGCCATGACGGCTCCTGTCGCGTTGGACCGTGGACGGATCAGATGCGGTCGTCGAGACCGATGACGCCTGACTTCCTGGCGCAGTGCGCGCAACAGTAGAAGTGGCCGTTGTTCTCGGCGCCGTGGCCGATGATCGTGCACTCGCAGTGCGCGCAGCGCGGGGCAAAGGCGTGGATGGCGCATTCGAACGAATCGAAGGTGCCGCTGCGATCACCCTGGGTCAGGGTGATGGACTTGTCGTATTTGTTGCCGCAGACATCGCAGGTGGCCATGGCGGTTCTCCGTTGGGGAGGGCAGTCTCGTGCGCGGACGCTTCAGGCGTGGTGAAGCAGCGGTGAAGCCAGGGCGTGCACTGGACAACATCCGGTGAAGCGATCGCCCACGGCCAGCCCTGGGCTCACGCCGCCCCGGCAGGTGCCGACGACCCGGCGTTCGTCTTCCGGCCACGCTGGGTCTTCTTCCCAGGCTTTTTCTTCGCCGCTGCTCGCGCCTGTGCCTTGTGCGCACGCGCAAGGAACTTGAGGCAGACGTGCTCCCACTGGCGCTCGCCGCGCGCGCCCTCGGCGGCCCGCGTCAGACTGCCGTCGCGCCAGCCGGCGAACACCAGCGGGTCGATGTAGGCCTTGCGGCACACCGCCACGGTGTTGCCCAGCGCTTGTGCCACCTCGGAGATCACTTCGTTCTGCAGCTGCGCCAGCGCGCGTTCGCTGGCGTCTTCGGGTTTTTCCAATCGCGCCAGGCGCTGGAACGTGGCCAGGGTCGCGCCCCAGGTGCGGAAGTCCTTGGCGGTGAAGCTTTCGGCAAGCACCGCACGCAGGTAGTCATTGACCTCGCCCGAGTCGATCGGACGGACGTTGTCGTCGTCGTCGCGATACTGGAACAGCGATTGTCCCGGCAGCTGCTGCACTCCGCGGATCAGCTTGACCAGGCGTTTGTCGTCGATCTCCACGTCGTGCGGCAGGCCGCCCTTGCCCTTGAACACCAGCCGCGCGCGGCCGCCCCGGGCGAAGGCGGCATGCCGGTTGCGCAACGTGGTGAGACCGAAGGATTTGTTGTCGCGCGCGTACTCGGTGTTGCCGACGCGCACCAGGGTCTCGGCCATGACCGAGACCACGATCGCCAGCACCTTCTCGCGCGGATACCCGCGGAGTTTCAAATCGCGGCGCAGCATCCGCCGCAGCCTTGGCAGCTTGCTGCAGAAGGCGACGATGCGCTCGAACTTGCCGTTGCCGCGCACGCTGCTCCACTGCGCGTGGTAGCGGTACTGCTTGCGGCCGCGTGCGTCGCGTCCGGTGGCCTGCAGCTGACCGCGCGGGTTGCGACAGATCCACACATCGGTGTACGCCGGCGGCACGGCCAGCGCGCGGACCCGATGCAGCATCGTCTCGTTGGTGATCGCGCTGCCGTCGGGGGCGACGTAGTCGAAGCCCTCGTCCTTGCGCTTGCGCCTGCGCTTGCGGGTGATGCCGGCAACGCCGTCGCTGACGTAGACCAGGCCTGCCTCGACCGCCTGCTCTGCGGACGCGGCGCTGGTCCCGGTGGCGGATTCGGCGATGCGCGCGCTCGTGTGCAGGGTCATGACGCAATAGCGGCACGATTAAC
>JBDNHW010000021.1:0-11671 GCA_041688625.1 Pseudoxanthomonas sp.
ACCGGTGCGGTTCGAACCGCGACCATCGTCCACGGCATGCGCAGGGAGCAGCATAAATATGGAATGGTCACGATGTGCATCGGCACCGGCATGGGCGCTGCGGGAATATTCGAGGCACTTTGAGCACGACGTTCGCATGACAAAAAACGGCGCTGAAGGGCGCCGTTTCCTTGAGTACCTGGACATTGCTTGTCGCCACGCATCCGGCGCCTAATCCAGTTCGGTGACGCCCAATTCCTTCAAAGCGTTCTGCATCAGCTGCTGTGCGGCCTCGCTCAGCTTCTCGTGGTCCAGCGCATAGCGGATTGTGGCCTCGATCAAGCCGATATGCGTGCCGCAGTCGAACCTTGTTCCGCGGAACCGGTAGGCGTGGACCGGCTCATGCTGCAGGAGCGAAACGATCGCATCGGTCAGCTGTATTTCGCCACCCGCGCCAGGCGCGGTCCTCTCCAGGTAGTCAAAGATCCTAGAACTCAAAACGTAGCGCCCGACTACCGCAAGCGTCGTGGGCGCCTGTTCGGGGCTCGGCTTCTCGACCATCGCGGTGATCCGCCCTTCCCTGCCGGAGAAGGACTCGGTGGCGACGATGCCGTAGCTGCCGGTCTGGCTGCGCGGCACGTCCTGTACCGCGATCATGCTGGCGCCAGAAGCCTCAGCGGCGTCGGCCATCTGGGTGAGCGCACCGGTCCCGCGGTTCCATATGAGGTCATCGGGCAGCAGGACCGCGAACGGCTCATCGCCGATGATCGTTTTCGCGCAAAGTACCGCGTGCCCCAGGCCCAGGGCCTCGGCCTGGGTGACGAAGACCGCCCGGACGTGCCTGGGCAGTACGTTCCGGATCAGCTCCAGCTGCTCAAGCTTTCCCGCCGCCTCCAGCTTCTGCTCAAGCTCGTAGGCCTTGTCGAAATAGTCGGCCACCGCGTGCTTGTAGCGGTTGGTAACGAAGATCAGTGTGTCGCATCCCGCCTCGACGGCCTCATCCACTGCGTATTGGATCAGTGGTTTGTCGATGATCGGAAGCATCTCCTTGGGAACCGTCTTGGTAGCCGGCAGGAAACGGGTGCCGAGACCTGCGACGGGGAACACCGCCTTCCGAATGCGTTGATTCATCTTGCCCTTCTGACCTCGCGTGCCGGGAATTGAACGATCGTGACACCCATCGCTCCGGATTCACCGCCCGGTGCGAACTCGGGAATCGCCGCCCGCAGGATGCGGGACAGCGAGTCCGTGTCGTATTCGGCGACCGCGTCGTGTAGCAGGTGTACTGCCCGTTCGATGATGTCGACGGACGCGTCACGAGCGCGTGCTTCCAGGATCTTGGAATGGGAGGTCGGCCGGTAAAGCTCGTCAGCGTGGAAAAGTGTCTCGTGCAGCTTCTCTCCAGGACGCAGCCCCGTGTAGACGATGGCGATGTCGCGACCCGGCTGTTTCCCGGCGAGCCGGATCATCTGCTCGGCCAGGTCTTTGATCAGCACCGGCTCGCCCATGTCCAGCGTATAGATGGAAGCATGGGAGGCGCCAGCTGCCGCCTGCACGATCAACTGGCAGGCTTCGGGAATCGTCATGAAATAGCGTGTGACTTCCGGATCGGTCACGGTCACCGGCCCGCCCACTCGGATCTGCTGCCGGAACAGGGGAACCACGCTACCTGCCGAATCAAGCACGTTGCCGAAGCGGACAGTGACGAAACGCGTGGACTTCCGGTCATCCAAGGTCTGGCACACCATCTCGGCCAGCCGCTTGGTCGCGCCCAGGACATTGACCGGATCAACGGCCTTGTCGGTGGAAATCAGGACGAAGGTAGCCACTTCAGCTGCTTGGCACGCACGCGCCACCGTATCGGTCACCAATACGTTATTCCGCACGGCTTCGCGGAGGTGCTGTTCCAGCAAGGGCACCTGCTTGTATGCAGCCGCATGGAATACGGCCTCGGGCTCAGCCATCTTCAGGGCGTGACGGATCACCGCCTGGTCCCCGCAATTGCCCAACACGCAAAAGATCTCGAGATCGGGGAACGCGCGCCGCAGCTCCGCTTCTGCATTGGTCAGCGCAAGCTCGCTGATTTCAACTAGCGTTATCCGGCGTGCACCATGGCGCGCGCACTGCCGGCAAAGCTCCGAGCCGATGGAACCCCCGGCTCCCGTCACCAGCACGCTGCGCGCTCCCAGCCAGCCGCGGATGAGCTTCCAGTCCGGCATCACCGCCTTGCGGCCGAGCAGGTCGTCGATGGCGACTTCCTTCAACTCGCCTGGCAGCGAACGACCCTCGAGCACGTCGACCAGGCGCGGCACCGTGCGGAACGGGAGGCTGGTGCTCTCGCAGATGGCCACCACGCGCTGCATCGCCGCCGCATCCAGCGACGGCATCGCGATGACGATCAGCTTGGCCGCCGTTTCCCGCGCGATGGTCTGCGCATTCGCCAACGAACCCAACACTGGAATCCCGTGAATCTTGGTCCCGAGCAGTCTCGGGGCGTCATCGAGGATGCCCACAGGCTGGTACATCCCACTGCGCCGCAGATCCCGCACCAGTGCTTCGCTGGCCCTCCCCGCACCCAGGATCAATACCCTCGACGCAACGCCGTTCTTGGCCTCGGTGTTCTGGTTGTCCTTCCATGCACGGAAAAGCAGCCGCGGCATACCGAGGAGGCCGACCAGCGCAAACGGGTACAAGATAAGGACTGCGCGAGGGACCGAGCCGAGCCGGTTGTAGAGCGCCAATCCGAAAGCGGTGGCCAGCAATCCGAGTAGGCTCGCCTTGAAGATGTTCCAGAGGTCAGGAACGCTGGCGAAGCGCCAGAGGCCGCGGTACAGGCCGACCCACCAGAAGACCAGCCCCTGCGCCAACAGCACGATGGCGACCTCGGGCGACCAGAGCGGATGCACCGGCGGATCGGCCAGCATGGCGTAGCGCAGATAGTGCAGCGCATGCCAGCACGCCCACACCATGAACAGGTCGTGCGCCACTACGGTAAGCCTTGGCACGAGTGGTGCCATGCGATCGCGCCAGGAATTCATTGAACCGCTTCCGTACTCATTGCATCTTCCTTTGCTGGACCACCCAAGCCCAGGCCGCCAGCCCGTACCAGAAGGCAGTAAACCAGAACGCCTCCAAGGGCCGCAAGCCTATCGTCCAAAGCATGGAAAGCACAGCTCCAAGTGTGAATAGACCATAAGCCACCGTTACGGGGACGTGGCTGCCGATGCGCCTGGCCCAGCCCTGGTACGCGTGCTGCACGTGTGGAGCCCACCACTGTTCACGCCGGATGATGCGCCTTGCAAGGGTGAAAGCGGTGTCAACGAAAAATGCACAGATGGGCAGCAGTAACAGCATCCACGTGGCCGGGCGCTCGAGCCATGCAACAGTCACCAAGGCCGCGAGGGTGTAGCCAAGGGACCCGCTTCCGACATCACCAAGAAAAATTCTCGCCTGCGGAAAATTGAATGGAAGGAACCCCGCAACTGCGCCGGCGAAGCCCGCTGCCAGCAACGCCCACGGGCCGGATCCCAGCAACAGGCCAGCACCAACGGCTGCGATGAGCGCCTGCGAAGAAGCAAGCCCGTCGATACCATCCATGAAGTTCCAAACGTTGACGAGCACCATCACCAGGACCAGCGCGAGGGCAGCCGTCAGCATCGTCTCGCCGGATCCGTAGAGCCCCGCGCCAAGGATCGCGCCTGCAACTGCCTGCACGACCAATCGTAGCCAGGGCGAAAGCGGACGGTGGTCGTCCAGCCAACCCACCGCCGCCACCAGCACCAGTCCGGCGGCAAAGCACCACAACACCGGCGCGTGCTCGGGCCAATACAGGGCAAGGACGATCGAAGCCGTCAGCGTAGCCACGACGATCGATATCCCGCCTCCCCGCGGCGTGGCTACCCGATGGCTGCGTCGCTCACCCGGCTGGTCCAGCAATTGCCTGGCCATGGCGTAACGACGCGCAAGCACCGTCAATCCAGCCGCCAGTACCAGGTGCAGCAGTACCCAGCCCGACAGCAGAAGCATCAGACGACCGCGAAGTTCAGGAGTGGCTTCACCGTTCCCCACTCCTTGCAGCTCGGGCAGTGCCAGTGATGGGTGCGGGCGCCGAATCCGCATCGTGTGCAGCGATAGCTCGGGTTGCGCACCAGCAACTGGTCGGTGATGTGCTTCAGGTCGTTCAAGGTCGCCATGGGATCGGCGCCTTCGGCAAGGGTGAGATCGATGAGGGCTGCCTCGCCACGTACAGAGGGGCGGTCCTTCAACTGCCTGGCAAGGTAGGCACGAGCTGCTGGCACGCCGTCCTGCGCCTCGACCAGCCGGGTCAACGCAAGCACCGGCGCTATCCCCCGGTAGTGCTCGCACATCTCCGACAGGAAGGCACGCGCTCCGGAGAGATCGCCACCCTGCTCGTAGTTTGCCAGCAGGCTGGGCAACACCTCGGGCAGGTAGTCGGGGTCGTGGCGCGCAGCTCGCTCGAATGCCCTGATCGCCGCTTCGGTATTGCCGGCATCCGATTCGATCCGTCCTTCAAGGATGCCGGCTCGCACCGACGTGGCGTCAGCCTGGTAAGCCCGAGCGACTGCGGCGCGCGCTTGCTGGGGGTCGTTGGCGGTGCGGTGACGCTCGGCCAGCTCGCACTCGAACTGCGCCACCAGTTTGCCCATGGGCTCGCCACTGACGTCCTGGTAGCGCAGCGCATTGTGGATCGCCTTTTCCCAGTCCCGCTCGGTTTGATAGATGCCGATCAGGTGCTTCAGCGCCTGGGGAGCACGCTGGTCGATACGGGTAAGGTCGGTGAAGACCGTCTCGGCGCGGTCCAGCAGGCCCGAACGCATGTAGTCCTCGCCCAGCGCCAGCAAAGCCTGCACCTTCTGCTGGTCGCTCAGGTCCGGGCGCTGCACCAGGCCCTGGTGCAGGCGGATTGCGCGATCGACTTCACCGCGCCGGCGAAACAGGTGGCCAAGCGCCACCTGGGTCTCGAAGGTTTCCTTGTCGAGTTCGGCAATGTGCAGGAACAGCTCGATTGCCTTGTCCGGCTGCTCGTTGAGGAGGTAATTGAGGCCGCGGAAATAAGTGCTTGAAAGGCGGCTTACCTGCGTGTGGTTGTGCCGCTGGCCTCCCCGGCGCCCGATGATCCAGCCGCTCAGGGCGGCCAGCGGGAGGAAAAGGAAGAACCAGAACCACTCGTTGAGGAACTCCACCGGTCAAACCTCCGATTGGCCGGGAACCTGCGACCTGCCAGGAGCAGCCTTGCCTGCCCTGCGCAGTCTTGCATACAACGGCAATACGGCGGCGGCGAACACGCCAAGTCCGCCTATGGCCACGCCTGCGAGCAGCGAAAGGATGATCGCGTTGCCCGGTGTCGTCGCCCACGAAAAGAACAGCAGGTCCAGCACGATGCCGGAGCTGTCGTTGAGGAACCCGATCACCAGGCCGAAACAAAGGAACACAAGTGCAAAGATGAGGCGCAGCAGGTTCATTGGAAGCTCCATGCAGTCCGGTGAACAAGCTTACCCGACCGTCGCCATGGGCCGTTGGCGCATGCGGGCAACGAACGGCTACTGGTCGGCGTTTTCTTCTATCGGTGTGACTCCGCTCACGCGCTCGCGAAGCCCCTTGCCGGCCTTGAAATGGGGCACGTGCTTGGCAGGCAACGCCACTGAATCGCCGGTCTTCGGGTTGCGGCCCAGCCGTGGTGGCCGGTAATGCAATGAAAAACTGCCGAATCCACGGATCTCGATGCGCTCGCCGTTTGCAAGGGCACCGCCCATCATTTCCAGCAGCGACTTGACCGCCAGATCGACATCATCGGCTTTCAGGTGCGGCTGGCGACGGCTCAGGATCTCGATGAGTTCGGATTTGGTCATCGTCAGGAATTCAGGCGGAATTCACCACAACCGGCCCGGGCGAACCCGGGCCGGAGCGGATCGGCTTTTCGCTATCAGTCGTTGGACTTGTTGCCTTCCAACTGCGCGCGCAGCAGCGCGCCGAGCTGGGTGGTCGCACCAGTAGAGGACGAAGGCTGGCTGGACTGGTAGTCCTCCAGCACTTCGCGCATTTCGGCGTCGTCCTTGGCCTTGATGGACAGCTGCAGGACCCGGCCCTTGCGGTCCATGCCCACGAAGCGCGCTTCGATCTTGTCGCCGACCTTCAGGTGCTGGCTGGCATCGTCCACGCGCTCGGTGGTGATGTCGCGCGCGGCCACGTAGCCTTCCACGCCTTCGGCGAGGTCGACGATGGCGCCCTTGGCGTCCACTTCACGGATGGTGCCTTCCAGCTTCGAGCCCTTGGGATTGGCCGCCATGAACTGGCCGAACGGGTCCTGCTCCAGCTGCTTGACGCCCAGGCTGATGCGCTCGCGCTCGGGATCAACGGCCAGCACCACCGCTTCCAGCGTGTCACCCTTCTTGTAATTGCGCGCCACGTCTTCGCCTGTGGAGTTCCAGCTGATGTCCGACAGGTGGATCAGGCCGTCGATGCCGCCGTCCAGGCCGATGAAGATGCCGAAGTCGGTGATCGACTTGATCTGGCCCGACACCTTGTCGTTCTTCTTGTGGATGGCCGCGAAGGTCTCCCACGGGTTGGCGGCAACCTGCTTCATGCCCAGCGAGATGCGGCGACGCTCCTCGTCCACGTCCAGCACCATCACTTCGACGTCGTCACCGACCTGCACCACCTTTGAGGGGTTGACGTTCTTGTTGGTCCAGTCCATTTCCGAGACGTGGACCAGGCCTTCGACGCCCGGCTCGATCTCGACGAACGCGCCGTAATCGGTCACGTTGGAGACCTTGCCGAATACGCGGCTGTTGGCCGGGTAGCGACGCGCGATGTTGTCCCACGGATCCTCGCCCAGCTGCTTGAGGCCGAGGCTGACGCGGTTGCGCTCGCGGTCGTACTTGAGCACGCGGACGTCCAGCTCCTGGCCCACTTCCACGACTTCGGACGGATGGCGCACGCGCTTCCAGGCCATGTCGGTGATGTGCAGCAGGCCGTCGATACCGCCCAGGTCCACGAACGCGCCGTAGTCGGTGAGGTTCTTGACCACGCCCTTCAGCACCACGCCCTCGACCAGCTTGTCCATCAGCTGCTCGCGCTCTTCCGAATGCTCGCTCTCGACCACCGCACGGCGGGAGACCACGACATTGTTGCGCTTGCGATCCAGCTTGATGAGCTTGAACTCGAGCTCCTTGCCTTCCAGGTAGCCCGGGTCGCGCACGGGACGCACATCGACCAGCGAGCCCGGCAGGAACGCGCGGACATCCTTGATGTCGACGGTGAAACCGCCCTTGACCTTGCCGCTGATGCGGCCGGTGATGGTGGCGTTGGCTTCGAGCGCTTCTTCCAGCTCGTCCCACACCATGGCGCGCTTGGCCTTCTCGCGCGAGAGGACGGTTTCGCCGAAGCCGTTCTCGAGCGAGTCGAGCGCGACCTTTACTTCATCGCCGACAGCCACCGTGAGCGTGCCGTCGTCGTTACGGAACTGTTCGATAGGCACGATGCCTTCGGACTTCAGGCCTGCATTGATCACCACCACGTCGTTGCGGACTTCGACGACGGTGCCCATCACGATGGAGCCGGGCTTCAGCTTGGTAAGGTGGATCTGGCTCTGTTCAAACAGTTCTGCAAAAGACTCGATCATTTAAAAATCTCGGTTGATGACGCAGAAAGGGCACCTGACACATGTGCTCCGATCCACCCGTTGTCGACCTGGGCGGAATGCCTGTGGCCGTGAGTGTTGTGGTGGAAAATTCCGCTGGACGATTCCAGTCGGGGCTGTTCCTGTTGCGCCCAATCCGCTTGGCTAATGTTTCAGCAAGCCCAGCACCCGTTCCACGACGTCCTCGATGGACAGGCCGGTGGTGTCGATGAGGACGGCGTCTTCGGCCGGCCTCAACGGCGCCACCGTGCGCTGGGCATCGCGGGCGTCGCGGGCGAGGATCTCGCGCAACAGACCGTCCAAGGTAACGGAAACCCCTTTGTCTTTCAACTGGTTATAGCGCCTTTCCGCCCTCTCCTCGGCGCTGGCCGTCAGGAAAACCTTGTGCGGGGCGTCCTGGAAGATCACCGTCCCCATATCGCGGCCGTCCGCCACGAGGCCCGGGGGCCTGCGGAAGGCGCGCTGACGCTCCTTCAATGCCGAGCGCACCTCCGGGAATGCCGCGATGGCCGAGGCCACTGCGCCCGTGGTTTCGAGCCGGATCTCGTCGGTGGAGTCACTCCCGTTGATCAGGACCCGCAGGCCCCGGTCACCGGCCTCCACGAAGTCCACCTTGGTGTCGAAGGTGCAGCGCACCAACGCCGCCGGGTCCGAGACGTCCAGGTTCGCCCAGCTGGCCGCCACACCCACGGCCCGGTACAGCGCGCCCGAGTCGAGGTAGTGCCAGCCCAGCCTGCTCGCGGCGAGGCGGCTCACGGTTCCCTTGCCGGCGCCCGAAGGACCATCGATCGTGAGGACGGGGACGGTATCGGGCATGCGCGGATCCGGTCATGGAGTGAGAGCACACCATTATGACCGCCTGTGCGGTGGCCTCGAAGCCGATGGGCAGAACCGTCAGCTGATGGCGCACTTGAACCTTGCATCGAAACCCCGCTAGAATGTGCGGCTCACTTGCTTCTGCCCCTATTACCGAGGTGTGTCATGAAAGTCCTGTCCTCCCTGAAGTCGGCGAAGACCCGTCACCGCGACTGCAAGGTGGTCCGTCGTCGCGGCAAGGTCTTCGTGATCTGCAAGTCGAACCCGCGATTCAAGGCCCGCCAACGCTGAGTCAGCAGCGCCTGATCGCCCACTAAACCGCCTCAGGGCGGTTTTTTGTTGCCTGCGGTTTGTTATAAATACCCCGACCTTTCCCCCCGCGGAATACGGTAAATGACTCCTCTCCACGCTCTGGCGATATGTGTCCTGCTTTGCGCCACCAGCGTTGCCTCGCCCAAAACGCTGCTCATCGATCGACCGCGTGTCGAAAACGTACGAATGCCGGCGCGGGGCCTGACCGATGTCGCTGTCGAGTCGAGCTTCGGCGCTCCCGCGGCAAAGCTGGAGCCGCGTGGCGGGCAACGGAGCCAGTGGCCGCGCATCAGCCGCTGGGTGTATCCCGGTTTCACCGTCTACTTCGAGAACGGCCGCGTCCTTGATGCCGTTGCAAATCGCTCCAGCCCCGACGAGATCGGGCCCAAACTCCCAATCCGGTGACCGCGATGTCAGATGCCTTCCGATTCCCGGCCGAATGGGAACCGCAGTCCGCGATTCTCCTGGCGTGGCCCCACGGCGAGACCGACTGGGCCGAGCGCCTGGGTGCCGTCGAGGACACGTACGTGGCCCTGGTCGCGGCGATCACGCGCTTCCAGCCGGTGGTGATCTGCGCGGAGGACGAGGACCTGCAGACCTATGCGGAGGCGCGCTTGAGGTCTGCGCGCGTGGACATGGACCGCGTCCGCTTCGTTCCCGCCGAATACGACGACACCTGGCTGCGCGACACCGGGCCGATCAGCCTGCGCGGCGAGCATGGCTTCAAGCTGCTGGATTTCCGCTTCACCGGCTGGGGCGGCAAGTTCCAGGCGGCCCGCGACGACCGCCTGGTCGGCGAGCTCTCGGGGATGCAGCTGTTTCATAACTACTTCGTGCAATCTATTGATTTTGCTATGGAAGGTGGCGCTATTGAGACGGATGGCGCGGGAACACTCCTGACCACCTGGCGCTGCTTCCACGAGCGTCACCCGGACGCTACGCGAGACGATCTGGAGGCCAAGCTGCGCCAGTGGCTTCGGCAGGATCGGGTGCTGTGGCTCGATCACGGCTACCTGGAGGGCGACGACACCGACGCGCACATCGATACCCTCGCCCGTTTCGCGCCAGAGGACGCCATCGTGTTCCAGTCCTGCGACGACCCGCAGGATTCGCATCACGCGGAGCTGCAGGCGATGGCGGGCGAACTCGCGACCCTGCGCACCACGGCAGGTTCGCCGTACCGACTGTTCCCGCTGCCCTGGCCGCAACCGATCATCGACGAAGGCCGGCGCCTGGCCGCCTCCTACGCCAACTTCCTGATCGTCAACGGCGCGGTGCTGATGCCGGCCTACGACGACTCCGCCGACGCGGAAGCAGCCCGCGTGCTCGGCGAGGCTTTTCCAGCCCACGAGATCGTGCAGGTGCCATGCCGGTCGCTGATCTGGCAGAACGGGAGCCTGCACTGCCTGACCATGCAGCTGCCCGAGGGGCTGCTGCCTTGACCCCACACGGTTTGCCTCGCCCTGCCCGCCTGCAGCGCGACGTTCAGACGCCGCCGGCGCGCAGGGTAGATCCATTCGACCGGAGCAGCCCATGTACACGCGCCGCAGGTTCCTCATGTCTTCCGTCGTCGCCGCGGCCGGGATCGGCCTGACGTCCTGTCGCGATAGCGTCCAGGCCCGCACATCAGCGGGTTCCACCGCATCGAACGTGCCGGCTCCGACCTCTCCTGGTGCGGCGGGCGCGGCAATGCGCATGCGCCCCATCCCGTCGACCGGGGAGAAGCTTCCGGTGATCGGAATGGGCACGTCCGGCAGTTTCGAAGTGGGTGCCTCGGCCGCCGAACGCGATCCGTTGCGCGAGGTGCTCAAGCGATTCCTCGAAGGAGGTGGATCGGTCATCGACACCGCGCCGACGTATAGCGTGGCCGAAGATGTCATGGGTGAACTGCTGGAGGGACAGGAACTGAGGGATCAGGCGTGGCTTGCGACCAAACTCTCTCGTGTCAGCGGACGTGCCGCAGGGCTGGCACAGTTCAATGACACCCTTCGCCGACTGCGATCCGAGCGCGTGGCCCTGCTGCAGGTCCATAACCTCGGCGACCTGAAGACCCAGCTGGCGCTGGCGCGCGAGCTGAAGGCGCAGGGCAAGGTCCGGTACGTTGGCGTCACGCACTACCTGGACCGCGCGCACGACGAGATCGCTGCGGTGCTGGAGGCGGAGACGCCCGACTTCGTGCAGATCAACTATTCAGTCGTCTCGCGCAATGCCGAGCAACGGGTGCTGCCGACAGCAAGTGATGTGGGAGCGGCGGTGCTGATCAACCGCGTTTTCGAGGATGGACGTCTGTTCCGGCAAGTGGCGGGCAAGCCGCTGCCGGACTGGGCCGCCGAAGCCGGCATCACGTCATGGGCGCAGGCGTTCCTGAAGTTCGCACTCAGCCACCCGGCGGTGACCGTGGTCATTCCCGCCACCGGAAAGCCGGACCGGCAGAGCGACAACCTGAAGGCCGGTACCGGCCCCGACCTCACCGGGAAACAGCGGCAGTCGCTGATCAAGATCGTGGGTTGACCCATGGCGACGCGCTTGGACACTGTCCTGGCGGGCCTGTTCAACGTGGAGCGGCCTGGGGCGTGATCGGCGGGACGCTGGCATCGGCGGCTCGAAGACAGGGCCGCCTGGGTTTTGGTTAACGTGAAGCGCGATACCATGCGCGCCTTCCGCTGATTTTCGACGTCCCACGCCGATGAAACGCAACACCCTGCCCGTCGCGCTCATACAGGAGCGCAACCACGGCGATCCCGAGGCCAACCTTGCGGTCATCGAACAGCGCGTGGCCGAGGCCGCGAATGGCGGCGCGCGGCTAGCCCTGCTGCAGGAGCTGCACAACGGCGCCTACTTCTGCCAGCACGAGTGCGTGGACGAATTCGACCTGGCCGAAACGATTCCGGGGCCCAGCACCGA
>JBDNHW010000131.1:0-5043 GCA_041688625.1 Pseudoxanthomonas sp.
GTCGAACACCACGATGCCTTCCATGCGCGCGCGGTTGACCAGCAGCGACAGGTAGTTCTTCGGCCCCTGCACGGCGGTCGTATTGTTGTACTGGGAGATGGCGCCGCAGATGATGATGCGCGCGCTGCGGCGGATGCGGCCAAGCACGTGGTCCAGGATTTCGCCGCCGACGTTGTCGAAATAGATGTCGACGCCTTCGGGGCAGTGGGTTTTCAGGCCTTCGCGCACGTCCTCGTTCTTGTAGTCGATGCACGCATCAAAGCCGAGTTCATCGACCACCCAGTCGCACTTGGCCTTGCCGCCGGCGATGCCGACCACGCGGCAGCCCTTGATCTTCGCAAGCTGGCCAACCGTCTGGCCGACCGCGCCCGATGCGCCGGAGACGACCACGGTTTCGCCGGCCTTGGGCTGGCCCACGTCCATCAGGCCGAAGTAGCCGGTCATGCCGGGCATGCCCAGAACGTTGAGCCACTGGGTGGGCGTGCCCAGGCGCGGATCGATCTTGAACACACCGCTGCGCTTGATCTCGGCGGCCGAAAACTCCTTGTATTCCTGCACGCCGATGCCGCCGCTGACCAGGTCGCCCACGGCGAAGGCGGCGTTGTTCGAAGCGATCACCTTGCCGATTCCACCGGCGCGCATGACTTCATCGATGCCCACGGGCGGAATGTATGACTTGCCCTCGTTCATCCAGCCACGCATCGCCGGATCCAGCGACAGGTAGAGCGTCTTGACCAGGATCGCGTCCACGGCGGGTTCGCCGACAGGCTCGGTGGTGAACTTCCAGTTGTCGCGCTTGGGCATGCCGACGGGGCGGGCGGCCAGGCGGACCTGGTGGTTCTGCAGGGAGGCGAGTTCGGTCATGGCGATTTCCTTTGGGGGTTTGGGGAACGAAGTGAAGCCGCAGCAGCGCTAGACGGGGTGGCCCGCGTAGTGCCAGTGCCAGGGCTCGTAGACGATGCCGTGCGGGTTGTCGCGCGGGTAGCTCATGCGAAAGCCGTAACGGCCGGCGTTGGACTGCAGCCATGCAAAAGCCAACGTGTCCTCGAACGACTCCTCGGCCGGCGGCTCGCCCGGTGCTCCGATATCCAGCGCGTTTCCGTCATGGTGCTCGCTGTAGCCGGGTGCGGCATTCACGGTGAGGATCTGCTGCAGATCCTGGCCGCGCGCGAGCTTGCGCTCGAAGATGCCCAGCTGATAATCGTGGCTGCGGTAGCCCGATATTGCCTCCAGCACCACCTCGTCGCGCGCGGCGGCGTGCTTCAGCAACGCCCATGCGCGCGCGGCACCGGCGGTCAGCCACAGCGGCCTTCGATAGCGGTCGAATCCGGCAAGGGCGAGCGCCGCGGGTTCGGGGATCATCTGCAGACCCGTTTCCCGGGCGTAGCTTTCGTCCAGGCCAAGGCGATCGAGCCGCTCGTGCAGCCGGTCCAGCGGCAGGCTGCCCATGCCGTCGACAGCCAGGCTACGATCCAAAGCCGCGTCATCGATGCGATCGAGCGCCTCATCCACGCCCGGCTCGCGCGACCAGCGCGGCATCAGCGACTGGATTCCTTCGGCCACCACTGCGGCAAGGTAGCGGCCATCGCGCTTGCGCCTCAGCACAATGCGCGCGCGGGCCATCAGGCGCGCGTCGGCGCTGCTGCGAGCCCGCAGCAGGCCGCCGGGCCAAAGCTCGATGGTCGAGGTGTTGATCAGGAATCGGGGTTGGTGGCGCATTGCCCCAGCTTAGCGGCGTGGCTGGGGCTGTGCCAGTTCGCGCAACTGCTGTAGCAGGGCATCGGGTTGTTCGGGCTGCAGCAGCAGGCCTTTCCCCGAGGTGCTCGGCAGCCACAGCGCACGGGGACCGCCGGCGATGGCGACGAAGGCCTTTTCAACATTGTGCAGGCGGAAGTGCCCGCTCTTGAAGCCAGGCAGCGCGTAACCGTTGGTCTTCAGCGCAGGCTTGAATTCCGGGCGTTCGTCCAGGTCCACCACGCGCGCCTGGTCGAGTTGCAACTCCGACAGCGCCACGTCCCTGGTATAGAACGAGGTCCGTATCCGCAGCTGTCCGCCGTCCAACTGCAGCCGATGCCGCTTCATCACCAGATCCAGAAGCAACCAAAGCACGAGCAGGAATATCGCAGTACCCAAAGTGACGATGTCGGGCGAAAATCCGACCGAAGCTGAAGCGCCTGCCTGGTGTTCGGCAAACTCCCATAGCGTCGCTGCAAGAATGATCGTCAGTGGAAGCGCAACAAGAAGCCCGAACAGAACTGCCCGCGGTCTGGAACCCGGTGCGACTAGTTGGTAGTTCCTGCCATCGTGCATGCGCATTTCCTTCTCCTACGGATCAGTAAAGCAGCAGGGTGATACCGGCCAACAGTGTCAGCGCGGAAGTGATCAGCAGCAAGGCGATGATCTGGTGCGCATGCTGCGGATGACGGCTTTTGATCATGCGGACGATGTGGATCGCGAGTGTTCTCCTTGTTCAGTCTGTACGCGATCCGGGCGGAAGGGAGCGGCTGTGCCGCCGTGATTACTGCTGTCGCTTGAAAACCATCACTGCGGGCGCGGCAGGCCCAGGAATCACGACACTCACCAGCTCCCAGCCCAGCGCGCCCATGCGGTTCAACTCCGTCTCCATTGTCTCGCTCTTGTATCCACCCCACGTACCGCCCTTCACCTGGATCACCTGATAGCTCCATCGGTCACTCATTTTTTCTTCTCCTTGCCAGATAACGTGGATTGCGAGGGCAGGCGTCCGGCCTTGCGCAGCGCGTCGCGCAGCATGTACTCGATCTGCGCGTTGAGCGAGCGAAGTTCGTCATCGGACCAGCGCTGTGTCGCTTCGAACACGTCGGCGCTGATGCGCAGGGGATAGGCTTTCTTGTCTGCCACGACTGGATCCGTCGGGCCGGCTCAGTACAGCGAGCCGGTGTTGACGATGGGCTGGGTCCCGCGCTCTGAACACAGCACCACCAGCAGGTTGCTGACCATGCTGGCCTTGCGCTCCTCGTCCAGCTGGACCACGCCGTTCTTCTCCAGCTCGGCCAGGGCCATTTCGACCATGCCCACCGCGCCGGCCACGATCCTGGTGCGCGCGGCGATCACCGCGTTGGCCTGCTGGCGCTGGAGCATGGCCTGGGCGATTTCAGGCGCGTAGGCGAGGTGGCTGATCCGCGCTTCCAGCACGTCGACACCCGCGGTGTTGAGGCGCTCGTCCAGCTGTTCCTTGAGGTGCACGCTGATCTCGGCGGCGTGGCTGCGCAGCGAGATTTCGTGTTCTTCGTGGCTGTCGTAGGGGTAGCTGGTCGCCATGGCGCGCAGGGCGGCCTCGGACTGGATGTGCACGAAGCTCTCGTAGTCATCCACGTTGAACACCGCCTCGGCCGAGTCCACCACCCGCCACACGATCACTGCGGCGATCTCGATGGGGCTGCCCTCCAGTTCGTTGACCTTGAGTCGGCCGCTCTCGAAATTGCGCACGCGCAGCGACACCTTGCGCTTGGTGAAGAACGGGTTGTTCCAGCGCAGGCCGTTGTCCTTGACCGTGCCGACGTACTTGCCGAACAGGCTCAGCACCGCGGCCTGGTTGGGCTGCAACGTGTACAGCCCGATCAGGCTGAACACGACGCCGACGGTCAACAGCACGCTGCCCCAGATCTTCAGCGGCGAAGGCGCGCCTGCGTCGCCGATGGCCCCCGCGCCGCTGAAGAACAGCCACGCGGCGAAGATGGCGGCCAGCAGGATGGCCAGGAGCAGGGGGATGCCTGGGATCGATCGGGTCGGGTTTTCTTTCATGGCTGGATCCTCTGGGTTCGCGAAAAAGATATCAAATGGATATCACATGTCAACTGGTGGGTCCGGCCTGCAGCGCGGGATCGCTAAAATGCCGCTCCGCTCCTGCAAGGACCCATGCATGACCCGCATCGGCACGCCGCTATCGCCCCACGCCACCCGCGTGCTGCTGCTGGGATCCGGTGAGCTTGGCAAAGAGGTGGCAATCGAACTGCAGCGGCTGGGAGTGGAAGTCATCGCCGCCGACCGCTATGCCGATGCGCCCGCGATGCAGGTGGCGCATCGTTCGCACGTGCTGGACATGCTCGACGCTGAGGCCCTGCGCGCGCTGATCGAAAGCGAGCGCCCGCATCTGGTGGTGCCGGAGATCGAGGCGATCCACACCGATACGCTGGTCGCGCTGGAGGCAGAAGGCGCGGTGCGCGTGGTGCCGACTGCGCGCGCCGCGCGCGTGACCATGGACCGAGAAGGCATCCGCCGCCTCGCGGCCGAGACGTTGGCGCTGCCGACGTCACCCTACCGCTTCGTCGACACGCGGCAGCAATACCTGGAGGCAGTGGAGGCCATCGGCCTGCCATGCGTGGTCAAGCCGGTGATGTCGTCCTCGGGCAAGGGCCAGAGCACGCTGCGAGATTCCAGCGAGGTGGAGACGGCCTGGGAGTACGCCCAGAGCGGCGGCCGCGCCGGGGCAGGGCGGGTGATCGTGGAAGGCTTCGTCGAGTTCGACTACGAGATCACGCTGCTGACGGTGCGCCACGCCGGCGGCACCTCCTTCTGCGCACCGATCGGGCACCTGCAGCAGGACGGCGACTACCGCGAGAGCTGGCAGCCGCAGCCGATGTCGGCGCTGGCGCTGGAGCGCTCGCAGCAGATCGCGCGCGCGGTGACCGATGACCTGGGTGGCTGGGGATTGTTTGGCGTGGAGTTGTTCGTGCGCGGCGACGAGGTCTGGTTCAGTGAGGTTTCTCCACGACCGCACGACACCGGCCTGGTGACGCTGGCCTCGCAGGACCTGAGCCAGTTCGCGCTGCACGCGCGCGCCATCCTGGGGCTGCCGATACCGGCGATCCGGCAGCGTGGCCCGTCGGCCTCGTGCGCACTGCTGGCGCAGGGTCATGGGGTGCCGGTCTTTTCCGGTCTCGACGCGGCTCTGCATGGCGTCGACAGCGAACTGCGCCTGTTCGGCAAGCCTCGCGTTGAAGGTCAGCGCCGCGTCGGCGTGACCCTGGCGCGGGGCGAGAGCGTGGAGGCCGCCCGGCGCAC
>JBDNHW010000022.1:0-11920 GCA_041688625.1 Pseudoxanthomonas sp.
ACGTGGCAGTGCGCGCAAGGCAGCAGCGAAGACAGCAGCCAGGAAGCCCGCGCCACGCAAGTCAACTGCCCGCAAGCGCGCCGCAGCGCCGGCGAAGGTCGAGGAAAAGCGCGTGCCGCCAGCAGGAGCGACGAAGTCGAGCACCAACGCATCGCGCGCAGGTTCCGGATCCACCGGGGCTGCGTCGGGGAAAACCGCCCCGCGCAAAGCAGCCGGCAAGACGACAGCGGCACGGGGCAAGACCTCGGCATCGACCTCTGCTTCGGCCAAGTCCGGTTCCGGAAAATCGACGACGTCGATAAAGGATTGGGTCGCCAGGAACAAGGCGGCCGCTGACGGTGGCGCAGGCGGCGCGCAGAAGCGCACATCGACCGGCAAGGAAGGTACACGCAAATGAACGGTCCACTGAACTTGACGCCCGACGCGCTCGCGCTGGAAGCCATGACCCTGCAGCAGAAACTCACCGCAGGACTGCATACGCTGGCGCAGGTCGCCGAGGTGCATTACGGGGCGACGCCGAAGCAGGAGGTGTGGCGCGATGGCAGGGTGGTCATGTATCGCTTCATCGGCGAGAAAGCACCAACTGCAAAAGTGCCGCTGCTGATCGCCTACGCGCTGGTCAACCGCCCGTACATGGTGGACCTGCAGGAAGACCGGTCGCTGGTGAAGGGCTTGCTGGCGCGCGGCGAGGACGTCTACATCATCGACTGGGGATATCCGGACCGATCGGATCGCTATCTCATCCTGGACGACTACATCAACCGCTTCATCGGCGGCGCCGTGGATCACCTGCGCCGGGAGTCGGGTCTGGATGGCATCAACCTGCTGGGTATCTGCCAGGGCGGCACGTTTTCGCTGTGCTATGCGGCGCTGCATCCTGGAAAAGTGAAGAACCTGATCACCATGGTCACGCCGGTCGACTTCCACACGCCAGGCAACATGCTGTCGAACTGGACCCAGGACGTGGACATCGACCTGTTCGTCGACACCGTGGGGAACGTATCGGCGGACACGATGAACTCCACCTACCTGATGCTCAAGCCGTTCCGCCTGCACCTGCAGAAGTACGTCGGCCTGCTGGATATCCTCGACGACAGGAACGCGATCGAGGATTTCCTGCGCATGGAGAAGTGGATCTTCGACTCGCCTGACCTCGCCGGCGAGGCCTTCCGGCAGTTCACCAAGCAGTTCTACCAGGGCAACGGCTTCGTCAACGGCGGCATCGAGATCGACGGCGAGACGGTGGACCTGGGCTTCGTCGACATGCCGATCCTCAACATCTTTGCCGAGCAGGACCACTTGGTTCCGCCCGATGCCTCGCGCGCGCTGAAGGAGCTGGCCGGCACCGACGACTACACCGAGCTGAGTTTCAAGGGCGGGCACATCGGAATCTACGTCTCGAGCCGTGCGCAGCGCGAAGTGCCCACGGCCATCCACGAGTGGCTGGCGAAGCGGGCGAAGTAGGACAGACCAGCTTGTTTCCGATCCGACCTCGCGCTGCCACTGCAAACGGAGTCATGACATGAGCCAGACCAGAACCCTTTCACGCTCACTGGACGACCGCATGATCGCTGGGATCATGGGCGGGATAGCGCGCAGGATGGGCTGGAGCTCGACCTTGCTGCGGGTCGTGTTCGTGATCGGATCGATCGCCTCGGCGGCATTTCCCGGGATCATGGTGTACCTGATCCTTTGGCTGTTGATGCCCAACGAAGCCCCGTAGCCACGGTGCAGCCGGGCACGCTGAAACTCCTGCAGTTCCTGGGCGTGCTGTGGACGCTGCCGAACACGATGATCGGGCTGGTGGGTGGCGTGGCGGGCGTGCCATTCGGAGCCCGTCCCCGGGTCAACCGAAGGGAGTGGGCGGTGGTATTCCATCACTGGCCCTGGGGCCCCGGCGGCGCGATCACCCTGGGCAACGTGATCCTCCACACAGGCGCGACACTCGACGCCACCTGCACCACCTACGAGCACCGCGCGGGCCACTGCGTCCATCCTTCGATCGTCCTTGGCGATCACGAACGCGCCCACGTCTACCAGTACATGGTCCTGGGCCCGCTCTTCCTTCCGCTGTACCTGGCGTGCGGCGGGGTCAGCGTCAGGAACCGCTTCGAGCGCGCGGCCGATCGCTATGCGATGACCGGCACGGGCTGGTGGCCTTTCTGAGTACGATGCCCCGATTCAGCGGGGCAGCGCGCCGTGCAGGAATATGTCCACCGCATCCAGCGCGTGCGCGCGCAACTCCTGCACGTCCACCACGTGGCGGTTGCCGCTCGAGATGCGGATCACCAGGTCTCCGAACAGCATCATGAAGAAGTGGCTGGACGCCAGCGCCGGCGAGGCCATGGCCAGGCGGCCGGCGGCCACTTCCTTTTCGAAGTATTCACGCAGCGTGTCGTGCAGTGACGCCACGGCGTTGTCGAAGAACCAGTCGCGCAAGGCCGGAAGGGATTGCCCTTCACCAATGACGATGCGATGCACCACCACCGACTCGGGTGCCGCCAGTCCTTCCGCAATCTGCACGGCGGCCTGGCGCAGCGCCTGTTCCGGCGCCAGTCCTTCAAGCTTGAGGTCCTGCAGGCGCAGGTCGAGGTCGTGCACGCGACGCTGGATGATCGCGTGGGCAAGTCCTTCCTTGTCACCGAAGACGCGATACAGGGTGGCCAGCGATCCGCCGGCGCGTGCGACGATCTCGCTCAGCCGCGCATGTCGGTAGCCCTTTTCGGTGAATACAGCGGTGGCGGCGTCGATGAAGCGCTCGACCCGGATCTCGCCGCGCCTGCACAGCTCCAGCGGTGGACGCGTCGCCGCACCGGCATCCGCGTTCACGGGCCTTGAGGCTTCTGGGAAGGCTAGGTTCGTCAAGGGCACGCCTGGGGCGGTGGACAGTCGCTGCCGGGCCTTGAATCTAGCAAAAAAAGGACCCCGCGATCACGGGGCCATGTTCTGGTGCCGAAGGGGGGACTCGAACCCCCACACTATCGCTAGCGGCGGATTTTGAGTCCGCTGCGTCTACCATTCCGCCACTTCGGCGCGGCCGGCGAGTATAGACGACTGGGAACTGCCACAGAAGGCGCCGTGCCAGCGCCACGAGCGCGATCGCTCGACCGCCGCAATGCTGCAGCGCGGGATGCAATTCCCCGCGATGCAGGTGTCGTGACAGCGGCCTTGGGATTTCTGGCGCCGGTTCCAGGCGAGTCACCACGCATCCAGCCCAACCCGTGACAGGGGGCAACCATGAACACGCGCCGCTGTGAGGGTCACGTCGAACTCACCGCTCCTGCCGGAACGGCAGGACACGCCAATGGCAGCGCATTTCCTCGGGAACCTGAATGACGCTTTCCACGCTTGATATCGGCATCGTGCTGGCTTACCTGGTCGGCATTTTCATTCTGGCGCAGTCGTTTTCACGCGAAAAAGACGACCGCGAGAAGTCGGCACAGGACTACTTCCTGGCCAGCAAGTCGCTGCCGTGGTGGGCCATCGGTGCATCGCTCATCGCCGCCAACATCTCGGCCGAGTAGATCATCGGCATGTCGGGATCGGGCTACGCCATCGGACTTGCCATCGCCTCCTACGAAGGGATGGCGGCGATCACGCTGCTGGTGGTGGCAAAATACTTCGTTCCCATATTCCTGCGCAATGGCATCGATACGATGCCGCAGTTCCTCGAGCAGCGGTTCGGCAGCCACATCGGCACGCTGATGGCGGTGTTCTGGATCGCGCTGTACGTGTTCGTCAACCTGACCTCGATCCTGTGGCTGGGTTCGCTGGCGATCGCCTACGTCTCGGGCATGGACCAGATGGTTGCACTGGTGGCACTGGCGGTGTTCGCGCTTGCATACCAGCTTTACGGAGGGTTGAAGGCGGTTGCGCTCACCGACGTGGTGCAGGTCACGTTGCTGGTGCTGGGCGGGCTGCTGCTGGCCGGCATCACCTTGAACGAGATCTCCAACAGCAGCGGCATCATCGCAGGGCTGACGCGATTGCAGGCCGAAGCGCCCGGCCACTTCAAGATGATCCTGTCGCCGGACAACCCGTTTTACAAGGACCTGCCAGGTTTGGGTGTCTTGCTGGCAGGGCTGTGGGTGATGCACTGCAGCTACTGGGGTTTCAACCAGTACATCAGCCAGCGCGCCCTGGCCGCCAAGAACATCGGCGAAGCGCAGAAGGGCCTGCTGTTCGCCGCCGGACTGAAGATCCTGATGCCGGTGATCGTGGTGCTGCCGGGCCTGGCGGCCTTGATGCTCGCGCCGGACCTGCCGCGCGCGGACGCGGCGTATCCGTCGATGATGGCGCTGCTGCCCACGGGCGTGCTCGGCGCGGTGTTCGCTGCTCTGATTGCGGCGGTGGTGTCGTCGCTGGCTTCGATGACCAATTCCATTTCCACCATCTTCACCATGGATCTGTATGCACGTTTTGGCCGCGAGCGTAGCCAGAAGGAACTGGTGCGGAGCGGTCGCACCGCGGGCGTGGTCTCGATGGCGATCGCGATCGCGGCAGTGCTCGCGCGCCCGCTGCTGGGCAGCTCCGACCAGGCCTTCCAGGCGATCCAGAACTACACCGGTTACTTCACTCCGGGCATCGTGGCCATCTTCCTGATGGGCTTGCTATGGAAGCGCGCGAACGAGGCTGGCGCACTGGCCGCGGCGTTGAGAGAGAGCGCCGCGAAGAAGCTCCTGCCGTCGCGCTGGTCGATCACGGCAGCGCGGCTTCTGCGGCTGGCGATTGCCGCTGTCAGCCAGGCACCACGGCATCGGTGCCCAGCAGGCGCTCGCCGCGGCGCTGCCATTGACCGTCTTTCTCGTCCTCGGGCGAAAACACGCCGCAGCGGACCATGGTGCGCTGGTAGACGTGCAGGGTGACGGCGACCGCGCTGTCACTGGGGTTGCGGATGGTGTGGTACTCGTGCGGCGGGATCAGGCTGCCTGCCGACCCGGTGCCGGCTTCGATGGTGCCGGCGGGGACGAAGCGATAGCGCTCTTCATCCTGTTCGACCAGCTCGTACTGGGTGATTTCCAGGCGTCCCTTGCACACGCCCTCGACGCACCACATGCCGGAATGGTCATGGATCTTGGTGCCCTGTCCCGGCCCCCAGGTCATGGCCACCACGCTGTAGCCGTGCTCGGGGCTGGTGTAGAGCTCGCGGCGCGCGTAGTGGTCGCTGATGGGCTCCAGTACGCACGCCGGCAGCTGCAGGGTCTCATCGCGGATCAGCGCGCACAGGGACTTGCGCAATGCATCGGTGACGGCGCGGTCGTCACCCAGCGCGACCGCGTGGTCGAGCGACTGGATCAACTTGTGGTGACCGGGGAAATCCATGCTGGCCATGGCTCGGCTGCCTGTGCGCGGGAGTGAGCGCATTCTAGCAGGCGCCCGCTCAGAGGCCGCCGAGGAAGCCCCCCACGGCAGGTCCGAACCGCTCCATGTCGACCAGGAAGGCGTCGTGCCCCTGTGGCGACTCCATCGCCTCGAAATGCGCTTCGGCGCCCCCTGCACGCAGTCCATCGGCGATCTGCTGCTGCTGCTGCAGCGGGAACAGGATGTCGGTGGTGGCGCCGACCGCCAATACCTTCTCCACGCGAATGCGCGCCAGGCCCGCGAGCACGTCGCCACCGGTGAAGTCGGCCAGGTCGAACCAGTCCATGGAGCGGCTGAGGTAGAGATAGCAGTTGGGGTCGAAGCGCCGCACGAAGCGGCGCGCATGACCTTCCAGGTAGCTTTCCACCTGGAATTCGAGGCCGAAGGGTTCGTCGTCCGGCCGGTCCTGGTTCTGGCTGGACTGGTCCAGGCGCACGCGGCCGAAACGCCCGTCCCATTCCAGCGCAGAGCGATAGGTGATCACGCCGAGCTTGCGCGCCATGCGCATGCCCGATTCGGGATAGGTGTCCTCGTCGTACTGGCCGTTGTTCCAGTTCGGGTCCAGGCGGATCGCCTCGCGCTGCAGCGAGCGTATCGCGATCGAAAAGGGCAGCGCGTGTGCGCTTCCGGAGATGTTGATGTGCGTGCGGGAAATGCCGGGGTGGCGAAGCAGGAGCGCCAGGGCCGTCATTCCGCCCATCGAGTTACCGATCAGGCACGCCAACTGGCCGATGCCGAGGCCGCACACCACTTCGAACGCGGCATCGGCGACGTCCTCGATGGACAGTTCGGGGAAGTCGAGGCGATACGTCTCTCCGCTCTGCGGGTTGTGCGAAGCCGGCCCGGTGGACCCCTTGCAGCTGCCCAGCGAGTTCACGCACACGACGAACCAGCGATCGGTGTCGATCGGCTTGCCCGGGCCGAGCATGGATTCCCACCAGCCCGCTTCGGGGTTGCCCTCGTTGGCCGCCGCGTGCGCGTCCGGGGACAAACCGGTGACGATCAGCACCGCGTTGTCGCGCGCTTCGTTTAAGGCGCCCCAGGTCTCGTAGGCGATACGCGCGCCGTGCAGCGCACCGCCGCGTTTCATGGGGAACGGGGAAGACAGGGCATGGAATCGCGTGCCGGTTGGAATGAATTCGGTCATGGGTTGATTCTAATGGGGCATTCCCGCTGAAGGAGTACCTGCGGGGGAGCGGCTTCCAGCCGCGAGCTCTTGATCTTTCCCTGATTCTTGGACATCACGAGGAAAAGCTCGCGGCTGGAAGCCGCTCCCACGAAGCTGCCACCACGAAGCTGCCACCACCAAGCCGCTCCCACATTATTGGCCCAGGATCAGCTCGACAGGTGTGGCCGTCGGTAGTGCGACCCGCACAGGCGCTGATTCCAGATCGCCTTCTTGGCGCGTCGCATCGCCACTGCTGGACAGGCGCGCCAGCAGCTCCACTTCCTTCAATTCCGAAAGCCTGCGCGTGGGCATCAGGCTGTCGCTGTCATCCAGGGTGACGCTCAGCGGCAAGTCGCGCAGCGCGTGTCGTTCGACCGCCACCGGCATCGGCGAGCCGGGCACGCGGGCGATGACGAAGACCACCTCGTCATCGGGCAAGTTCGCGCGCGAAGCGAATTCATCATCCAGGGCGACCTTTACCGTCAGCACCGGTGAGTCCGTGGCGGTAGCTCGGCCTTCGGGCTCCGTTGCGAGCGGCGGTAGGCCGGCATCGGTCCGAGCGGCGTCGATCTGCACGCGCAGGCTGCGGGCGGCTGCGGGATCGACCAGGCTCATCAGGGACTCCCACGTGCGTGCTGCCTCGTCCGGCTGCTGCGCCTGGCGCTGCGCCACGCCCAGGAACCAGAGGGCGCGCTGGTGGCCTGGATCGATCGCCAGGGCGCGCTGCAGCAGGGCCACGCCTTCGGTATCCATCAGCCGCTGCGGGTTTGCATACAGTCGCGACTGCGCCGCTTCGACCAGCAGCGTTGGCTCGTCCGGCATCAGCCTGACAGCTTCGGCAAATGCGTCCTGCGCTTCCGCCAGCCGCTCCTGCGCCGCGTAGGAACGTCCCAGCAGCCGCCAACCCTCGGGCTCGTTGGGATCGCGCTTGAGCGTGGCTTCGAGCGCGACGATGGCCTCGTCCAGCGTGGTGGGCACCTGCGTGGCGGCAGGTGCGAGTGCGGCGGGTGTCCCGACGATGCGGTACAACGCAAAAGAGGCCAGGGCCATGCCCAGCACCGCCACGGGCAGCAGGACCGGCGACTGACGCCTCAGTGGCCACAACACCGCTGCAAGCACGGCCAGGGCAAGCACCACCGAGATCGCGACAAAAACAGCCATCACCATTCCTGCCCATCGTCGTCGGGGACGCGGCGGCCACCGCTGCGCGCGGCAATGATCCGCCATACCACCACGCCACCGGCAAGCAGCAGCAGGCCAGGGCCGAACCACAGCAGCCAGGTGCCGCCCGAGACCTGTGGCCGGTACAGCACGAACTCGCCGTAGCGTTCAACCAGAAACTGCTTGACCTGCGCGTCGGTCTTGCCTTGCTGCATCAGCTCCAGCACTTCGCGGCGCAGGTCATGCGCGATCTGCGCGTCCGAGTCGGCCAGCGACTGGTTTTGGCACATGACGCAGCGCAGTTCGGCGGCCAGGCGCTGGAAGCGTCGCTCCTCGGCGGCATCGGCGAACTGCAGCGGCGTTGGATCGCTGACCTGCGCGGTCACGGTAGCGGCCAGGCCCAGCATCAGCGCGAGCAGCACGGCAAACACCCCGGAGGCCGATGGCGCTGGCATACGCGTCGACGCGCGCTTTGCGGGAAGGCTCACTGTTCCGCTTCCGCCTTTTCGAGCGCGGGAATCAGCTGCTCCTGGATGATGTCATCGGTGACCGCGCCCACGTGCTTCCAGCGCACGATGCCCTTGCCGTCGACCAGGAACGTCTCCGGCGCGCCGTAGATGCCCCAGTCGATCGCGGTGCGGCCGCTCTCGTCGACCACCACCATCATGTACGGGTTGCCGTACTGCTCCAGCCAGCGCAGTGCGTCCTGCCGCTCGTCCTTCAGGTCATAGCCGATGAAGCGCACGCGCTTGGTCAGGGCGAAGCGCGCGATGACGGGATGTTCGACCCGGCACTCGGGGCACCAGCTGCCCCACACGTTCATCACGAACGGCTCGCCCCGCAGGTCGTCCAGGGTCAGGCGCTTGCCGGGCTGGTGCAGCAGGGGCAGGTCGAAAGCCGGCGCGGGCTTGCCCACCAGTGGGGAGGGCAGTGCGTCACGATTGGGGCGGTCGGACTGCTGCACGCCGTACAACAGGAGCGCCATCAGACCAATGAAGAACAGGCCGATGATCACCGCTGGGAAGACGTAGGCGCCGACCGGTTTCTTCTTCGAAGCCGGAGGCGTTGGAACGGGGTTGGGCGCGCTCATCGCGGCTCCTTGGCTGGACTGTTGCGGAAGCGACGGTCGGCCGCAGTGACAAAGCCGCCCAGCGCCATGAGCCCGGCGCCGAACCAGATCCAGCGTACGAACGGCTTGACGTGCACGCGTACCGCCCGGGCGTCGTTGCCCAGCGATTCGCCGATGGCCACGTAGATGTCGCCGAACAGCCCGGGGCGGATGCCGGCCTCGGTCATGACCTGTCCGCCGCTGGCGTAGGCGCGCTTTTCCGGATGCAGCAGCACCAGGGGCTCGGCATCGCGCATCACCTGGATGTGGCCGCGTTCGGCGCTGTAGTTGGGGCCGGCAAGCGTGTCCACGCCCTCGAAGCGGAACGTGTAGCGGCCGACGTCGACAGACTGCCCCGGCTGCATGGCCAGTTCGCGCTGCACGTTCATGGCCTCCACCAGCAGCGCCCCCACCAGGAACACGGCGACTCCGCTGTGGGCCAGGGTCATGCCAAGCATTTCGGCAGTGAAACGGTTGCCCTTGGTTGCGAACCGGGTCCACACGAAACGCGCAGTGCCCAGCAGAACCCAGGCCCCGAGGCCCGCGCCCGCGGCGGTTTTCCATTGGCCCTGCGGTGCGGAGAAGTAGCCGATGACGCCAATCAGCAGCGCGAGCACCAGCCACGGCGCCAACATGCGGAGTGGACGCGAGGGTTCTTCGCGCTGCCAGCGGGTCAGGGGACCCAGCGGAAGCAGGAGCACCAGCGGCGCCATCAGCAGCAGGAACAGCAGGCCGAAGTAGGGCGGGCCAACCGAAATCTTGCCCATGCCCAGCGCATCGGCCAGCAGCGGATACAGCGTGCCCAGCAGGACCATCGCCGCGGCCGAGGTCAGCAGCACGTTGTTGGCCATCAGGAGTGTCTCGCGCGAACTGGCGACGAACGGGGCGCCACGCGGCAGTTTCGGCGCGCGCAGCACGTACAGCAGCAGCGAGCCACCGATCACGACTCCAAGGAACGCGAGGATGAAAAGCCCACGCGCCGGATCGGCGGCGAATGCGTGGACGCTGGTCAGCACTCCCGATCGCACCAGGAAGGCGCCGAGCAGCGACAGCGAAAATGCGGCGATCGCCAGCAGCAGCGTCCAGCCGGCGAAACTGCCGCGCTTCTCGGTCACCGCTTGGGAATGCAGCAGGGCAGCGCCGGCAAGCCAGGGCATGAAGCTGGCGTTTTCGACCGGGTCCCAGAACCACCAGCCGCCCCAGCCCAGCTCGTAGTAGGCCCACCAGCTGCCCAGGGCGATTCCGATAGTGAGGAACCCCCACGCGATGTTGGTCCACGGCCGTGTCCAGCGCAGCCAGCGTGCATCCACGTTGCCGTCCAGCAGCGCCGCCACCGAGAACGCGAAAGGCACCACGAATCCGACGTAGCCCATGTACAGCATCGGCGGGTGGACGATCATCCCCACGTCCTGCAGCAGCGGGTTGAGGTCGCGCCCTTCCAGCGGCGCCGGCAGCAGTCGGATGAAGGGATTCGAGGTGAAGATCAGGAAGGCCAGGAAGCCGACGGCGACGATCCCCATCACGCCGAGCACGCGAGCGATCACCTGTTCCGGCAGTCCGCGCGAAAATTCGGCCACCGCCGCATTCCACATCGCGATCACCAGCGTCCACATCAGCAGGGAGCCCTCGTGCGCGCCCCATACCGCGGTGTAGCGGTAGATCATCGGCAGCAGCGAGTTGGAATTGTCGGCCACGTACTTGACCGAGAAATCCTGCACCACGAAGGCGACTGTCAGCAGGACGAAGGCCGTCAATACGAGCAACAGCTGGGCATGTGCGGCCGGTCGCGCGATCGACATCCATGAGGCGATACCGCGCTGCGCACCGGCCAACGGCAACACTGCCTGCAGTCCTGCGACCAGCAGCGCCAGGACCAAGGCGACCTGGCCGAGTTCAGGCAGCACGGGTGCAGCCGGGCATTGCAGCCGGGGAGTAAGGGAGAAGCGGGGTCGTGGTCAATTCATTGCGCTCGGAGCGGGTGCATGGCCCATGCGGCTGAAGCAGCGTGGCGGATTCAATTCTCCGCTCCTGCTGCTGGCGGGACGTCGTGCTTCTTGTGGGCCACTCCCATTTTGTCGGCCACTTCCTTGGGCATGTAGGTCTCGTCGTGCTTGGCCAGCACGTCGTCGGCCACGAACACGTCGTCGCGCATGGTGCCGGTCGCGATGACGGCCTGGCCCTCACGGAACAGGTCGGGCAGGATGCGGTCGTAGACCACCGGCAAGAGTGCATCGCCGTCGGTCACGCTGAAGCGCGCTCGCATGGAGCCGCTCGTCCTCTGGAAAGAACCCTTCTCCACCATCCCGCCCAGGCGGAACCGGGCGCGCTCGCTGGCTTCGCCGCGCAGCACCTCGGCGGGCGTGTACAGGTAAGCGACGTTGCGCTGCAGTGCGAAGGCCACCAGCGTCGTTGCGATTGCGGCAGCGGCCACCAGTGCTAGCACCAGCAGCAGTCGGCGGCGTCGGACAGGGTTCATCGACTCAACTCCACGGGGGCAATCGGACGTGCGGGGCGCGCCTTGCGGGCCTTGGCTGCACGCAGCTGCTGCCTGATCTGCAGGCGCGGGACCACGAAGTCCCACAGCAGAACGACTGCGAAAAAGAGGTAGGCGCCGATCACATAGGGCATGTACGTCATGGCTGCGGCGCCTGCACCAGCCGCGCGACCCAATCCTTGCCGGCTTCGCGCCGCAGGTTGTCTGCACGGGCGCGCAACAGCAGCGAGCCGACGAACCAGAACTTGGTCGCCAGCACCATCAGCCACAGCGGCAGCATCATGCTGGCGTCCATGCTGGATTCGCCGAACATGCGGATGGTCTGGCCCTGGTGCAGCGAGTTCCACCAGACCACCGAGTAGCGGATCACCGGCAGCAGCGCCACGCCCACGATCGCCAGCAGCCCGGCGGCGCGCGCGGCGGCACGACGATCGTCGATCGCCCCGTACAGCCCCATCACGCCCAGGTACAGGAACAGCAGCACCAGTTCGGTGGGCAGGCGAGGATCCCAGTCCCACCACGTGCCCCACATCGGCTTGCCCCAGATGGAACCGGTGGCCAGGGTGATCAGGGTGAAGGCCGCGCCGATCGGCGCGCAGGCCATGGCCAGGATCTCGCACAGCTTGAT
>JBDNHW010000132.1:0-5021 GCA_041688625.1 Pseudoxanthomonas sp.
ACGGTATTGGTGGACCGGTTGCAGCCACGCCACGCCTGCGTGCCGGGTGAGGACCCGCATGTGTTGCACGCGCTGGTCAAAGCGACCGCGATGGCGGGGAAGGTCGAAGACCATGAAGCGCACGCCGGTCCACGCGCGCGCGGAGCGATCGCCGGTCCTCACCAGCGCGCTGACATCATCGAAACGACCGCGCCCTGTCCAGAGTTCGCCGTCCATCGGCACGGGCGGCCAGCCTGCGGTGAACCAGGCGGGCGTGGCGATGGGATGGCCGGCCCGCGTGTACAGCCGACTTCCATCCCAACGCCCGCGCACCCCGTCCAGCTTCTCGCTGACCCAGTAGTTGGCGATCGCTTCGCCGCCGTAGCGCTCGGCCAGCATCACCGGCGGCTGGACCGTGTCTGCAGCCGCCAGAGCGGGTCGTAGGGCTGCTGCGCAGCAGATCAGGCTGCACAACAGCAGTCGAAGGAGACACGTCGACATTGTTCTCGTCCTTGAGAAAGCAGTGCGGGTGAGGATGCAGAGGGACGTTGCCCCGAAGTCCAACGGGAACGTGGCGTGTCCACGTCAACAAGCTACTTGACGGTCATGGGTTCTTGCAGCGGCAATACCATGCGCGGCGGGTCAGGATTTTCTGCATTCCACCCAGCTATTGTCGTCAGCGCCTGTGCATCGCGCCCTTGGTTATCGCGCCTCCTGTCAGAAGCTCGAGCGCTCCAGCGCTACGTCGTCGCCAGGCCCGATGTCGATGCGATAGAGCACGCCGTACTCCTCTTCGGGCATCGGCGGCACATTCTTGCCCGACAGCGCAGCCACGATGTCAGGCACCGTGTTGCTGTGCCCGACGATCAGGATCGCGCCCCCCGCGTGCGCACCACGAAGCTGCCCGGCCAACGCCGCCGCTGGCAGCTGCGCCTCATAGCGCAGCACCGGCAGCCCGAAGGCGAGGGCGCTGGGCTGCGCCGTCTGCAGCGTTCGTCGGAACTGCGAGGCGTAGACCGCATCCGGAGGCGTGCGCGACATCGCCACGGCCAAATGATGGGCACGCGCGTGACCTGCTTCACTCAGCGACGGGTCCCGTGCATCGTCGCTGCCTTTCTCGGCGTGGCGCACCACCACGATCGTCAGCACGGGTGACGAAGTCCTGGTGTCAGCGCTGCTGCAGCCGACAATCAGCATCAGCAGGCCCACCATGGCCAGGCGCAGCAGCCTGGACGGGATTGCCGTACTTCGACTTGAAGGGCATCGAAATGTGGCATGCGGCATGAGTAGTCCAGGTCTCGCGCCTGTGGGCGCATCAGGGCCAATCGTAATACCGGCCCATGATCGCCACCATCGCCAGAGGTGAGTCAAAGGGCTATCGAGGCCCGTGCCCCGGGCGGGGCAGCGGCGTCCCTCGCTTCTCGATCACCACCAGCGCGATCCCGCCGAGGATCGCGACCGAGGCGAGTACCAGCCTGAGCGTCAAGGCCTCGCCCAGCAGCGCCACTCCGCCCAGTGCGGCGATGACTGGCACGCTGAGCTGCACAGTCGCCGCCCGCGTCGCCGGCAACAGTGGCAGTACGCTGTACCAGATCGCATAGCCGACGCCGGAGGCAAGCGCGCCCGACGCCACTGCATACGCAGCGCCGGCCATGTCGATCGACAGGTACGGCGCCATCAGCACGCTCAGCAAAATCGCAAACGGAATCGAGCGGATGAAGTTGCCGGCGGTCACGGCGGTGGCGTCGCCCGCGCCGCGGCCGCGCAGTGAATAAATGCCCCAGGCCACGCCCGCTCCGATCATCAGCAGCGCCGCCACCAAGGGCGGCGCGGCCAGCCCCGGAAGCAGCAGCCCCACCAGACCGGCGAGCGCAGCACCGAAGCCGGCCCACTGGCGGCGGTTGAAACGCTCCCCCTGCCATAGGCCGCGGCCGATCATCGTCGCCTGCACCGCTCCGAACAGCAGCAGAGCGCCCGTCGCGGCCGCCAGGCTGAGGTATGCAAAAGAGAAGCCCGCCGCGTAGGCGAACAGCGCCAGCGCCGAACCCCAGTTTCCATGGCCCTGCACCTGGCTTGCGCGCAAGCGCACCAGCAGCCACAGCACCAGGGCTCCGGAGACGATGCGCAGGGTGGTGAAGCTGGCGGCATCGATCGCCGTATTGCTGAGGGCCGCGCGGCACAGCAGCGAGTTGCCGGCGAACGCCAGCATCGCCAGCAAGGTGAGCCCAGCGGTTCGAGCGAGGGGCCTGCTTGACCGTTGCACATTCATATCGTGCCAGCGCCCGCGCTTGAACGCCGATGCAGGCTGCATTCAACAGACCACGCTCCGGCTGGAATCATGCACGGCCTGCGCGTCGCCGGAGGACCAGGGTGACCACGCTGCAGCAATCTATCGAAGTTCGCCAACTCGATTAAGTATGTCCGTTGGAGGAGGGCAGGGCGGCTGCACATGCAAGGAGGATCAGTCCTGGCAAGAGCTGCAGGGCCCCTTGGGGGCACGGCGCCTGAGTCGAGCCGCGTCGCCAAGCGGCGTCGGCTTGCATGAATGGTCAGGCGTCGCGCAAATCGCCTTGGCGCTTCTCACGCCGCGGCTCCAAAGAGGGCGCCGACTGCCGTGGTCAGGGCCATGGCCAACGCGCCCCAGAAAGAAACACGCAATACGGATGCGCGTGCCGGCGCGCCGCCCGCGCGCGCAGCGAGCAGGCCCAACAGCGCGAGGAACAAGAGCGAGCTTCCTGCGACGCCCCACATCAGTGCAAGCGAGCATGGGCACGATGCGCGCCGGCGGCACCGCGGCAAAACGCGGTTCGTTGGCCACACGCAGCACCTGCTCGCGCTCGGCTTCGCTCAGCGTGTGGCCGGGCAGCGGACGCACCGCTAACGGTCGGCCATCGCCGGCGCGCAGGCCGTCGTGCGCCTTCCAGCGCTGCAAGGTACGCAGATCGATACCGGCGGTGGCGCAGGCCAGCCGCAGCCGCGCGCCGGCCGCCTGAGCGATATGGATGTCTCGGGCCAGGACGTGGCGATCTTCGAGGCCGATCATTCGCCCTCGCCTCTGTTGAAGATCGCCGCGACTTTTTTTGAAAGCACCAGCAACGCGGCCGTCTCGGCCAGCGCCCGATCCTTGCGCAGCAGCTCGCGCTCGAGTTCCTTGATGCGCTTGCGGTCGTGCCGGCTGGCCTGCGGACTGGCCCGGGCTTCCTCCGGCTCGGCCAGCGCGGCCGTAGCACTGGCGCGCCACTTGTCCAACTCGGCCGGGTAGACGCCGTGTTCGCGGCTCCACGCACTCTTGCTGGCCTCGTCCATTGCCGCCGAGGTGATCACTGCTTCGAGCCGCGAGCCCGCCGTCCAAGCGCAGTCACGAACCGGCCGGGATTGGGCCTCCTTGTACCAGCGCTCCAGTGTTCCCACGCCAACGCCAACGTCCCGCGCTACCAACGGCAGCGCTGCGCCCTCCGTCGGCAGCAACCGCGCTATCGCTCTGTTCTTGAATGCTTGTCCGTATCGAGCCACGTTTTGGTCCTTCTCGCCTCCGAGATTGAGATTCTATCGGGGCGACAACTAGTCTGACGCGGGGGGCGCGCCTGCTTGCGCCAACGAGACAACATGAAAGGATGGATGTAAAGCGACTGCACCACGTCCTGCACGGCCACGCCAGGCATCTGGCTCAATCGGACGGCGGTAGCCTTGAACTGTGCGCTGTAGCGCGGGGTGGTACGAGGGCCTGGGATTGGCATGGGAACAACTCCTGACGGGTTAGATCAGGGTGTCCACTAAAGCGAAGGAACTACCGGGTTCGTCTTGAATGAATTGTTAGACGTGCGTCCTTAGAGCCTAGCTAAGATTTCAGATTTTTTTGCAGCAAACTCTTCATCGGAAATCAGATCTGCCTCTCGTAATTTCTTTAGCTGGGCAAGTGCAGCCATTGGATCGTCTGTGGTGGCGCTAGATTGCTGGGGTGCTGGTGAAGTTTGACTGGCAGCTGTTGGTGCGTGCAGCACAATGCCCCCGGCGGATGCACGCATTTTTTCTAGCTCAACTTGCTGTCGCTTGTCGTACGCTTGTTCTTCGACGTTCTGTGCGTACGAATAAACTTTTCGCGCTTGCTTTTTTGGAATGCTGTCTAGTGCCACGTTTACGCCAGTTGTTGTCCGGCAGGTCAGTGTGGCTCCTATCATTTGCTCGCTCATGTGGACGTCCTGAACTTCCCTCCACGGAAAATCTTGGAACTTCATTCCGAACAAGCTCGGTTGAACGAAGATAATTCTTTTGTTCGTGAGCACAACTGCGTCGGGTGAAATGTTTACCACAAGTTTTTTCTGAACCGCGATGTACTCCATTGCCTCATCTTTCGTAAGTAGTTCAGACACTTTGGGAACAATGTTTCTGACCGAAGCCTCGTCCTGCTCTTCCGATAGAAATTGATTAATGGACTGCATTTGCTTCCCCTGGTTGGATGTGCAGCGACAGGTGTAGCACGTCTAACGCCTGAATTAACCCGTGCCGCGAAGCGGCATCGGGTTGAATGAGTTGTTATACCTGCCCGAGAGCTACTCCGACTGCGGCCAGTGATCATGAGTCTCCGAGGACCTGAGCAACATTAGGGACGACCGGCGCAGTTTGCCTGCAGCCAGCCGACTAGTGTGTCGCCCAGCTCGATACGATTGGACGAGAACGAGTGGTCGTCGTCGTAAACGAGAGTCTCGACCTGGGTCCCTCCTGCGGCTCGGATTGCTTTCTCCAGCTCCCGGTGTCGCTCCACGCTCGTGCCCGCAGCATCGCCCGTGGCCGCCACCAGCAGCAAGCGCTGCTCTTTCAGAGCTGCCGCGCGGGAAACGTAGTTCCAGTCGGTGGCATGTTTGCTCAGTGCTTGCATGACTGCATTCGTATCCAGACGCATCGGGCCGCCTGCTGGATCTGCCGACCAGGCGATGTAGTCCCGCAACTCCTTGGCCTCATCCGGATGGGATTTGAATCGTTCACCCTCCCAACCCAGGTTCCAGGCCGCCATCGCGGCAACGCAACTCAGCGACCGGTCGCGG
>JBDNHW010000133.1:0-4425 GCA_041688625.1 Pseudoxanthomonas sp.
AGGCCGCTGCCGAGGTCTTCCTTGAGGCCGCCGGATACGAGCTGGACCTGCTCGGGCACAGCTGGTGCATCGTCGACGTCGGTGGGATCAACACGGGTTTTAACGAGGTTGGCCATGCTGCAGGCATTGGGTCGGCGCCAGTCCATGAGGTTTTTTCACGAGTGGCCAGGCGGATCCACAGTAGCTACGGAATGCCGCCTCGACTGGTGGCGCAGCGAATCACAGACGTCGCCACGAAGTCGCGGGTGCGCCACCACTACACGATCGGCAGCAAGGCCCAAGTCGCCAGCGGCGTTTCGCGGCTAGCGGGGATGCCGGGTCGTCGGCTGCTCGTGTCGATGGCGCTCCTGCGGAATGTCGGCGGCGGCTCCCGGCGGACGCGCTAGCCATGTGCGGCATTTTCGCCGTCGTTGACTTCGCAGGTCCACTTCCTTCGGAGGAGTCCCAACTTCGCGCCATAGACTTGTTGGGGCACCGCGGCCCCGACTGTGTTCAGGTGGTGCAGCACGGGTCCGGAATGGTGGGAGCTGCACGGCTGGCCATCACCGGAAACTTGCACAGCGACCAACCCCTGCAGGCTGGCCCTTTGACGGTCGCCCTCAATGGGGAAATTTACAACTACCGGCAGTTACGCGAAGAACTGCAGGCCGAGGGGGCTCCCTTTCGCGGCGACGGTGATACTGAGGTGGTGTTGCAAGCGTTCAGGCACTGGGGACGCTCCGCCCTTGCGCGATTCGACGGCATGTTCGCGATCGCCGCATGGGATGCATCCACCGACACCCTGACCCTTGCTCGCGATCGCTTCGGCGAGAAGCCACTGTCCTACTCATGCACTGGCTTCAGCGTGCGTGCTGCGTCAGAAGTCCAGGTGCTAGTCGAGGCACTCGACGTGTCTGGAGAACTTGATCTAGCGGCGGTGCTGGACCTGTCGACGCACTGGTACATCGATACGCCCCGGTCGATCTATGCGCGGATCCAACAGGTCCCCCCCGGGCATGCGCTTGTATTCGACCGCCGAGGGATGAAGCTCGCCGACTGGCGTGTTCCTGACAAGTCTGCAGCCCCTCCCTTGGACTGTGTTCGGGCCATCGACGAAGCGCTGCGATCTTCCATGGACAGCCGAACGCCCACGTCCGAGCGCTCCGGCATCCTCCTCAGCTCCGGCATCGACTCGGGCCTGCTTGCCAGCTACGCGGCCGAGCTTCAGCGCGACGTCCTGGCGATCTCGACGTCGTTCCTCGACAAGGACTTCGACGAGTCGGAGGCTGCGGCCCGCGTGGCCCGCAGCCTGGGGATACCCCATGTCGTCGTTCCGGTGGACCTGTCATCCTTTGACCTGCCCCAACGGGTGTATGGCCACCTCGACGAGCCGCTGGCCGATGCCAGCGTCCTAGCTGCTTTCGCGGCAGCCGAAGCCTCGGCGAGCGAAGGCCTTCGGGTGGTGCTCAGCGGCGACGGTGGTGACGAGCTCTTCGGGGGGTACCCGACGTACTCGGCAGACCTTCTTACGCGCCGCATGCCGCGCCTGCCTGGCTCCGCAGAACGAGCTCTGCTCGCGCTCTCGCCGTTGATTCCCGAAGGCCACCACCCCATCGGACGCCGGTATCGATTCCAGCAGTTCGCGGGTGCCCTGCACCTGGACGCGCCCGCTGCCCACAGCGCTTGGCGCGCAGTGTCGAATGCCGACGAGAGGCGCAACATCTTCTCGCCGATCGCACAGGCACTCGCCTCTTACGACCCGTTCGCTCGGTCCCGCATGGTCTTTGCAGCCGCGCAGTCGCTGCCCTGGCTCGACCGCATGCTAGCGATCGACCAGGGCACTTGGCTTCCCGGCGACCATCTGCGCAAGACCGACCGAGCCTTCATGGCCTTCGGAGTCGAGACTAGGGCACCCTTCCTCGCCGATGCCGTCCGGCGCGTTGCTGCCGGCCTGCCGGTGCAAAGGAAGGCCGGCCTCTTTGCGACGAAAAAGGCGCTGCGGTCACTGGCGTACACCAGGCTTCCGCAGGACGTGGCCTCGATGCCGAAACGCGGCTGGACCGCGCCGACGAATCATCTGATGCGCAGCCGGCAAACAGAGACTTGGGACCTGCTGACGTCCGGGCTTGCCTCTCAGGTCGCATCCCGTCCCGTGGTCGAGGCAACGTGGCGGAACTTCCTCTCGGGCGAGGATGGTCATGGAAGACTCCTGTGGAGCCTTACTAGTCTGTCGCTATGGGGACACGCCCATCGTTGGAGCCTTCCTTGATCAGCCCGAGGTCATCTGCAGCCCGGACCGCGCGCTGGGCTGCGGCCAGCAGTCGTCCAGCTCTCGTGATGGCGTGCGACCAATGCGGCACTTCCCTTCCCGAATTGGGCGAGGGTGTCATGCGCGGGCGCTGGGAGGAGCAGTGGTCGCACGCGCCGACACTCGTGCGTCTTGCTGTTCTCGGAACGTGGCTGGCCGTCCGACTACTGGGCAAGGTCTCTCACGTTCGTGAGGGTCAGCCAGATATGCTGCCCACGATTCTCGACTCCGTTGTCGGAGCTTCCCTGCGCCTTGCGCGCTTCGAGGTCGCGAGTCGGTTGGCGGAGGTGGAGGGCCAGTGATGCCTCGCGTTGAGCATGTCGATGTGGTCGTCATCGGCTCTGGTCCTGGCGGTTCCATCAGTGCGTGCGAACTCGTCAAGGCCGGGCGGAGCGTTGTGGTGCTTGAGGAGGGATCCGAGCGCAGTCCGGGAATTGAGCCGTACTCGCGCGACGAGACCGTTGCCCTCTACCGCTCAGCGGGCATCAGCGCGACGCTGGGACGGGTCCCACTGTCATTCGCCGAAGCTCGTTGCGTTGGCGGAGGCAGCGAGGTCAACTCGGGCTTCTACCATCGGCTGCCCCAGCCCGTGCTCCACGAATGGGCACGAGTGTTGGACGACTTCAGCGACATGCAGTACGTGCGCCTCGCCGAAGAGGTCGAGTCGACGCTTCCAGTGACCGACTCGGCGCCCGCCGAGAGCGAGGCCTCGCGGCGTCTCGGAGTCGGCGCCACTGCCCTGGGCTGGGCGTCCACGCCAGTGCCGCGCTGGATAACGCCCGTGCGCACCGAGGCGGGGTGGGAGATGGACCGGCGCACGATGGGCAAGACCTATCTGGCCGACGCCATCCGTGGCGGAGCGCAACTGCGGGTCGGTCACAGTGTTGTCGGCATGCATTCCGATGGATCCTCCTGGACTGTCCGCATCCGCGCGACGCAAGACGGTAGCATCTCAGAGTTGCGCGCTCGTAGCATCTACATCTGTGCCGGCGGAACGGGTACGCCGGCCCTGTTGCGCCGAATCGGGGTAACTCGCGGCGTGGGCAACAGCGTCCGCTTCCACCCCATGGCGCGCTTGGCCGCCCGCTTCTCTGACCCGGTCACCGAGCACAGAGCGGGAGTTCCTGTGCGGCAGGTGACCGAGTTCCTTCCGGAACTCACGCTGGGTTGCTCGGTCGCCGACGCCCCTCAGGTCGCGCTCTGGGTAGGTGGCCACGAGGTCTCCGGGGCGCTGCGCAGCACCGAAAACTTCGGGATTTACTACGCACTGGTCACGTCGGAGTCGGTGGGCGTCCTGCGAAACGTCCCGTGGAGTCCAGGCAGCCAGATCCTGTATTCGGTCAGACCGCAGGTGTGCGAGAGGCTACGTCGGGGCGTGGGTCGCCTTTCGGAGGTCTTGTTCGCCGCTGGAGCACAGCACGTCTTTCTTCCCGACGGCACGGGGACCCGGGCGAGCTCCCTCGAGGAGGTGCTCGAGGCCACCGCCGATCCACGCGTGGTGAGACGGTGGCTGCTGAGCACCATCCACGTCTATGGGGGCGTGCCGGCCGGCAAGGGCAAGGGCACGCCACTGGATTCGTGGGGACGTGTCAATGGCCGACAGGGCCTGTACGTGAACGATGTGAGCATGCTTCCGACCAGCATCGGCGTGAACCCGCAGGGACCGCTCATGGCACTGGCCCTGCGGAACGTGCGTACCCACCTGTCTGCGGCAGGCGCCTAGGGGCGTCGCTCCTGTTGGCTCAATAGATCGAGCTTCTATGCCTAGCCAGGAGGGGCCGCGCAGCCTGATTTTCCTCCAGTTCGGAGAGGGCCTCGTTAACCACGTTCAGCAGTCAGGTGCACGAGTCATGGAGTCAAGATCAAGGGCTCGGCAATCGATCGTGTTGGAGGGTGTCTTGGTGGTTGTGTCCCCCGCGGTGGGATTTCGGGGCCGCGTGGCGTAGTCCGCGACGTTGAAGGCCGCCCGTGTGGGGCAGCGCTTGCAGACTGCCGCGAAGAGTAAATATCAGGCGTTGATCGACTCGGAGGCCGAGGGCGTGATCGCTGCTGGCTTCTGGGAGCGCGCTGATGGTGGAGCGGTAGTGATGTGAGGTTACCCCCGTTTTGTGGACACGGTTTATGCGGCTTGTGCCGCG
>JBDNHW010000134.1:0-51130 GCA_041688625.1 Pseudoxanthomonas sp.
GGATGGCCACGATCAGCTCGACGGCCGCGGTGACCGCCGCGATCTCGGCGAAGGTCACCCCGATCAACCAGAAGTCCACGCTCATCCCAGGGCTGAACACCTTGTTGCTGAGCGGCACGTACATGAACCAGCCGCCGTCCGGCGCGGCATCGAACAGGAAGCTCGAATACAGGAAGATGCCGCCGAACAGGTAACACCAGTAGCCGAAGGCGCTCAGCCGCGGGAACGGCAGGTCGCGCGAACCCAGCATCTTCGGGATCAGGTACATCGCGAAACCTTCCATGACCGGCACCGCGAACAGGAACATCATGGTCGTGCCGTGCATGGTCACGAACTGGTTGTAGCGCTCGGGCGAAAGCACTTCGTTGCCGGGCCAGGCCAGCTGCAGGCGGATGAACATCGCCAGCATGCCGCCGATCAGCATGAACACCAGCCCGGTGACGATGAAACGGTAGGCGATGGTGCCGTGGTTGACTGCGGTCAGCTGGCCGACCAGGCCGGGCGAGTTGCGCCATACCCGGTCCAGCGCGGCCAGCTGCGCGTCTTGGTCGGCAGCGCTCATGGCGTGGCTCCTCCCGGGGTCGCCGCAGCACCTTGCGGCCGCGGCTGGCGCTGCAACCAGGCGTTGAACCCGGGCTCCGGCCGCACGTCGACGTCAAAACCCATTTGCGCATGTGACAGCCCGCAGAACTCCGCGCACTGGCCGCGAAAGGCACCCGGTTCGCTGGCCCGCAGGCGCAGCGTGTTGACCCGGCCCGGGACCGCGTCCATCTTGCCGCCCAGCCGCGGTATCCAGAAGCTGTGGATCACGTCCTCGCTGCCGATGCGGAACTCGACCAGTGCATCCAGCGGCAGCACCAGCGCTCCGGTAGTGGTGGCCGCGGGCAAGCCATCTGCATCGAGGTAGGTGAACTGCCACTGCCACTGCCGTCCGCTGACCTCCACCACCAGGTCACTTCCCTGGCCCAGCGCGATGACCTCGCGCCCGGCCAGCGTGCCATACACCAGCAGCGCGACCAGGGTAACGATGGGAAGCGCCAGGCCTCCGGCGGCGACCAGCAACCCCGGGCGGCGCAGGGCGGGTCGATGGCGTCCGGACATGGCAGTCGCCAGCAGCCCCATCACCAGGAGGAACACCGCGCAGGCGCCCGCCAGCATCATCCACCAGATGGACGCAATGGCCTGCGCGGCGGGACCGCCCGGGTCCAGGGTCGACTGCGATCCCTGGCAAGCGGCCAGCGTCACCATCAGTGTGCAAGCGAGCGTGGCGCGCGCCCGCGCGTTGCGCATCGACCTGGCAGTGACTGCGCGGCCGCACGCCGGCCTGTTGGTGATCGAGACCGGCAAGGCGGGCGTCAGCGCGTCACAAAGGGCGGCAAGTCAGCTGGCGCCTGGCCGGGAGGCGGGCCATGAGCGGCTTTGGTGGCAGCGGAGCATCCGCGGGAAATCGCCATTGATACCGCGGCCATCATCATCCACATCATCACTCCATCTCCATCCGGGTTGTGGGACCGTAACGGCCTGCGGCACGCTCCTGGCACACTTCAACATGGGACTGGAGAAGACCCAGTGAAAAGCATGGATGCGGGCCTGCAGCCAGGGCCACCGCTGCTTGCTGCTGACGAAGGTTATCCAGCACGACGATGCATGATGCATGCGAAGGCTTGCAACCAACCACAACGCCGCTGGCATCGTGCGCTCGGTGCCGCGCCCTGGATCCAACTATCACGGGGCCATCTACCTGCCACTGGAGACCAGCATGTCCGCGAGCCACTCCAACCCTTCCATCCGCATGCGGCACTGGCTGCCGCTGCTTTGCTTCGTGCTGGTGCTGCTGTTGGGCCTTACGCTGGCAGTGGGCGGTGCCTGGCTCGCCGCCCTCGGCGGCTCGTGGTACTACCTGCTCGCCGGTGTGGCAATGCTGGTCTCGGCGGTGTTGCTGGGGCGCGGACGGCGCGCCGGGGCGTGGTGGTATGGCGCGGTGATCCTGGCGACGCTGGCCTGGACGGCGTGGGAGTCCGGGCTGGATTACTGGCGCTGGGTGCCGCGCCTGGGCCTGGTGCTGGCACTGGGCATCCCGATAGCGCTTGCCATGCAGCACCTGCTGCCCTTGACAGGCAAGCGCGGCTCCCGATTGCTGGCGGCCGCGTGCGCGGTGGGCGTGGCCCTCGGCATCGGCTTTGCATTCGTGCCGCATGGAGTCACCCGACTCGCCGCGCCGGGGCCCGCCCAGCCGGCTGGCGATCCGTCCGCAACAATGGCGACCGCAGTGTCTTCGGCTTACGCGCCTGCCCCGGGAGACTGGACCGCGTATGGCGGCAGCAATGCCAGTACCCGCTACGTCCGCAGCAACCAGATCAACCGCGACAACGTGGGCCAGCTGCAACGCGCCTGGACCTACCGCACAGGCGACATTCCCGATTCCCGCTGGGGTGCGCAGACCACCGCCCTCAAGGTGGGCGACATGCTGTACCTGTGCACAGCACGCAACATCCTGCTGGGCCTGGACGCTGCCACCGGGCAGGAGCGCTGGCGCTTCGACCCACAGGTCGACGATTCGTACATTCCCTACACCGCCGCCTGCCGCAGCGTGGCCTACCACGTGGCAGATACAACGACAGCGGGCCCCACACAAGCCGCTGCATCGCCGGCCGCGGCGACGCCGGACGGCACTGCGCCGCTTGCCGAGGCAGCCGCGCCGGCGAACGGAGTGGCTGCCGCCGCGATGCCGACGTCGGGTGCCTGCGCAACCCGCATCATCGAAGGCACCCTGGACGCACGCCTGATCGCGGTGGATGCCAGGACCGGCAGGCCCTGCGTGGATTTCGGCGACAACGGCCAGGTCGACATCACCGTCGGCATGGGCGAAGTGGCGCCAGGCATGGTGTCGATGACTTCATCGCCGACCATCGTGCGCGGCGTGGTGGTCACCGGCCACCAGGTGCTCGACGGGCAGCGTCGCTGGGCGCCATCGGGCGTGATCCAGGGCTTCGATGCGATCACCGGCGAACTGCGCTGGGCCTGGGACATGGTGCACCCCGAGCGCACGGGCCGCCCTCCCGAAGGCGAGGCATATTCCCAGGGCACGCCCAACATGTGGACCACTGCCACGGGTGACGAAGCGCTTGGTTTCGTGTACCTGCCGATGGGCAACTCGGCGGGCGACTACTGGAGCAGCTCGCGCCGGCCAGAGGAACTGCGCTACGCCACGTCGCTGGTTGCGCTGGATGTCACCACCGGGCGTCCGGTCTGGCATTTCCAGACGGTACGCAACGATGTGTGGGACTACGACCTGGGTTCGCAGGGCACGCTGGTCGACTTCCCCACTGCGAGCGGGCCGGTGCCGGCGCTGGTCTTGCCGAGCAAGCAGGGCGATATCTACGTGCTGGACCGGCGCACCGGGCGACCGCTGACCGAGGTGGGCGAGATGACGGTACCGACTGGCGGCGTCGAGGCGCCCATGCGCTCGCCGACCCAGCCGTTTTCCCGCTTCCACGCCCTGCGCAAGCCCGACCTGACCGAACGCGACATGTGGGGCATGACCCCGATCGACCAGCTGGTCTGCCGGATCCAGTTCCGCCGCGCCAGCTACCGGGGGATCTATACCGCGCCCACCGTGGACCAGCGCTGGGTGCAATACCCGGGCTACAACGGTGGTTCGGACTGGGGCGGCATCGCGATCGACCCGGACCGCGGGATCATCCTGGCCAACTACAACGACATGCCCAACTACAACCGCCTGGTGCCGCGAGCAGAGGTCAACGAAAAGGGCTGGGTGCCGCGCGATGTTTCCGCGGAGGTGGGTGAAGGCGGACCCGAAGGCGCGGGCGATCCGCAGGTGGGCACGCCCTACGGCATCGAAGTCAACGCCGGCTGGCGCCTGCCCTTCACCAAGCTGCTGTGCAAGCAGCCCCCCTACGGCGGCATCCGCGCGATCGACCTCGCAACCGGGCGCACCCTGTGGGATCGGCCTTTGGGCACCGCACGCAAGAACGGACCGTTCAAGATTCCATCCTACCTGCCGATCAACATCGGTACGCCCAACAACGGTGGCTCGGTGATCACTGCCGGTGGCATCGCCTTCATCGCCGCCGCTACCGACGACCTGATCCGCGCGATCGACATGGAGACCGGCGAAACTTTGTGGCAGGACGCGCTGCCGGCCGGAGGCCAGGCCGGACCCAGCGTGTACGAGATCGACGGACGCCAGTACCTGGTCATCATGGCGGGGGGGCACCATTTCATGGAGACCCCGGCGGGCGACCATGTGATCGCCTATGCGCTGCCACAGGAAGGCGGCGACTGAGGCCAGGATGCCCGGTTGGCAACGCCTTCCACGCCGGCGCTCAGGCGATGCCAAGGCCCTGGATGGAACCCACGCCGCGCGGATCCAAGCCAGCGACCTCGGCGAAATGGCGGCCGCGCGCCTGGTAATCGCGGTACTGGCCGAAGCTGGGCGCGCCGGGCGAAAGCAGGATCAATCCTTGACCCTCCAGCAGGCCAGTGGCCGTGGCCACCGCTTGGGCGAGATCACTGGCCGCGGCCAGCTGGAACCTCCCCTCCACGGCCAGCGGCTGCAGCAACGCATTGATCCGGTCACCATTGGCGCCCATGGTGACGATCACCAGCGGCGGGCTCACGGATATCGCCGCGGCGAAACCGCTCCAGTCCAGGCCGCGGTCGTGCCCACCCAGCAGAATCGCCACCCGCTCGCCTGCGAAGCATTCGAGCGCGGCCAGGCTGGCGTGCGGCGTGGTGCTGATCGAATCGTTGACGTAGCGGATGCCCGCACGCGAGCCCAGGGACTGCAACCGGTTGGGTAGCGGCCGGAACGAGCGCGCCGCGGGCGCCAACGCGGCCGCGTCCAGCCCCAGAGCCTCTATCGCCGCCAGCACGGCGCACAGGTTGCTGCGGTTGTGGGCGCCGGGCAGCGGCAGTCCGGCCGTATCGAGCACGAAGCGCTCGCCACGGTGGAGCGCCTTGCCGCGCAGGTGCCACCCATCTTCGCGGTTGAACCAGCGCACCTCGCTGTGCGGCAGCGACAGCCCGGCCAACAGCGGGTCGGTCGCATTGAGCAGCGCGATGCGCGGCCGCGCGTCCGTGACCAGCGTCAGCTTGTCCTCGATGTAGCGGTCCTGGCTGCCGTGCCAGTCCAGGTGCTCGGGATACAGGTTCAGCACCACCGCCACTTCGGGCGAGGCCTGGGCCGCGGCCACGTCCCGGGTCTGGAAACTGGACAATTCGATCGCCCAGAATGCCGGCGGCGGCTCGACGTCGTTCAACTCCAGCAGGGGCATGCCGATGTTGCCCGCCAGTGCGGTACGGTGCCCGGCACTGCGCAGCAGCTGGGCCAGCAGGGCGGTACTGGTGCTCTTGCCCTTGGTCCCGGTGATGCACACGGTGCGTGCTTCTGGATGCTCATCGAACCACAGGGCGGTGCCGCCGACGAAGCGCGTGCCCCTCGCCAGGGCGACCCGGGCAATGTCCGTATACGGGCTGATCCCCGGGGACTTCACTACGACTTCGAATGCAGCCATCGTGGCGGCATCGGGCTGCGTCAGCACCGTCAGCAAAGGGTCGCCCAGCTCGGCCGCCTGCGCGGCTTCGTCGTCGCCGCACAGCAGGGTCAGCGGCAGCGAAGGCAGCCGCGCACGGATCGCAGCGTGCGCGGCGCGTGCCTCCCGGCCCCAGCCCCACAGCGCGACCGCGTGCCCCTCAAGCTGCGAAATGCGCACCCAGCCGCTCCCATAGCGCCGTCGGGATCCGGTGTTCGCCGGTGCCGAAATGCAACAGCGGTGCCAACGCGCCGGCATCCAGCCCAAGCTGTGGCTCGATCTCGCGGGCGAAGCGCGACACCAGCGCGTCCTCCCGCCACTCCGGCCGCGCCACCAGATCGGCCATCGCCGCACGCGACTCGCGGCCTTCACCCACGCATTCGAATGGCTTGTGGTCGCGGAATTCGAGCAAGGCATCGAAACCCGGCGCCTGCGCCGGATCGTCGAGCAGGTTGCGGCCAAAGATGCCGACCAGGCGCGGCTTCGGCATGAAAGGTGCCAGTGCCAGGAACACGAAATGGCACTTGGGGCACACGCCGCACCAGCGGTTCACCGGGCGCTCGCCAAGGATGTGGAAGTTGCGATTGCAGCTTGAGAAATGCCCGTCGTAGCGGCTGGTCCTGGCGAACTGCCGCGCCACCGCCAGCTCGCTCAGCGGACGCAGCAGCGAGTAGTAGTGCAAATCCGCTGCGACATGATGCTGCACGTGCTCACCGAAGGCCTGTTCGAACGCCCAGCCCTTCGACCACTGGTGGTTCACTTCTCCCGTACCAGGAATGATGCTCCCGTAGCTGGCGGAGCGCTCGTTGGAAAACACCACCTGGTCCACGCCCTGCAGGAGCGCGGCCATCACCAGGATTGCCGAATTGACAGCGGTGACAGGCATGTGGCCGTTGTAGGCGCCCAGCCGGTTGAGTTCGAACAGGCCTGGCGCCAGCGCGCGTCCGATGTTGTGCGTGGGCAGTCCCGTGCGCGCGGCGCAGGCGGCGATGAGCTGGGAGTTCCCGATCCAGGTCACGGTCTGCTGCACGCCCGCCGAGCGCAGCGCTTCGATCGAGACCAGCGAATCCTTGCCGCCGCCAATGGCCACCAGCGCGTGCTGGCGCAGGCCAAGCGCCGGCGCTCGCGACGGATCTTTCGAGTGCGGGAAGCGGATGCGCCCTTGAAGTTCCAGCTTGTTGCGGTAGGCGAACTCACCCAGTCCGTTGACATAGATCGACTGCAGCAGCCCAGCGGTGTCCGCATCGATCTCATAGCCTTCGATGCGCATCTCGGGCGGCACCGCCGCCTTGTAGTAGCTCACGCCCGCAATGAGGTGCAGCAGGTGCAGTGCACGCGTCACGGCCGCGGCGCGCGCATCGTCCATGGTGAAGGGCGCGCCCGGGAAGGTGATCGTTTCCACCATTTCCGCACCGTTATCGAACGCGTACACCAGCTGCGCCACGCCGCTGCCGGCGTCCAAGCCACAGCGCACGAACCGGAAAACCTTGACGTCTTCGCGGCGGAATTGCAGGTCAGGCATCCGGCAGCACCTCTTCCTTCGGCAGCACGCGCAGGTTGTAGGCGCTGGCCATGGTGAATCCGTAGGCGCCGGCGTCGGCGATCAGCATCACGTCGCCCTCTGCGGTCGCACCGGGCAGGCGGCGGCGCTTGCCGAATACGTCGCTCGATTCGCAGATCGGCCCCACGATGTCGAATACGGTATCGGCGGGCTCGTCGAGGCGGCTGAGGTTGACGATGTCGTGCCAAGCGTCGTACAGCGCAGGGCGCAGCAGCGTGTGCATCCCTGCATCCATGCCGACGCGGCGCACGCCGTCCTTCTCCACCACCTGGGTTGCGCGCGCCAGCACGATCCCGGCCTCGGCCACGAGGTAGCGCCCTGGCTCGATCGCGAGGCGATAGCCGGGATAGGCCTGCTTGATTTCCTCCAGCCCGGCGCTCCACTCGTCGAGGTCGAAGGGTTCGTCGTCGGCGGTGTAGGGAATGGGCAGGCCGCCACCGATGTCGATGACTTCGATGCTGCCGATACGATCGGCGATGCCGCCCATCTGGTCGCACATCAGCTTCCAGTGCTGAGGCGTGTCGATGCCGCTGCCCAAATGGGCGTGCAACCCGGTGACGCGAGCCCCAAGTGCGGCCGCCAGCGCCAGGAACTCGTCGAGCCGGGCCAGCGGCAGTCCGAACTTGGACTCCTTGCCACCGGTGCGCACCTTGGCATGGTGGCCGTCGCCCCTCCCGAGATCCACGCGCAGCCACAGGCTGCGGCCGATGAAGACGTCCGGCCAGCGCTGAAGTGCCTCGACATTGTCCAGGGTGACAGTAACGCCGTAGCCAAAGGCGGCTTCGTATTCCGCGCGCGGCGCAAAGCTCGGGGTGAACAGCACCCGCCGCGGCGAAAGCTCGGGAATCACCTCGAACACGCGCTGCAGCTCGGCAAGCGACACGCACTCCAGGCCGAAGCCTTCGTCAACCAGCAGCTGCAGGATCGCCGGATTGGCATTGGCCTTGATCGCGTAATAGCGCTGGTCGATGGCGGCGATCGCCAAAAGCGCCCGTGCGCGCGCACGCACCGTGGCCAGGTCGTACACGTACGCAGGGGTGGCCGCATCGGCAATCGCCGTCAGGCGGCCGTGCATCCCCTGCCCTTGCCACCACGGCGTCTGCCGCTTGCGCACGCCGTGCGCGATCTCGCGCCAGCGCGGACCGAACACACTGGTTTCGTCCACCGGCATCGCCTCGCTGTCGATCAGCGCGGCGTGCAGCACTGGCAGCAGCCCATCAGCGTCGGCTTCGTCGATCACGAACGTCAGGTTGAGGTCGTTGGACGACTGCGAAATCATGTGCACGCGCTCGCGCCCGAACGTGGCCCACACGTCGGACAGCTTGTGCAGCAGCGAGCGCATGCCGCGCCCCACCAGGGTGATCGCCGAACACGGCGCGATCACCTTGACCCTGCAGATTTCCGACAGGTCCGCCGACAGGGCTTCCAGCACGTTGGTGCTGACCAGGTTCTCGCTCGGGTCCAGCGACACGGTGACGTTGGTTTCGGCTGTACCGATCAGGTCCACCGACAGGCCGTGGCGCTTGAAGCGTTCGAACACCTCGGCCAGGAAACCGACCTGCTGCCACATGCCCACCGATTCCATCGACACCAGCACGATGCCGTTGCGGCGGCTGATCGCCTTGACGCCGGGCACGGTCAACGCGTCGCCGTCGATGCTGGTGCCGGGCAGGTCCGGGCGCTCGGTGTCCAGGATCGCCATCGGCACGCCGGCGTCGCGGCACGGCTTGATCGAACGCGGATGCAGAACCTTGGCGCCGGTGGTGGCGATTTCCTGCGCCTCGGCGTAGTCCAGCCGCGTCAGCAGGCGTGCATCTGGCACCTCGCGCGGATTGGCGCTGAACATGCCGGGCACGTCGGTCCAGATCTCCACCCGCTGCGCACCGAGCAGAGCGCCGAAGCAGGCGGCGGAGGTATCGGAGCCGCCGCGTCCCAGCACGGCGGTGCCACCGTCCGCATGGCGTGCGATAAATCCCTGGGTCAGCAGCATCCGGCCTGGCTGGCGGCTGAAGCCAGCCCGCCATTCAGGCGTCGCGACCGGACTGCAGGAGACCGACAGGCGCTGCGACCACGCGCTCTGGTGAGGTAGCGACGCCGCCAGCAGCCAGTCGCGCGCATCCATCCACTGCATGTCCAGGCCGCTGGCCTGCAGGTAGGCGGCGCCCAGCGTGGAGGACAGCAGTTCGCCCTGCCCCAGCACCTCGGCCTGCCAGTCCAGGCCGCGTGGGCCGGGGCGAGGGTCGTCGAGAAGCGCGCGTAGCGCGGCCAGGCGTTCGCCCAGCACGGCATCGGCGTCGAGCCCCAGCTCGGCCACGAAGTCGCGGTGGCGCTGTTCCAGCGCGTCCACGCGCGCCGCGCTGTCACCAGCGCCATCGGCAATCGCAGTGAGTTCATTGGTGACGCCCGACAATGCAGATACCACCACCAGCACGCGCGCTTCGCTCTCTTCGGCACGACGTTTGGCCAGTTTTCCGATCGTGTCCCAACGGTGGCGACGCGACACCGAGGTGCCGCCGAACTTCAGGACGATCCAGCGATCGGGTAAGGGCGTGACGGCGGGCATGGACACAGGCGTGAGGGCTGCCCGACCATTCGGGCGTGACCCGCGATTCTAGACGAAGCGCCACCGGCACCCCACCACCTCATGAGGAAAGTTCCGCGTGACCCAGCATCGCTACCTGCAACTCGACGTGTTAGCCCAGCGCGCAGGCGCCGGCAACCCCCTGGGCGTGGTGTTCGACGCCGAAGGCCTTGATTCCGCCGCCATGCAGGCCTATGCCGCGTGGGCCAACCTGTCGGAGACGATCTTCTTCCTGCCCCCGACCAGTGCTGACGCCGACTACCGCATCCGCATCTTCACCCCGCGCCAGGAGCTCCCCTTCGCCGGGCACCCCAGCGTCGGTGCGGCGTGGGCGGTCATCGACGCGGGCCTCGTCGATGCCAACAAGCAGGGCCTGGTGCAGGAATGCAAGGCGGGCTTGCTGCCGGTTCGCGTGGAAAAGCGTGGCTCGGAACGGCTGATCCACGTGCGCACCCCGCGCGCGACGCGCCTGGCCGGCGGGGAGGATTTCCCGGACCTGCTGCGCGCCGCCACCGCAGGACTGCCCGGCGGCACCCTGGTCCCGGCGCTGTGGAACAACGGACCTTCATGGTGGCTGGTGCAGCTGGCCGACGAGGCGACGGTACGCACGATGATCCCCGATCTGGCGGCGATCGCAGCCCTGACCGGCACCAGCGAAGCGGTCGGACTTGCGGTGTTCGCCCGCACCGATGCTGGCGAACATGACGTGGTGGTTCGCGCCTATTGCCCCGCAGACGGCATTCCCGAGGATCCTGTCACCGGCAGCGCCAATGCGTGCGTCGCCGCGATGCTGCAAGCCTCCGACGCACTGCCTGGCAATGCCGGCCGCTACCTTGCCAGCCAGGGACGCGAGATGGGTCGCGACGGCAGCATCGAGGTCGAAGTGGACGCGCAGGGCGAAGTCTGGATCGGTGGCAGGGTGCAGGCGGTGATACGCGGCCGCGTGGATTGGTAAGCTGCGCGGCCCACAAGGGCGCCCGCTCGATGACCTCACGCCGTTTCGTCCAGCTCGACGTCTTCGCCGACCGCCCCGGCGCCGGCAACCCACTGGCCGTGGTGCTGGATGCCGAGGGACTCGACGACGGCACGATGCAGGACATCGCAAGGTGGACGCGCCTGCCGGAGACCACGTTCGTGTTTCCCGCCTCCCACCCGGATGCCAGCTACGGAATCCGCATGTTCAGTCCGCGCCGCGAGGTTCCCTTCGCCGGGCATCCCAGCGTTGGCACCGCCCATGCCGTGCTGGAAGCGGGGATCGCGACCCCGGGTGACGGATTGCTGGTGCAGGAAGGCATTGCGGGGCTTTTGCCGCTGCGGGTGCAGGGCGTCGGGCGGGCGCGCACGATCGCCGTGCGCACGCCGCGCTCGAGGGTCATGGAAGTGGCGGCTGCCGACGATGCGCGGCTGCGCGAGGTCCTGCGCAGCCTGCCGCTGGGCAACCTGCCTCCGGTCCTCATGGAGGGTGGCCGTCGCTGGTGGCTGGTGGAACTGCGCGACGAGGCTTCACTGCGCGCCGCGACTCCGCCGTGGGAGGCGATCGCCGAACTCGCCAGCTCGACCGAAAGCATGGGCGTGTGCGTATTTGCGCGCAGCGCGGATCGCGTGTACTTCCTTGCCGTGCGCGCCTGGGTGGGCGCGCCGGCGCAGTTCGAGGATGCCGCTTCGGGTGCAGCCAACGCCACCCTCGCCGCCTGGCTTGCCTCGCGCGATGCCATGCCTGGCAGCGACGGCCGCTACCGGATCAGCCAGGGGCGCGAGGTCGGGCACGACGCCATCATCGAGCTTCACGTCGATGACGCCGGCGAGGTCTGGTCCGGCGGGCGGGTGTGCAACGTCGTCAGCGGCACGATCGACTGGTAGGTCTGCGCTTTCCGCGCCGTTTCAGTAAAGCGGCAGCTACATCGAGGAATCCAGCGACCACCGCTCGAGCATGTTCTTCAACGTGCCGTCCATGGGTGATGGATAGAAGACGTAGGACTGGTGCAGCGGGATTTCCTGCACGCTCTCGGCAAAGTGATTCACCGGTTTCCAGCGGCCCGACATATCGGGGGCAGGGCGGGTGGCGCACCCGGCGCAGGCGGCGGCACACAACACGAACATCAAGCGGACGCTAGCCGTGCAACCCATGCTTCACCTTCCCTGGTGGATGTCATCGATGTCCTTGCGCCGCCCGGAACAGTTCCAGTTCCGGTGGTCGGGCCAGCACTGCCGCTGCGTCTGCCGCGTCGATCCAGTGGTGCCCGAGCGGCAGCCGTAACTGCAGCCGAACCCCTGGTCAAGCGGCGTGGACGCACCGAGCCGATGCCGGCCTGAACATCGGCTGCGGCCCTTACTCGTCGTCCGGCCAGCGAATGGCCGGCGCAGCGCGATCCTGGCGCGGGGCCGGCACGGCCGCCACCGCGTTCCATACCCTCAGCGCATCGACCGTCGCGGCCACGTCATGAACACGGAGAATCCGCGCGCCACGCTGCGCGGCTATCAGGTGCGCGGCGACCGATCCATGCACGCGATCTTCCGCCGATTCCCGCCCGGTCAACTGGCCGATGCTGCGCTTGCGCGACAGTCCGGCCAGGACCGGCACGCCCAACTCCACGAACCGCTCCAGCCGGGCGAGCAGGATCACGTTGTGGTTGGTCTGCTTGCCAAAGCCAAAGCCCGGGTCGATCACGATGTTCTTCTTCGAGATTCCCGCCATTTCCGCAGCGAAAATGCGTTCGGCCAGGAAGCGATGGACCTCGCCAACGACATCGTCGTACTCGGGCGACTCGTCCATGGCATGCGGTGTGCCCCGCATGTGCATCAGCACGACCGGAACTCCGAGCTCCGCCGCCGCGTCCAGCGCGCCTTCTGCGCGCAGCGCGTACACATCGTTGATCATTCCGGCGCCGGCGGCGACCGCCGCACGCATGACCTCGGGCTTGCAGGTGTCGACGCTTATCGGCAGCGAAGTCTCCCGCGCCAGCCGCTCGATCACCGCTATGGTGCGCCGCAGCTCTTCCTCCAGCGGCACTTCTTCAGAACCCGGGCGCGTGGATTCGCCGCCAACGTCCAGCATGTCGGCACCCTCGCGCACCAGGCGCAGACCGTGCGCCACCGCCGCTTCCAGCGTCTCGTGCGCGCCTCCATCGGAGAAGGAATCAGGCGTGACGTTGATGATACCCATCACTTGTGGGCGGTCGAGCTTGAGGATTCGGCCGGCACAGTCGAGTTGCGGCGTAGTGTCGAACATTTGGCGGTTTACTCCTTGGGCGTGGGGTCGCGCATCAGCGTTCGGCCCTGCGCCTGGCGAGCATGCCTGCCAGAAGGAGTGCCGCTGCTGCGACTGCGGCAAGGATGGCGAAGGCAGCGGAAATCCCGCCCCAGACGAACAACAGCGCCGTGGCGGTCAGCAGTGCGGCGGCCATCCCGAAGCAGGCCCCTGCGATCCGCGCCCATGCATGCTTCGTTTCGCGCGACCGCTTGGAGGGTTCCATTGCGACTCCAGCTACAGCTTATGGTCATGATAGCGGCTGCGCTGGCAGTGCAGGACCACGGAGGTCGACATATGAAAAAGGCCGGTGTCAACCGGCCTTTTCGTCTATCCAGACTGTCGTGGAGTCAGGTCTGCGCCGCCGCATCCCCGATGGGAGGCAACGGACGCGAATCACCCTTGTCCGGCTTGGTCCAGCCCATCGGCGGCGGCGAATCGCGGCCTTCCATCACCGCATCGATCATCGGCACGTCGATGGTCTCGTACTCCAGCAGCAGCTTGGCCATGGTGTGCAGCTTGTCGATGTTCTCGGTGAGCAGATGCTTGGTACGGTCGTAGGCCTTGTCCAGGATGGCGCGCACCACTTCGTCGATCTTGCGGGCGGTGTCGTCGGACACGCTCTTGTGCTGCGTGACCGAACGGCCGAGGAACACCTCGTCCTCCTCCTCGCTGTAGGCGATCGGGCCCATTTCCGAAGACAGTCCCCACTTGGTGACCATGTTGCGGGCCATCTTCGTGGCGCGCTCGATGTCGTTGGAGGCACCGGTGGTGACCTTGTCTTCGCCGAAGATGAGTTCCTCGGCAACGCGGCCACCGTACAGCGAGCTGAGCTGGGACTCGATTGCGGTGCGGTTGTAGCTGTACTTGTCGCCTTCGGGCAGGTACATGGTCACACCCAGCGCGCGCCCACGCGGAATGATGGTGACCTTGTAGACCGGGTCATGCTCGGGCACCAGACGGCCGACGATGGCGTGACCTGCCTCGTGATACGCGGTGAGGGTCTTCTCGTCCTCGCTCATCGCCATCGAACGGCGTTCGGCGCCCATCAGGATCTTGTCGCGAGCCTTGTCGAAGTGCTCCATGCGCACTTCCTTGCCGTCCTCGCGCGCGGCGAACAGCGCCGCCTCGTTGCACAGGTTGGCAAGGTCGGCGCCGCTGAAGCCCGGCGTACCGCGGGCGATCACCATCGGCACCACGTCGTCGGCCAGCGGCAGCTTGCGCATGTGGACCTTGAGGATCTGCTCGCGGCCGCGAACGTCCGGCAGTCCGACCACCACCTGGCGATCGAAACGGCCCGGGCGCAGCAGCGCGGGATCCAGCACGTCGGGGCGATTGGTAGCCGCGATAACGATGACGCCTTCGCCGCCCTCGAAACCATCCATTTCCACCAGCAGCGCATTCAGGGTCTGCTCGCGCTCGTCATGCCCGCCGCCCAGGCCGGCACCGCGGTGACGGCCGACCGCGTCGATCTCGTCGATGAAGATGATGCAGGGCGAATGCTTTTTGGCCTGCTCGAACATGTCGCACACGCGGCTCGCGCCGACGCCGACGAACATCTCGACGAAATCCGAACCGGAAATGCTGAAGAACGGGACCTTGGCTTCACCGGCGATCGCCTTGGCGAGCAAGGTCTTGCCGGTACCGGGCGAACCCACCATCAGCACCCCGCGCGGTATGCGCCCACCCAGCTTCTGGAACCTGCTCGGGTCACGCAGGAACTCCACCAGCTCGCTGACTTCTTCCTTGGCCTCGTCGCAGCCGGCGACATCGGCGAAAGTCACCTTCACCTGGTCCTCGCCCTGCAGCTTGGCCCGCGACTTGCCGAAAGACATCGCGCCCTTGGTCCCGCCGCCGCCGCCCTGCATCTGGCGCATGATGAAGATCCAGAAGCCGATGATCAGCAGCACGGGCAGGAAATTCATCAGGATCGAGCCGAGCGAAATGCCGCTTGCCGGCTTGTCACGGGTAATGGCGACACCCTTGTTGACCAGTTCGTTCACCAGGCTGTCATCCTGTGGACCGTAGACGGTCCCGGTGCTGCCGTCGGCGCGTTCGTAGGCGATGGCGTTGGTCACCAGATTGCTGTCGTTGGTGAACTGCACCGAGGTGACGCGGCCACTTTCCACTTCCTCGAGGAATTCCGAGTACGTGGTTTGAGCAGGCGTGGCACCGCCCAGCTTTGGGGAGAAGCTCTGGAACACCACCATCAACACGACAGCGACGACTATCCACAGCAGTAAATTCTTGGTCAAGTCGTTCATCCTCGATGACTCCGGTGTTTCCTGGCAGGCGTGTTCAACATGTGCTTACGTAACCTTACTTGATCTGGATGCGCTTGCCCTGGCCCAGTGCGTAGACCTCCGGCGAGCGCTTGCGAGATGCGTCGGGCTTGCGCATGACCACCTTGTCGTAGCGCCGCTTCAGTTCCCGGACATAGTCATCGAAACCGGTGCCCTGGAACAGCTTGATGAGGAACGTACCCCCCGGCTTCAGGTGGTCATCGGCGAACTCCATTGCCAGCTCCGCCAGGTGCATCATCCGAGGCTGGTCGACCGCTCCCACACCACTCTTATTGGGGGCCATATCCGACAGCACAAGGTCCACTTGCTGACCCCCCAACATGCCCTGCAGCTGGGATAGAACCGCATCCTCCCTGAAATCGCCATGAAGGAACTCGACGCCGGCCAGCGACGGCATCTCCAGGATGTCCATCGCGACCACGCGCCCGCTGTCGCCCAGCGCCTTGCGCACGTATTGGGACCAGCCGCCGGGGGCTGCACCCAGATCCACCACGACCATCCCCGGCTTCAGCAGCCGATCCCGCTCCAGCACCTCTTCCAGCTTGTACGCCGCACGCGAACGCAGGCCCTCGGCCTGCGCTTTTTTCACATAGGGATCGGCGAAGTGTTCGCGGAGCCAGCGCTGGCTGCTTTTGCTGCGGGTTGCCATCGGTTTCCAGTGGCCTGAATGTGCGGCACTACAGGGCGCGCAGACCGGGCGAGGGGGGCCGCCATGATACCCTGACGCCCCGTTCCCGCCCTGTATGTAGCGCTCATGTCGATCACCCTGACCTCCGCCCAGACCCGTTTCCTGCGCGGGCAGGCGCACGACCTGAAGGCCTTGCTGCAGATTGGAGCGAAGGGGCTGACGCCAGCGTTCCTGGCCGAACTCGACGCGGTGCTGGAGCAGCACGAACTGGTCAAGGTCAAGGTAGGGGCGGAGGACCGCGACGTGCGGGACGCGATGATCACCGAGATCGTGGACACCTCGGGGGCGGGGCTGGTGCAGCGGATAGGTCACGTGGCGGTGCTGTACCGTCCGGCCAAGGAACGGCGCCAGATCATTCTTCCACGCGCCTGACGCGCGGCTGGCCGCGCGCCTGGACCAGGACAGGCTCCACCGAGGCCCGCATGCAACTGACTCACGAGATCCCCGACTACGCGTATACCCTTCGAGGCGCCGATGGCCACAGCGCCAAGGTGAACGATCGCACGCTCACCTCCTCCTTCATCCTCTCGCCCAACGAGCTGCTTGAAGGATGGGAGGCCGGAAACGGAGCCGCCATCACCCCGGATGCCCTGCTGCCGCTGCTGGCCCTGGATCCTGAGCTGGTGCTGCTGGGAACGGGGGACCGCCAGCGGTTTCCGCCCGCAGCGACCATGGCAGCCTGCCTGACCCGAGGCATCGGCATCGAAGTGATGACCAACGCGGCAGCGGCCCGTACGTTCAACGTGCTGGCTGGAGAAGGCCGACGCGTGGTCGCCGGCTTCATCCTGGACACCGCCCCGTAGAAGCGCCCCATGGGCGCGATGCCTCGTGCGCAATGCGCACTGGACCAGCGCGTCAGCGCCGCGGAAGATACTGCAGAGGATCGACCGGCTTGCCGTTGTAGCGGATTTCGAAGTGCAGCATGTCACGCGCCGCGCCACTGCGGCCCATTTCGGCAATCTGCTGGCCCGATTTCACGTTCTGGCCTTCGTTCACCAGGCGCTTGCGGTTGTGGCCATAAGCCGACAGCCACGCCTCGCTGTGCTTGATGATCACCAGCTCGCCATAGCCGACCAGGCCCGCACCGGAGTACACCACCACCCCATCGGCAGCGGCGCGCACCGGCTGGCCGCTGGTGCCACCGATGTCCACGCCCTGCTTTGTCGCGTCGCCGGCGACGAAACGGCCGATCACCTGGCCATCGGCGGGCCATGCCCACCTGAACCCGCTGGCCACCGGCGGCGGACCCGAGGGTGCCGGCGAGTTGGCCTGACGCGACGCGCTGGGCCGCGATGCGGGGCTGGCAGCACTCGCCGAGGAACGCGCGGAAGAGGCCACTGCGCCGCCGGGATACAGACGCAGGCGCTGGCCCGGGTAGATCGTGTAAGGCGAGCCGATGCGGTTCCAGCTGGCCAGGTCGCGGAACTCGACGCCATTGCGGGTGGCGATTCCAAACAGCGTGTCGCCGCGCTGCACGGTTACTTCGACGCCAGGTCTGGACACCGACGACGAGCGGCTGGAGCTGGGCCCGGTGGGCGACCCCTCGCGCACAACGCTGGAACTGCACGCGCCGAGCAGCAGGCTTAATGCCAGCAATGTGGCCACTCGCATGGTCCTGGTCATCGCCTGCACCCTTTCCATTCAATCCCCTTCTCTGGTCGCATGCCCCGGCAGCTGGCGCCACGCTGGTGCAAATCGAACTCAACGGTATCAGCGACGCCTGCGAAGTGCCTGAGGCGCAGGTGAATCCGTGCTCACTTGAACTGCAGCCAAGCGAAGGCAAGCAATGCGGCCACGCCCACCACCCAGCCAATGATCTCGATGTAACGTCGGAACACGTGCTCGAACTTCGGACCGAACCACGCCACCAGCCCGGCCACCATGAAGAACCGCCCGGCACGACCGACGATGGAACCGAGCACGAACGGCAACAGCGCCATCCCGGCCGCACCCGAGGCGATGGTGAAAACCTTGTATGGGACCGGCGTGAAGCCGGCCACGACCACGATCCAGAAACCATACTTCTCGAACATTGCATTGATGGCGGTGAAGGTCTGGGCCTGGCCGGCGCGCACGATCCATGGCATCACCGCTTCCAGCGCGAACTGGCCCAGCAGGAACCCGACTACCCCGCCCAGAACCGAACCGAGCGTGGCCAGCAACGCCAGCTTCCACCAGCGGCGTGGCGTGGCGAGGGTCATCGGCGCCAGCATCACATCGACCGGGATCGGGAAGAAGATCGATTCGGCCACGCTGGTGCCAAACAGGTAAGCGGGCGCATGGCGGTGCCGTGCCCAGGTCACACAGCGGTCATAAAGAGGGCCGAAGACCTGCATCCGGTCAGTCCAGGGTGCCCGAGAGTAACGGCACGAACACCACCGGCGCCAGCACATCCTCGTCCACGCCACCGTCGGGACGGCGTGTCAGCCGCACCAGCGATTGCGATGCTGCACCGCCCACTGGCGCGATCAACCTGCCGCCCACAGCAAGCTGCCCGACCAGCGCTTCCACCAGAGCCGGCGCGGCGGCAGTCACGATGATCGCGTCGTAGGGCGCGTGCTCGGCCCAGCCCGCACGGCCATCGTCGTGCTTGCTGCGAACGTTCATGCCCAACTGGCGCAGGCGCTTGCGGGCCTGGCGCAGCAGGTCGCCGATGCGCTCGACCGTGTAGACCTCCAGTCCCAGCGCCGCAAGCACGGCCGCCTGATAGCCCGAGCCGGTGCCAATCTCCAATACGCGCTCCGGGGTCGCCCCCTGGAACAGCGCTTCGGTCATCCGCGCCACCACCCAAGGCTGGGAAATCGTCTGGCTGTGCCCGATGGGCAGGGCTGTGTCTTCGTAGGCGCGCATCGCCAGGGCTTCGTCGACGAAGAGGTGCCGCGGCACCACGCGAATCGCATTCAGCACGTGCTCGTCGACGATCCCCGCGTCCCGCAACCGCTGGACCAGCCGATCACGCACGCGCTGCGAGGTCATGCCCGAGCCTGCCGCCTCGGGCTGCAGGCGCAACCGCGGGGTCACGCAGTGACCTCGAGCGCCACAGTGAGCCCTTCAACCCAGCTGCTGACCTTTTCGAGCGCCTGGTAGCGGGTGAGGTCCACATGGATCGGGGTGATCGCGATGTAGCCGGTGCGCACCGCATGGAAATCGGTTCCCGCTCCGGCGTCCTGTTCGGGACCGGCCGGACCGATCCAGTACACGGTGCCGCCGCGTGGATCGGGCTGGGGCATGCATGCTTCGGAGCGATGCCGGTTGCCCAGGCGCGTTACCTCGAAGCCGGCAAGCTCGGCCCACGGCACGTCGGGTACGTTGACATTGAGGATGGTGTCGGCGGGCAGCGGATCGGCCTTGAGGCGGGCCACGATCTCCACGGCGGCGCGCGCGGCCGTTTCGAAATTGCGTGCCTTGTGCTCGGCCGTGACCAGCGAAACCGCCACCGCGGGCAGCCCCAGGAAACGACCTTCCATTGCGGCCGAGACCGTTCCCGAATAAATGACGTCGTCGCCAAGATTGGCTGAATTGTTGATGCCCGATACCACAATGTCGGGTTCGACCTCGAGCATGCCGGTCAGGGCCAGGTGCACGCAATCGGTCGGGGTCCCGGCGACGCTCCAGGTGAACTCGTCGAGCCGCTTGATCCGGATCGGCAGGTCCAGGGTGAGCGAGTTGCTCGCTCCGGAGCGATCGCGGTCTGGTGCCACCACCACGACCTCGTGACCAGCGGCACGGAGCCCCTCGGACAGGATGCGGATGCCGGGGGCGTCGACGCCGTCGTCGTTACTGACCAGTATGCGCATGGATCTCCTCGAGTGCCGGCCCATGATACCGGATGGGCGTGTCGGGCTGTCGCCTTGCGCACCGCTGCAATCGGTCTACCCTGCCCCCATGGCTATCGATCCAGACGATGAGACCGACGACGATTCGGCGCTTTTCCGCCAGGCCGTCGGACCTGTGAAGCCGCTGCCCGATACGCCGCCGCCCCCCCAGCGCCCACGACCGCGCCCCGCTGCGCGCATGGCCGAGCTCGACGAAATGGAGGCACGTAGCGGATTCCAGCGCGGACTGGATGACCTGTCGGCGCTGGCCGCTGCCGACACGCTGAGCTATCGACGCGATTCGCTGCCGGTGACGGCATTCCAGCGCCTCAGGAAGGGCCGGTTTTCAGCCCAGGACGAACTCGACTTGCATGGCGCGACTGCGGTCCAGGCGCAGCGCCTGCTGCGGCAGTTCCTGGCCGATGCGCAAGCCAGTGAACTTGGCTGCGTCAGGATCATCCACGGCAAGGGTTTTCGCGACGACGGCGGACTGCCCGTGCTCAAGAACCTCGTGGACGGCATGCTGAGGCAGCGAGGGGACGTGCTCGCATTCCATTCGGCGCCGGCCGCGCAAGGCGGGACGGGCGCGGTCATCGTGCTGCTGGCGCGCCGCTAGGGCGTACCTCGGAGCCGTTATTGGGCAGCGACGACCGGTTCGACGCGCTTGGTTGGCTTGTTGACCCACACAACGCGGATCCCACGCTGCTTCGCCATCTGTTCCACGGCACCGACGTAGCGGCCATTGACCACCACTTCGCCAGGCCGGGCAGGTGCTACGGTCTTGCTGTAGCTCTCACCGTCGGTTGCGCACCCGGTGGCCAGTAGAGCGCCCAGGCAGGTGACGGCAAAGCTTGCGATGGTCTTCATCGGATACCTCCAGTTCGGTCGTCGGCAGATGGTACGCGTCCGCTTCCGGCGAAAGAGCTAGCAACGGATGCTTGATTTCGCTTATACGCCGCTGAGGCGAAGGCGCCAGTGCCCACGGTTGCTTTCAGACAAGCGGGGTCAGGAACGCCCGCGATCGGTCACCGCGCCCAGTTCATGCAGGACCGCAGTGGCGTAGCTTCCCGGCGGCAGGGCGAACCGCAGCCGCAGCACCTGCGCCTGCGGCCACTCCCATTCCAGGCCCTCCACCCGCAGCCGCAGCGCCCGGCGCTCCTGCGAAAGGCCGGCTAATTCCAGCCCCAGCCGCAGCGCCGATGATTCCTCGTCCGCGAGGGTCTCGCGCTCAAGCCGTTCGCATTCTCCCGTGGTGCGAAGTTCACCTTGACCCCACAAGGGGCCGCTGGGGTGGATGTCGAACGCCTCGAGCCGCTGCGCCAGCAGTTCGTTCCACGGCTCCGGACCAAAGACGCTGCGACTCCCCGACAGCGCCCACACCTCACCGTCCAGTCCCTGGTCCCAATTCGCCTGCAGCACGCGCTCGGCCAGGACCTGGTTGAACAGCTGCGAGCGCGCCGCCGAGAGCAGGATCGAACGCTGGTCGCGCTTCACCCGTCTGCCGGCGAACATGTCGAGCGCCGCCCTCACGTTGTTCCCGTCGCGACCAAAGCGCTGCTCGCCCACCCAGTTGGGAATCCCCCTTTCGGAAATCTTCTGGAGGCGCGCATCGATCGCTGCACGCTCCCCGGCTACTTCGCGCAGCACCAGGACGAAGCGATTGCCCGCCAGCGCGCCTCGCGGGAGCTTCCGGTTGTGCCAGGTGGCGTCGAGGAGCCGCAGCGATTCAGACTGCAGCGACTCCAGCGGCGGGGACACCCGCTTGGGCAGGTGCACACTGAATCGCTGGCGCGTGACGGCGTGTCGGTCCTTCATGCCGGCGTAGCCGATCGCCATCTCCGGGAGCGAAGCCCATCCCGCAATGAGCCGGGCGGCCGCGGCGGTGTTGATGCCCGTTTTTTCAACGGTAAGCAGCAGGTGCTCGCCCTGCCCTTCGGCTTCGAAGGATGGAATTTCATCGACCCGGAAATCCTCCGGGCTGTTGCGGATGCTGGACTCCAGCACGGCTTCCCCGAATGCCCGGGGCAGCGCGGCGCTCATTCCCGCACCAGCAGCACCACCGCGCTGGCCGCAATACCTTCGCCGCGGCCGATGAAGCCCAATCGTTCAGTCGTGGTCGCCTTCACGGAGACAGCATCGACCTCCAGGCCCAGCTCCGTAGCAAGCAACTGGCGCATTGCCGCCGCGTGCGGCCCGACCTTGGGCAGCTCGCATGCGACGGTGACATCCGCATTGCCGACCCTCCAGCCACCGTTGTCCTGTAGCAGCTGCCGGCAGTGACCCAGGAACACGCGGCTTTCGGCGTCCTTCCAGCGCATGTCGCTGGGAGGGAAGTGCACGCCGATGTCACCCAACGCCAGCGCCCCAAGCATCGCGTCGCACAGCGCGTGGATGACGACGTCGCCATCGCTGTGCGCCACCACGCCCTGCTGGTGCGGCACGCGCACCCCTCCGAGCATCACGTGGCTGCCTTCGCCAAATGCATGCACGTCGAAGCCCTGGCCGATACGAATCGCTGAAGAAGTGGCAGTCATGTCACGGGATCCTTTGCATGGTGAGCGCCTGGGAGGCGGGCACGCTGCGCATGCACCAGCGCACGTCAGCGGACCTGCTTCGCATGCCCAAGGTCATCCGGCTCGACGCCGCAGTTCGAACTCGAACCGCGCCAGGTCGGCAGGGGTGGTGATCTTGAAGTTGTCGTCGCTGCCTTCGACCAGGAGCGGCCGCTGCCCTTGGAGCTCCATCGCCATGGCCTCGTCGGTGACCTCCACGCCAGCGCGCTCGGCATCCTCCAGCGCGCGGGTCAGCTGCAGTCGTCTGAACAGCTGGGGAGTCAACGCGCGCCACAACTGTTGCCGCGGCACCGTGGCATCGATGCCGCCGTCATTGCCGGCGCGCTTGAGCGTGTCGCGGACCGGCGCCGCCAGGATTGCGCCCACCGGGTCGTTGCGGCCACGTTCGAGCAACTGCTCGAGGTCGTGCAGGCCCAGGTTGGGACGAGCGGCATCATGCACCAACACGAAATCGTCGGGCCGCACGCTTTGGGGCAATGACTGAAGCGCGGCGAGTACGGACTGGGCGCGCGTGCTGCCGCCGGTGCAGGAATGAACGGGCTTCCCGGAATGCTGGTCCGGCCCAGGCCAGTCGAGATCGCCGTCGGCGATGGCCACGACCACGCCCTCCACCGACGGATGCGCCAGCAGCGCGGCAAGCGTGTGCAGGATGACCGCCTCCCCTGCCACCTGCAGGTACTGCTTGGGAACATCGCCTCCGAAACGCGTGCCGCGGCCGGCAGCAGGCACCACGGCCCACACGCCGCGCATCAGGGCAGTTGCCCCGCGTCGTCGCCCGTGCTGTCGCCAGCTGGCTCGGCCGGGCCGGCACGCTCGACGACGCGGTAGAACTTCTCGCCAGGCTTGATCATTCCCAGCTCGCTGCGTGCGCGCTCTTCGACTGCCGCCTCGCCAGACTTGAGGTCTTCGACCTCGGCGGCAAGCGCCGCGTTGCGTTCCTGCAGTCCTTCGTTCTCCCGCAGCTGGTGCGCAACCTGGTTTTCCAGGACCGATACCTGCCCCGCACTGCCGGCGCCGAACCAGTATCGATACTGCAGCCAGCCCAGCAGCAGTGCCAGCAACAGCAGCAGCCAGCCCAGGCGCGGCACGGCTTACCGCTTCAGCGAAACGAAAGCGTCGCGTCCGGCGTAGCGGGCCTTGGCACCCAGCGACTCCTCGATGCGCAACAGCTGGTTGTACTTGGCCACGCGGTCGCTGCGGCACAGCGAGCCGGTCTTGATCTGCGTGGCGGTGGTGGCCACGGCGATGTCGGCGATGGTCGTGTCCTCGGTCTCGCCGGAACGGTGCGAGACAACGGCCGCGTAACCTGCCTTGTCGGCCATGGCTATCGCCTCCAGGGTCTCGGTCAGCGTGCCGATCTGGTTGACCTTGATCAGGATGGCATTGGCAGTGCCGGACTCGATGCCCTGGCGGAAAATTCTGGGATTGGTCACGAACAGATCGTCCCCCACCAGCTGCACGGTCTTGCCCACTCGCTCGGTCAGCATTTTCCAGCCGGCCCAGTCGTCCTCGGCCATGCCGTCCTCGATGGTGATGATGGGGTACTCGGCGGCCCAGCCCGCCAGGAACTCGGTGAACTGCTCGCTGGTGAGGCGCTTGCCCTCGCCCATCAGGTGGTATTTGCCGTTGTCGTAGAACTCGGTGCTGGCGACATCGAGGCCAAGCAGGATGTCCTCGCCGGCGGTGTAGCCCGCCTTGCCGATGGCCTCCAGGATGGTGTCGAGCGCTTCGACATTGCTGCGGAAATCGGGTGCGAATCCGCCTTCGTCACCCACTGCGGTGCTGAGGCCATGGCCCTTGAGCACCGACTTAAGCGCGTGGAATATCTCGGCACCTGCGCGCAGCGATTCGGCAAAGGTATCGAAACCGACCGGCAGGACCATGAACTCCTGCAGGTCCACGTTGTTGTCGGCATGGGCGCCGCCGTTGATGATGTTCATCATCGGCACCGGCAGCGTCACCTCACGGCCCTTGGCCAGGTGCTGCCACAGGGGCATCTTCTTCGAAGCTGCAACCGCATGCGCATTGGCCAGTGAAACGCCGAGCAGCGCGTTGGCGCCCAGGCGCCCCTTGTTCTCGGTTCCGTCCAGGTCGACCAGTCGCCGATCCAGTGCTTCCTGGTCGGCGGCGTCGAAGCCCGACAACGCCTTGGCAATGGCGCCATTGACGTTGCCCACGGCGTCCTGCACACCCTTGCCGCCGTAGCGCGTCTTGTCGCCGTCGCGCAGCTCGACTGCCTCCTTCGAGCCGGTGGACGCGCCGGAGGGCACCATGGCCCGGCCGAACGAGCCGTCTTCCAGCGTCACCTCCGCTTCGAGCGTCGGGTTACCGCGGCTGTCGAGGATTTCGCGGGCGTGGATCCTGGTGATGCTGGTCATGGTCTGCTCGTCTTTCCTATGGTTGTGATTCGAGGAAGCCGTTCTTCTTGGTGACGCCATCCAGCGCCATCAGCGTTTCCAGCAGCGCCTCCATCCGGTCCAGCGGCCATGCATTGGGACCGTCGCTCAGCGCCTGGTCCGGATCAGGATGGGTCTCCATGAAAATGCCCGAGATTCCCACCGCCACCGCGGCGCGCGACAGCACCGGCACGAACTCCCGCTGGCCGCCGCTCTTGCCGTCCATGCCGCCGGGCAGCTGCACCGAGTGGGTGGCATCGAACACCACCGGGCACCCGGTGTCGCGCATCACGCTGAGCGAGCGCATGTCCGACACCAGGTTGTTGTAGCCGAAGCTGGCGCCGCGCTCGCAGGCCATGATCTGGGTGTTGCCCGTGGCCTGCGCCTTGCTGGTCACGTGCTTCATCTCCCACGGCGACAGGAACTGGCCCTTCTTGATGTTGACCGGCTTTCCGGCGCGCGCCACTTTCTGGATGAAGTCGGTCTGGCGGCACAGGAAGGCCGGAGTCTGCAGTACGTCGACCACGGACGCGACTTCCTCCAGAGGCGTGTACTCGTGCACGTCGGTCAGCACCGGGACGCCCAGCTGGCGCTTGACCTCGGCCAGCACTTTCAGGCCTTCCTCGAGCCCGGGGCCGCGGAAGCTGGTCCCGGACGTGCGATTGGCCTTGTCGAAGCTGGACTTGAAGATGAAGTTGATGCCCAGGTTGGTGGTGATCTCCTTGAGCCTCCCAGCGACGTCCAGCTGCAGCTGCATGGACTCGATCACGCACGGACCGGCTATCAGGAAGAACGGCTGGTCCAGGCCGATTTCAAAACCGCAGAGTTTCAAGACGTCGCTCCAATGATTGCAGGGTACCCGGCGAAGATGCGCCGGATTCCAGTGGACAGGCTCAAGCGCGTGCCTCCTTCAGCAGCCGCCCGCCCGCCTTCATTTCGCGCGCGGCGCGGATGAAGCCGACAAACAGCGGATGGCCATCGCGCGGCGTGGACAGGAACTCCGGGTGCGCCTGGCACGCCAGGAACCAGGGATGCTTGCTGCGCGGCAACTCGATCATCTCCACCAGCAGGTCGTCCATGGACTTGGCGGAAATAACCAGCCCTGCTTCCTCCAGCTGCGTGCGGTAGCGGTTGTTGAACTCGTAGCGATGGCGGTGGCGTTCGGACACCACATCCTTGCCGTAGAGCTCGCGCGCCAGCGTGTCCGGCTTCAGCCGCGCCTCCTGCAGGCCCAGTCGCATGCTGCCGCCCAGATCGGATTTCTCGTCGCGCTTTTCGACATCGCCCGTGGCGGTGCGCCATTCGGTGATCAGGCCGATCACCGGATGCGGTGTCTGCTTGTCATTCTCTGTGCTGTTGGCGTCGGCCAGTCCGGCGACTTTGCGCGCGTACTCGACCACCGCGGCCTGCATGCCGTAGCAGATGCCGAAGTAGGGGACGCCGTGGGTCCGGGCGTAGCCCGCCGTGGCGACCTTGCCCTCGAATCCGCGGTCGCCGAACCCTCCGGGCACGAGGATGCCGTCGACACCGTCCAGGGCGGCGGGTGGATCGGCCTCCAGCTCCTGCGCCTCCAGCCACTTCAGGTTGACCCGGGTGCGCTGGCGCAGGCCGCCATGTTTGAGGGCCTCGGCCACCGACTTGTAGGCGTCCTTGTGGTCGACGTACTTGCCGACGACGGCAATGGTGACCTCGTCGACCGGATTTTCGGTGGCGTCAACCGCGTCGGCCCATGCGGACAGGTCCGCAGGACCCGTCACCGGCAGCTTCAGCTGCGACACCACGATCTCGTCCAGCCCCTGCTCATGCAGCACCAGCGGGATCTTGTAGAGCACGTCCACGTCCTGGGCGGTGATGACGGCGCGCTCGGGGACGTTGGTGAAGGAGGCGATCTTGCGGCGCTCAGAGTCCGGGAGCGGCTGCTCGCTGCGGCACAGCAGCACGTCGGGCTGGATGCCGATGGAGCGCAGCTCCTTGACCGAATGCTGGGTCGGCTTGGTCTTCAACTCACCTGCCGCGGCGATGTACGGCACCAGGGTGAGGTGCATGAACAGCGCCTTGTCCTGGCCGCGCTCGGTGCGCAACTGGCGGATCGCCTCCAGGAACGGCAGCGACTCGATATCGCCCACCGTGCCGCCAATCTCGACCAGGCCCACGTCGAAGCCCTCGGTGGCCGCGTCGATGCAGCGCTTGATCTCGTCGGTGATGTGCGGGATGACCTGCACGGTCGCGCCGAGGTAGTCGCCACGACGCTCCTTGCGGATCACGTTCTCGTAGATGCGCCCCGTGGTGATCGAGTGCTTGCGGCTCAGGCGCGTGCGCACGAAGCGCTCGTAGTGGCCCAGGTCCAGGTCGGTCTCGGCACCGTCGTCGGTCACGTAGACCTCGCCGTGCTGGAACGGGCTCATGGTCCCCGGGTCCACGTTGATGTAGGGATCCAGCTTCATCATCGTGACCCGCAGTCCGCGGGCCTCGAGGATGGAGGCAAGCGACGCGGCGGCGATGCCCTTGCCGAGCGAGGACACGACGCCGCCGGTAACGAAGATCAGTGGAGTCATGGCCTGGGCAGGTCCTCGATGGGCAAGAAGATCGAGCCGCTGCGGATCGCGAGCGGGTCAAGGAAGAACAGGAGACGGCACGCCGATGAACGAGAGACGGATGGGACAGAAGAGCGTTTGATGGGCCGCACCGCCGGCTGCAACGATGCGGCGCCTGTCCGGCGAGCGCCCCCACGGCCTGGTGACCGGCGTGGCGCTGCGTCTCCTGGCACTGACCTTGAGCCGCAAGAGGGCGATGCGGCCTGCTTGCCATGTGACGGCATGCCCTGCCTCCCGGAAAGCGATAGTTTACCGGTTGGGACCTGCTTCCACAAAACGATCGATAAAACACGACGCCCCGACCAGGCGGGGCGTGTGTGGGCCAAAGCGGCCCGGAAAAGGGCGGCGCGAAGCGGCTAGATGGCGAAGATCACGGCTTCTTCCCGCGCTCCTCTTCCTCTTCCTCTTCCTCCACGTGTTCCTTCTGCTTGCCTGCCTTGGCCCTTGCCGCTGCCGCAGCCTCGTTGCGGGCACGGCGCTCGGCCTTGCGCTCGGCATCGGACTGGACAGTCTGCTCCGCATCACTCCCACGCCGCTCGTCCTCGGTGCCCTTGCTTGACTGGGCGAAGGCGACGGAGGTGGCGAAAGCCGCGGCGATTGCTCCGAGGATCAGGACAGTACGCTTGTTCATGGGTTCCTCCTGCGAAGGCCGCCGGGGATCGAAATCCGCCCGGCGAACCTGTATGGGATCCGCCACGATACGCCGCCAGCGCCCACCGGGCAGTGAACGTGCAAAACCCCGAAGCAGGCTGCACACTTCGGGGCTGCCACCGCCCACGATGATTTCGCACTCGATGAATACCCGCTACAACGCTGCCGATATCGAAGTCCTCTCCGGCCTGGACCCGGTCAAGCGACGCCCCGGCATGTACACCGACACCACCCGCCCCAACCACCTGGCCCAGGAAGTCATCGACAACGCGGTGGACGAGGCGCTGGCCGGTCACGCCAGCGAGATCGACGTCATCCTGTTCAAGGACGGCAGCTGCGAGGTTTCCGACGACGGTCGCGGCATGCCGGTCGACATCCACCCCGAAGAAAAGATATCCGGCGTGGAACTGATCCTGACCCGGCTGCATGCAGGCGGCAAGTTCAACAACCGCAACTACACCTTCAGCGGAGGCCTGCATGGCGTGGGCGTGAGCGTGGTGAACGCGCTGTCGACCCGCGTGGAGCTCTTCATCAAGCGCGACGGCCACGAGTACCGGATGGAGTTCCGCAACGGCGATGCGGCTTCGAAACTGGAGGTCGTCAACACCGTCGGCAAGAAGAATACCGGCACGCGGCTGCGCTTCTGGGCCGACCCGAAGTATTTCGACACCGCCAAGTACAACCTGCGCGCGCTCAAGCACCTGCTGCGCGCCAAGGCAGTCCTGTGTCCGGGCCTCACGGTCAGGCTGCTTGATGAAGCCAGCGGTGAGCGCGAGCAGTGGCACTACCGCGACGGCCTGCGCGACTATCTCCTCGGCGAACTGCAGGGACGTGAGCTCCTGCCGCCCGAGCTGTTCGTCGGCCAGCTGGCCAAGCAAAGCGAGATCGTGGACTGGGCCGTGGCCTGGGTGCCCGAAGGCGAGCTGGTGCAGGAGAGCTACGTCAACCTGATCCCCACCGCGCAGCACGGCACCCATGTCAACGGGCTGCGCAGCGGCTTCACCGACGCCCTTCGCGAGTTCTGCGATTTCCGCAACCTGCTGCCGCGCGGGGTCAAGCTTGCCCCGGAAGACGTGTGGGACCGTGTCGCCTTCGTGCTGTCGCTGAAGATGACCGACCCGCAGTTCAGCGGCCAGACCAAAGAGCGCCTGAGTTCGCGGCAGGCGGCGGGCTTCATCGAAGGAGCGGCGCACGACGCCTTCAGCCTGTGGTTGAACCAGCACACCGAGATCGGCGGGCGCATCGCGCAACTGGCGATCGAACGCGCCAGCGTTCGCCTGAAGACCGAAAAGCAGATCGTGCGCAAGAAGGTCACCCAGGGCCCTGCCCTGCCCGGCAAGCTGGCCGACTGCATCAGCCAGGACCTGTCGCGCACCGAGCTGTTCCTGGTGGAGGGCGACTCGGCCGGAGGCAGTGCCAAGCAGGCGCGCGACAAGGATTTCCAGGCCATCCTCCCCTTGAGGGGAAAAATCCTCAACACCTGGGAAGTGGCTTCCGGAGGGGTGTTGGCCTCCAATGAAGTGCACGACCTGGCCGTGGCGATCGGCTGCGATCCCGGCAAGGACGACATCAGCGGGCTGCGCTACGGCAAGGTGGTGATCCTGGCCGACGCGGACTCGGATGGTTTGCACATCGCGACCCTGCTGACCGCGCTGTTCCTGCAGCATTTCCCGGCGCTGGTCCAGGCGGGGAACATCTTCGTTGCGATGCCGCCTCTTTTCCGCGTCGACGTGGGCAAGCAGGTGTTCTATGCGCTGGACGAGGAAGAAAAGCGCCTGCTGCTGGAGAAGATCGAGCGCGAGAAGCTCAAGGGCACGGTCAACGTGACCCGCTTCAAGGGCCTCGGCGAGATGAATCCCTCTCAGCTGCGCGAATCGACCATCCATCCCGATACGCGTCGCCTGGTGCAGCTGACCAACGAGGACGACCCCGGCACGCGCTCGCTGATGGACATGCTGCTGTCGAAGAAGCGCGCGGGGGACCGGAAGGCCTGGCTGGAGACCAAGGGTGACCTGGCTTCACTGGAAGTGTAGTGGCAGGCCGCTGCGCCCTGCCAGCGCGATCCGCGCAGCGGATTCGGGTGCGTGGCGCGGCTGGAAGCCCGAGGCGACCCCTTTCCTGAAGGGTTGATTTCAACGCCCCGGGCCTTGCTGGAGCGTATCTGGTCATTGCGCCTCGAAGACCGGCTCCCCGTCGACCCAGGTCGACTGGATCTGCAGTTCGTCCATCCCTCCGGCACGAACGGTGAGCGGGTCCCGCGCGAGAATCACGAAATCCGCGCGCAGGCCCGGGGCCAGCTGCCCCACTTCGGCTTCGTCGCGACCGGCATACGCGGCATCCGCCGTGAATCCGCGCAAGGCTTCCGCCGGGGTCAGCGCCTGATCCGGCAGCCAACCACCCAGCGGCATGCCAGCGCGATCCTGCCGGGTCACGGCGGCATGCAGGCCCAGTCGCGGGTCGGGTGACTCCACCGGGAAATCGGATCCCAGCGCGAGTCGCGCGCCGCTGCCGAGGAAGCGCTGCCAGGCGTAGGCCCCCTGGATGCGCTCCGCACCGACGCGATCCTCGGCCCAAGGCATGTCCGACGTGGCGTGGGTCGGCTGCACGGAGGCGATCACGCCGAGCGGCGCGAAGCGTTCGATGTCCTCGAGCGCAACGACCTGGGCATGTTCGATGCGCCAGCGGTGGTCGCTGTCAGCAGCGTCACCCAGGACCCGGGCATAGGTGTCCAGGACAATGCGATTACCCCGATCGCCAATGGCATGCGTGGCCAACTGTACCCCACAGCCCTGCGCCTTGCGCACCGCCGCTTCCAGCGCATCGGGCTGGGTCAGCAGCAGGCCGCGGTTCCCAGGATCATCGCTGTAGTCCTCGATCAACGCGGCGCCACGGCTGCCCAGCGCACCGTCCATGTACAGCTTCACTCCGCGCATCTGCAGGCGACCGTCGGCGTGGCGATACAGTCCGCCGCTGCACAGGTCATCCAGCGCGTCGCTGTTGCCGTCGGCATACGCGTCGATGCGCAGCGGCAGTTCGCCGGCGTCGGCGAACTGCTTCATCAGCGCCAGGTCCGCGCGCGACACGCCCATGTCGTGCACGCCGGTGAGGCCGTTGCTTACCGCGGCCTGCACGGCCTTGCGCAGCGCCTGCTCCCGCATGGCCTGGTCGGGCGCGGGCACCACTCCGTGGACCAGGTCCCTGGCTCGATCGATGAAGACGCCGCTCGGTTTGCCCTCGCTTCGCTCGATGCGGCCGCCATCGGGCTGCCAGTCACCTTCCAGGCGGCGCGGCGCCTTCGCGGCGGCCGCCTCGAGTGCTGCCGAATTGGCCCAGCCGGCATGGCCGTCCACGCGTTCGAGCCACACCGGACGATCGGGAAACGCCTCGTCGAGATCGGCGGCCGTCGGGAACTGTCTGCCAGCCCAGAGGTTCTGGTCCCAGCCTCCGCCGAGCAGCCACGCGCCTGGCGGAAGCTGCTTTTCGTATTCCCGCAGTCGGGCGATGGCTTCGGGCTTGTCAGATGCGCCCGTGAGGTCGGCGCGCAGCAGAGCGTAGCCCAGGCCCATGACATGGCCGTGGGCATCGATCAGGCCGGGGATTACGGTACTGCCTGGAGCGTCGATGCGCTTTGCATCCGGATAGCGCGCGTGCAGTTCCTGCGCGGTGCCCAAGGCCAGTATCCGGCCCTGGTCATCCCATGCCATCGCCTGGGCACCGGGACGGTCCGGGTTGGAGGTATGTATGCGCTCAGCGCTTAGCACCGAGACTTCCGAAGCCATCGAGGCGATTGCGCAAGCAAAGAGCAGCGCACCCACTATGGAACGACGCATGCGACTTCCTCAGGTTCAACCGGGAGCCGACTATGCTGAATGAGGACGCGGGACACAAGCGAGGCGGCCATTGCTGGTCGCCTCGCAGTGCTGCAGATGCCTTCCCGGCTCGCTGATGCTCAGTCGGGGCGCACGTCCACGCGCACCCGGATTCGATCACCGGGATGGTAGTCGGTACGGGTCTGGTAGTTGCGGCCGTTGTACTCGTAGGTGACGTCATAGCCTTCGAGGTTTTCGTTGCCGGTGTAGTAACCATTGCCATTGCCGTAGGAACCCGTACTGGACCCCACCGGTATCGGATCGCAGACGGTCACGGTGCCGCGGGTGACTTGGCGGTTGCGCTGGGTGTTTTCGTAGATGGAGCGCCCGGCCATGCCGCCGACCATCGAACCGATCGCGGTCCCGACGTACTGGCCGCTACCCTCGCCCACCTTGCTGCCGAGCACGGCGCCAGCGATGCCACCGATGACCGTGGCGATGGTGCGCCCGGTTTCACCGCCACGCGCATCGCGATAGCCGTCGTTGCCGCGGTAGTAGCCGTCATTTCGACTGGTGTAGCGGTCGTTGCCGTAGTAGCCGTCGTTGCGGCTGCCGTAGCGGTCGTTGCCGTAATAGTCGTCGCGTGCGTGCAGGTCATCGGCTTGGCGGTATTGGCAATTCTGGCCGCCCGACGCGGTCTGTCCGCGATAACCTCGTCCGATCACCGGATCCACACGCAGCACCCGCGCATAGTCGTACGTGGCGCCAGGAATGTCTCCGCTCCGCTGGTAGCCCTGCGCAGACTGGCTCTGGTAGCCCTGCACTTGGGTCCCGTAAGTGCGGGCGTATTCGTCCGCGTACCGCTCCTGGGCGACAGCGGCACCCGTGAGCGAGAGGCCGGTGAACAGCAGGCTGCAAGCGAGGCGTTTCATGAGGGTGTTCTCCGGTAGCCGACGTGGCAAGCGCACATCCTAGTGCGGAGGCGTGCCAACCCGATCTGAACTCGGCGCAGTCGGCAGCGCGTGGTTTAGCCATGCGACAGCTTGTTCGGCCGCTGGCGCTGCCGCCTTGCCCAGCAGCGGCCCGAGGTGGCTGGCTGTAAGCGCTTCCACTGAACGGGCACCCCATTCGCCGGCCATGGCGAGGGAAACAGCCGGCGGCACGTCATCGTCCGCTTCAGAAACAAGGAATTGCACAGGGCAAGTTGGCCGATCGACTTCAACACCAGCCCAAGCCGTACCCAGCGCCGCACCGGATTCGTCACGCCATCGGCGGTAGGCAAACAGCGCGCTCGCAGCGTCCGCATCATCCATTCCATCACGGGTTGTAGCCAGGCGCGCATCCCGCTGCCAATGCACGACACCACTCCACTGGCGCGCGGGAAACTGCGAATGCCATGGCCGGCAAGGCACCGTATTGACCAGGATCAGTGCATCGGCGTCAGCCGCACACATCGCCGCCAGCAGCCCGCCCAGGCTGGCCCCGACAATCACGCGCGGCCGCGGCAACGTCAGCAGCCGAGCGCGAACCTGGCTCGCGTACGCTTCAAGTGTGGTCATGGCGAGCCCAGCCGCCGTCGGCTGGAGCTCCAGCGCATGCGGATCGATCCCATGGGCTCGGAGCACGCCGAGCCACACGTTCCACTCCCACGCGCCTCCGCCTGCGCCGTGGACCAGAACAGCGCTCACGGGCGGAGGCATCACTGCCTTCCGAAGATCGGGATTCAGGACGCCAGTTCGGCCTCGAGGGTAATCGGCACGGCGCTCAATGCCTTGGATACGGGACAGTTCTCTTTCGCATCCTTGGCCAACTCCTGGAACTTTGCGTCGTCGATGCCCGGCACCACGCCCCGCAGCTTCAGGCGGATCTTCGACAGGGCCGGACCATTTTCCATGGACAGGTCGACATCAGCCCGGGTGTCGAGCGAAGTCGGCGGGAACCCCGCCTCGGTGAGGTTGGCCGACAGTGCCATGGTGAAGCAGCCGGCGTGCGCGGCGGCAATCAACTCTTCAGGATTAGTCCCTTTCTCGTCGCCGAATCGGCTGCTGAAGGCGTAGCGGGTGTTGTCCATCAACCCGCTCTGCGGCGTGCTCAGCTGGCCCGTCCCGGTCTTGAGGTCTCCCTCCCAGTGTGCGGTGGCGTGGCGCGAAATTCCCATGTGGTGCTCCGTATCGTGGTGGGGACGCTGAGGATAGACCCGCCTGCGTTACCGGTTTGTGCGCCGCAACGCGACGCTGTCTCCTGGCGGCGCTAAGGTGGAACCCCGCCATGACCGCCCGCCAGGCGTCACCCATCCAGTCCAGGGCGCGCGCCCGGACAGCCATGACGGCCATTCGATTCCATCACTGTGAGGAACGGCCTCATGCCACATTCGACAGAACAGATCCGTAACGTGGCCTTGGCTGGCCACCCCGGCGCCGGCAAGACGACCTTGTTCGAAGCCCTGCTCCATGCCGGCGGCGCGCTGCAGACCGCAGGCACCATCGAACGGGGCACGACCGTGTCCGACTTCGATCCCATGGAGAAGGCGCGTGGTCATTCGCTGGACAGCGCCATCGCTTGCATCGACTACGCGTCCGGTCGGGAAGCGCCAGCGCATTTGAACCTTATCGATACTCCCGGCTACCCGGAATTCCGCGGTCCGGCCCTGTCCGCCATGTCGGCAGTGGAAACGGTGCTGATGGTGGTCGACTCCAGCACCGGGGTCGAGCACGGCACCCGTCGGCTGATGGACCGTTCGCAGCAGCGCAATCTGTGCCGCGCGATCGTCATCAACAAGATCGACCACGAGGCCGCCGACTGTCGCGGCGTGCTGGAAGCGCTGCGCGAGGAGTTCGGGGCCGAAGTCCTGCCGCTCAACCTGCCTGCCGACGGCGGCACGCGCGTGGTCGACTGTTTCGGGCAGTCCGACGGCGACAGCGACCTTGGCCCGGTGTCCGAATGGCACCAGAAGATCATCGACCAGGTGGTCGAGGTCAATGAGACGGTGATGGAGCACTACCTGGACCTGGGCGAAAACGGGCTTGCCGGGAAGGAGCTGCACGATGCGTTCGAGCAGTGCCTGCGCGAAGGACACCTGGTGCCGGTGTGCTTTGCCTCGGCGCGTAGCGGCGCCGGCATTCCCGAACTGCTGGACATCGCGGCCAGGCTCTTCCCCAATCCGGCCGAAGGCAACGCGCCCGCATTCGAGAAGGGAAGCGGTGAGCACGCGCAACCGATCCGTGCAGTTCCCGATCCCGATGCACATGTCATCGCGGATGTCTTCAAGCTGGTGAACGATCCTTTCGTGGGCAAGCTGGGTATCTTCCGCGTGTTCCAGGGCACGGTACGCAAGGACACACAGCTGTTCGTCGACGATGGCCGCAGGCCGTTCAAGGTGGCGCACCTCTACCGGATCCATGGCAAGGACCATATCGAGGTCGAGCAGGCCATCCCGGGCGACATCGCGGCGGTGGCCAAGATCGAGGGCCTGCACTTCGACGCTGTACTGCACGACAGCCACGACGAAGACCATATCCACCTGGCACCGATCGACTTCCCGCAGCCCATGTTCGGGCTCGCGGTCGAGGCGACGCGCAAGGGCAAGGAGCAGAAACTGGCCACGGCGCTGCAGCGACTGGCCGAAGAGGATCCGTGCCTGCACGTCGAACACGAGGCGGAGACCAACCAGACCGTGCTCCGTGGTCTCTCGGACCTGCACCTGCGCGTGAACCTGGACCGCTTGCGCGAACGGCACGGGGTGGAAGTCACCTCGCACGTGCCCCGCATCGCCTATCGCGAAACCATCGCCGCACCGTCCGAAGGCCATCACCGGCACAAGAAGCAGACCGGGGGCGCCGGCCAGTTCGGCGAGGTGTTCCTGCGCGTCGAACCGCTGCCGCGCGGTGGCGGATTCGAATTCGTCGATGCGGTGAAGGGCGGCACGATCCCGGGGCAGTTCCTGCCGGCGGTGGAGAAAGGCGTGCGCCAGGTGCTGCGGGGCGGCGCGATCGCCGGCTTTCCGATCCAGGACGTGCGCGTGACGGTGTACGACGGCAAGCACCACGCCGTGGACAGCAAGGAGGTGGCCTTCGTCGCGGCGGGCAAGCGTGCCTTCATGGACGCGATCCTCAAAGCCAAACCACAGGTGCTGGAGCCGATCGTGGACCTCGAAGTCAGCGCACCCGAAGACCATGTTGGCGACATCACCGGCGGGCTCTCGTCCAAACGCGCGCGCATCCACGGCACGGACGCAGGCCGTGGCGAAATCGTGGTCAAGGCACAGGTGCCGCTTTCGGAACTCGATGGCTACCCTGCGGAACTGAAATCGGTGACGGCCGGCAAAGGGCGTTACAGCCTGGACTTCAGCCATTACGAACCCGTGCCCGGGGCCGTGCAGCAGAAACTGGTGGAGGCCTGGCGCCCCGCACAGGAGCACGACTGAATTGGCGCGACTGCAACGCTGCCTCGGTTCGACACGCGGCGCAAAGAGGATGCGGAGCACCGATCAGGCGGCGTTGCAGAGGCATGCAGTGAAGTGGCAAACACCGCTCTTCTGGTGGACGTAGATCGTGGACATGCTGTCTCCCGCCGTGGCCCGCTGGCTGGCCGACCTGATACTCGTGGTGCACGTTGGAATCGTGCTGTTCGTGGTGCTCGGACAGTTGGCCATCCTGCTGGGAGGATGGCGCGGCTGGGGCTGGATCCGGCACTTCGGCCTGCGCGTGACGCATCTCGCACTGATCAGCATAGTGGTGCTGCAGGCCTGGCTGGGCCGCGTCTGTCCACTGACGATCTGGGAACAGACCCTCAGGCGAAAGGCGGGGCAGACGTCCTATGGCGACTCCTTCGTCGAACACTGGCTGTCGCGGCTGATCTTCTTCGACGCACCGTGGTGGGTGTTCGTGGCGGCGTACTCGGCTTTCGCCGCAGTGGTTGTGCTGTCCTGGATCTGGCTTCCGCCCCGGCGACACCCTGTTCTCAGGTGATCGAACGCAGGACATCGGGCAAACCTCATGGCTGCGCAATGCAGCCGCGCGGGTGCAGCAAAGGGACGCGCATCGTGGCCTTGGCTGGAGGCCCCTGGCACCCGCCACGCACTTCAGGCGCGTCCATTCGTTCGTGGGGGCAGGCACGCACTTGCACCAAAGTCCCATATCCAAGCCGCTGGCCAGGCACCAATTCGCCGGTTACGCAAAAAAAGCCCTGATACAGGACGTTTTGGGCTTGGCGTAGCCCCGCGCATGCCCTACATTGCGCAGGCCGGCAAGTTCGGCCCGATTACCCACCTTTCGACGATAACAGGACACTTATGGCAAAGAGCACGAAAAAGGCTGCGCCCAAGAAGGCCGCTCCCAAGAAAGCCGCCGCCGCCAAACCGGCTGCACCGAAACCCATCAAGGAAGCATTGACCAAGTCCGGCCTCGTAGCGCACCTGTCGGAGAGCGCAGGCGTCGCCCCCAAGGACGTGCGTGCGGTGCTGGCCTCGCTCGAGAACGCTGTCGCTGGTTCGATCAGCAAGAAGGGCGCGGGTTCGTTCACCCTGCCCGGCCTGCTGAAGATCACCTCGGTCAGCGTGCCGGCCAAGGCCAAGCGCAAGGGCATCAACCCCTTCACCAAGGAAGAGCAGTGGTTCGCCGCCAAGCCGGCCTCGGTCAAGGTCAAGGTGCGCCCGCTGAAGAAGTTGAAGGACGCCGCCGCCTGAGCGCAGCGCGTCACGCACTACCTGCTCGGGACGGCGCTGCCGTCCCGAGTCGTTTCAGGAGCCAGGAAAACGTACTGCAAGCGGCTGCGCACTTGACGAGTGCATGCCGTGACCCTAGATCAGTCCAATCCCTCAACACAATGGAATGCGCATGAATATCCAGGGTTTCCTCGATCAGTTGCTCCAGTCCGCCCAAGGCGGCACATCAGCGGTGCCTTCGAAAGGCAGCGAGATGCAGCCAAAAGCCGGACTCGGCAGCTTGCTGGGCGGCTCCGCCAGCGGAAAGCTGGGCGCGCTGCTAGGAGCAGCCACACCCGGCAAGGGCGGCTTGGCGAACACCCTCAACGCGGACTTCGGCAAGGGCGCGCTGACTGGCGGCGCACTCGGGCTGCTTCTGGGCAAGAACAAGACCACGCGCAAGCTTGCAACCTATGGCGGCCTGGCCGCTATCGGAGTCATGGCCTACCGCGCTTACACCGATTACCAGCAACAGCAAGGCGCGGGTGACGTTCAGGTGCAGACCGTGGATCGTCTGCCCCCTGCCCAGGTCGAACTCCACAGCAAGGCCATCCTCCAGGCACTGGTTGCCGCGGCCAAGGCCGACGGCCACATCGATGCTCGCGAGCGCGAGGCCATCGAAGGTGAGTTCACCCGGATCGATCCGGATTCGGAACTCCAGCAGTGGCTGCATGCGGAGCTGGAGAAACCGCTGGATCCAGGCGAGGTGGCGCGTGCGGCCACCACTCCCGAGATCGCCTCCGAAATGTACCTCGCCAGCCTGCTGGCCGCCGACGAACAGAACTTCATGGAGCGCGCTTATCTCGACGAGCTCGCCAGGCAGATGGGCATCGACGAAGCGCTCAAGCTCAAGCTCCAGCAGCAGCTCAAGCAGGCCTGAGCGGCACTGCAGTCCGTGGCCGCCTCGACACCACGACACCGTCCGGGCGCGAGGCTCTTGCGAAGACTGCTGCTGACGATCCTGTTCCTTTTCGTGGCAGCGCTCGTTGCGGCCTGGCTGTGGAGCCAGCCTTTCATGCTGCGGACCCGCACCCTGTGGGACCTGTCACGCATGCCGCCACCGGCGACACTGCCAGTGCCGCTGCTCGGTGTGGAGCCTTCGCAAATCGCCAACACCTTCGGCGCACCGCGCGGCAGCGACCGCGCCCACGCCGGAGTCGACATCTTCGCCAATCGCGGGACACCGGTACTGAGCGCAACGCGCGGGCTGGTGGTGTCGGTCCGCGACACCGGCCTGGGCGGCAAGCAGGTCTGGGTGCTCGGACCTGCGCGCGAGCGCCACTATTATGCGCATCTCGATGACTGGACGCCTGGGCTCGATGAAGGTGACGTCATCATGCCCGGCGACGCGCTTGGATTCGTCGGCTCCACCGGCAATGCTCGCGGCACGCCCCCGCATCTTCATTACGGGATCTACGGCGCCAAAGGCGCGTACGACCCCCTGCCCCTGATGCAATCCGGGCCATCTTCGGTGCCCCCGTAAGCGTCGATGACGATCAGGAACGCGATGCCTGACGCAATGGGAAGCCCGGTCGTGCTGCGGATCAACGACAGCCGCGAAATCATCGTCTGGTACCGCGCACATCGTGATGGCGAACAGTGGAGGATCACTTCCGCATCGCCTGCCCCTGCCCTGGACTGACTTCAGGAACATTGAGCCTGCATTCACCGCTGCTGGCTATGGTGCATGTTCATTTACTGGAGACACGCGATGCGCGCCCGTCCATTGACCCCGATTTTCCTGTTTGGCCTGTTGCTTCTCGCCGGCTGCCAGACCGTCAACACGATCACCGGCTGGCTCGGCAACCGCGTCGCCTTCACCGCGCCGCAGCTGCAGCGCTACCTGGACGACAGTTTTCCACGTAAGTTCGACAAGATGGGTGGTCTGGTGTCGGCCCGACTCAGCAACCCACGCATCAGTCTTCCTGCAGGAGACACCCGGTTGCGCCTCGACTTCGACGTGGGCCTCAGTGCGATGGGCAGCAGTGAAATGCGCACCGGTCGCTTCGCCCTCGCCAGCAACCTGCGGTACGACCCGACAACGCAGGGTTTGCATCTCCAGGACCCGGAACTGCTGAGCGTGCACATTCCAGGCTCAGGCGCGCTCCTGCAGGGCGGCACGCGCCAGCTGCTCAACACGGTGCTCGCCGAATATGCCCAGCAGGTCCCGGTGTACCGCCTCGACAGCGAGCTGTTGCGCAAGCTCCCCTCGGGCAAGCGCATCGCCTCGACCGGGATCGAGAATGGCCTCGTCGTCGTGCGACTGGATTGAATGCCATGACATTGAACTTGAAGACGTTCCTGATGGCCGCGTCACTGACGCTGCTGCTCGGTGCCGGCGGCGCGATGGCGGTGGAAGTCCAGGGCCAGGAAGTGAGCGTCACTGCGCCCGAAGTCCAGCAGTACCTGGAAGCCGCGTTCCCACAGGATCACGAAGTGCTCGGAGGCCTGTTCACGCTCACCGCGCGGGATCCAAAGCTCACGATACCGGCGACCGGGCAGAGATTGCAGATGGCATTTTTTGCAGATGCGTCTTCACCTGGCCGGGCTTCGGCACCGGTGGCACGGATCACCATGAGCAGCGCACTTCGATACGATCCTGTCGCCTACGCGGTTTACCTGGACCAGCCCACGATCGACGACGTGCAGCCGGCGGCGCCTGGGCAGCGCGTGGACGAGCAGACCCGCATGCTGCTCAACCTGTGGCTGGCTGACTACGCCGATGACGAGCCGCTGTACCAGCTGGAGCCGGCAATGGTCGGCATGCTGGGCACCTTGAACGCGGAGTCCACGCGGATCGAGGACCAGCGGATCGTGATCCGCTTCAACCAGGCCATCGGGGATCTGCCCGCTTCTCTCGACTGAAAGCCCTACTGCATGTGCCAGCCGTGGCTGACGATGAGGCTTTGCCCGGTGAGCGCATTGCTCGGGAACTCGCACAGGAACTTCACCGTCTGTGCCACGTCTTCGACCGTGGTGAAGATGCCGTCCACCGTCTGCCCCAGCATGACCCGGCTGATCACTTCGGCTTCGGGGATGCCCAACTCCTTCGCCTGTTCGGGGATCTGCTTCTCCACCAGAGGCGTGCGCACGAAACCGGGGCACACCACGTTGGCGCGAACACCGTGCTTGCCGCCCTCCTTCGCCAGCACCCTGGCCAAACCGAGCAGCCCATGCTTGGCGGTGACGTAGGCCGACTTCAGCGGCGAGGCCTGGTGGGAGTGCACCGAACCCATGTAGATCACCACACCGCCACGACTCTGGCCCGCATCGCTCGAGGCGTACATGTGCGGCAGCACCGCCTTGGTGGTCAGGAACGCTCCGTCGAGGTGGATCGCCAGCATCTTCTTCCAGTCGGAATACGCGTAGTTCTCGATCGAATTGACGATCTGGATGCCGGCGTTGGACACCAGGATGTCGACCGGCCCGAATCGCTCCACCACCGTCGCGACGCCGCTGTTGACCGCACCCTCGTCGGTGACGTCCATCGCCACCGCCAGCGCCTGCCCATCCGCTGCCGTGATCTGGTCGGCCACGGCCTGTGCACCCTCGAGGTTGAGGTCCGCTATGGCAACGCGCGCGCCAGCCGCGGCAAGCGTCTCGGCGATGGCCTTGCCGATGCCGCTGGCCGCGCCGGTGACCACGGCCACCTTGCCCTGGATTGAAGACGTCATCTGAATTCCTGGTTCCTGGATGCGGCCATAGTGCACGGCCGCGCCGGTGCGCGCATCGTCCCAAAGGACAATACGCCGGCCCCGGTCAGCGCTTGGGCTGGAGCATGGTCCCGGTGCACGTCTTCGAGCCGCAGCGGCACTCCCAGACGTCCTTCAGGCGTGGCGTGTGCCGCTCTTCCAGGGTGATCCCGTAGTTGTAGGACAGCTCCTCGCCGGGCTCGATGCCGCGGATGGCCTCGATGAACACCCGGTCCTTCCGGCGGTCCTTGCCATCGTGTTCCTCGGTCACCGCCTCGCAATTCGGATCGCAGCTGTGGTTCATCCAGCGCGCCTCGTTGCCGCCGTAGTTGGCATCGATGACGTACTTGTCGTTGAGCGTGAACAGGAACGTGTGCCCGCTGTCGACGTCGCCAGAGTCGTCCTTGTCCACTTGCGCATGCGTGCGCAGCTTGCCGATGTACTCGATCAGGCGGTCGCCCTTCTTCAGCGGCTTCACGGCAAACATGCCGTTGCCGTGGATGGCGGATTTGCGGGTTGCGATCTTGCGCGCCATTGCATCTTCCAGCGTGGGGAACACGTATTGTCGCCTGTACGCGTGGTGATCGCCACGCCGATGACGCTCCTGATCCGCGATGGTCAAGCCGTGACCCTGTGCGAATCGAAGCATTGCCTAAGATGTGCCTCGTTCTTCGACACCGATGCATTGATCAACCGCAGCTGTCCGGGCAGGCGATCGAGCTTGGCCCCAGCGACTTAAAAGAGTACACTTTTGGTCCTGTATAGAGGATCCCGCGCCCCATGCTCCGCGTCACCAAGCTCACCGATTACGCCACTGTGGTTCTGACCGTGCTCGCTTCGCGGCCGGGCGAGGTGCTGAGCGCGGCGGACCTGGCAGAACTGGCCGGGCTCGAGGCTCCTACCGTCAGCAAGCTGCTGAAGCCGCTGGCGCAGGCGGGCCTGGTGGAAGGGATTCGCGGTGTCCATGGAGGCTACCGGCTGAACCAGGACGCGGCCGACATCAGCCTGATCCAGGTGGTCGAGGCCATGGAGGGGCCGCTGGCCATGACCGAGTGCAGCCAGCACGACAGCCAGTGCACCCTCGCCAGCAAGTGCGGCGTCCGCGCGAACTGGCGGCTCATCAACGACGTGGTCGCCGAGGCGCTGCGCGGTGTCACCCTCGCCCAGATGCTCAAGCCACCAGCCGCGACCCCCCGTTCAACCGCTGCGCCGCGCAAATCCATCCCCGCGCGCATCACCGCTAGCCAAACATAGAGGCAGCCCCATGGCCACCACAGCAGAAGCAGTCCCCACCAAGAACGCCGGCATCCTGGAGCAGCTGGGACGCCGTTACGATGCCGGTTTCGTCACCGACATCGAGTCCGACAGCTTTGACCCCGGGCTCAGCGAGGACGTCGTGCGCGCCCTGTCGGCCAAGAAAGAGGAGCCGCAGTGGATGACCGACTGGCGCCTGGCGGCCTACCGCCACTGGCTGACCATGCCGGTGCCGGACTGGGCGAAGCTCGACATCGCGCCGATCGACCTGCAGTCGGTCAGCTACTACTCCGCGCCCAAAGCCAAATACGCCTCGCTCGACGAGGTGCCCCAAGAACTCCTCGACGTGTACGACAAGCTCGGCGTGCCCCTGCACGAACGCGCCAAGCTGGCCGGAGTCGCGGTGGACGCGGTGTTTGACTCGGTCTCCGTCGGCACCACCTTCCGCAAGGAGCTGGCCGAAAAGGGCGTGATCTTCTGCTCGATGAGCGAAGCGGTGCGCGAGTACCCCGACCTGGTCAGGCAGTACCTGGGCAGCGTGGTTCCGACCGGCGACAACTATTTCGCAGCGCTCAACTCGGCCGTGTTCTCCGACGGCAGCTTCGTGTTCATTCCCAGGGGCGTGCGCTGCCCGATGGAGCTGAGCACCTACTTCCGCATCAACGCCGGCCACACCGGCCAGTTCGAACGCACCCTGATCATCGCCGAGGACAAGTCCTACGTGTCCTACCTGGAAGGGTGCACGGCGCCAATGCGCGACGAGAACCAGCTGCACGCCGCGGTGGTCGAGCTGGTGGCGCTGGAGGATGCCGAGATCAAGTACAGCACCGTTCAGAACTGGTACCCGGGCGACGAGAACGGCAAGGGCGGCATCTACAACTTCGTGACCAAGCGCGCCGAATGCCGCGGCGCGCGCAGCAAGGTCAGCTGGACCCAGGTCGAAACCGGTTCGGCAATCACCTGGAAGTACCCGTCATGCGTGCTGCTGGGCGACGACTCGGTGGGCGAGTTCCACTCCGTCGCCCTGACCCACCATCGCCAGCAGGCCGACACCGGCACCAAGATGATCCACATCGGCCGCAACACCAAGTCCAAGATCGTCAGCAAGGGCATCAGCGCCGGCCGCGGCCAGAACAGTTATCGCGGCCTGGTGAAGGTGGCCGCGTCGGCTGCCGGCGCGCGCAACCACACCCAGTGCGACAGCCTGCTCATCGGCAAGAAGTGTGGCGCACACACCTTCCCGTACATCGAGGTCAAACACCCTGATGCGACGGTCGAGCACGAGGCCACCACTTCCAAGATTTCCGATGACCAGATGTTCTACTGCCGCGCGCGCGGCATCAGCCAGGAAGACGCGGTCAGCCTGATCGTGGACGGCTTCTGCAAGCAGGTGTTCCGCGAGCTGCCGATGGAATTCGCGGTGGAAGCCAAGAAGCTGCTCGAAGTCAGTCTGGAAGGCAGCGTCGGTTGACTCCCTGAAGCAGCGCCCCATGGGCGCGACAGGCATCACCGGCCACGGAACACATCGCGCCCATAGGGCGCTCCCACAGGAATGGAAAACGCAATGCTCAAGATTGAAAACCTCCACGCAAGCATCGGCGGCAAGGACATCCTGAAAGGCCTGTCGCTCGACATACAGCCGGGACAGGTGCATGCCTTGATGGGCCCCAATGGCGCAGGTAAATCGACCCTGGGCAATATCCTGTCCGGGCGCGAAGGCTACGAGATTACCGAAGGCTCGGTACTCTATGAAGGCAGGGACCTGCTGGAGCTGGCGCCGGAAGAACGCGCCGCCGCTGGCGTGTTCCTGGCCTTCCAGTACCCAGTGGAGATCCCGGGCGTCAACAATACCTACTTCCTGCGCGCCGCACTGAATGCACAGCGCAAGGTGCGCGGCGAGCCGGAGCTGGACTCGATGGAGTTCCTGAAGCTGGTCCGGAAGAAGCTGTCGGTGCTGCACCTCAAGGACGACCTGCTGCACCGCGGGGTCAACGAAGGCTTCAGCGGCGGCGAGAAGAAGCGCAACGAGATCTTCCAGCTGGCCGTGCTCGAGCCGAAACTGGCGATCCTGGATGAAACCGACAGCGGGCTGGACATCGACGCGCTCAAGAACGTGGCCGAAGGCGTCAACGCGCTGCGCTCGCCGGAGCGCGCGTTCCTGGTCATCACGCACTACCAGCGCCTGCTCGATTACATCAAGCCCGACGTGGTCCACGTGCTCTCCGACGGCCGCATCGTGGAGAGCGGTGGGCCGGAGCTGGCGCTGGAGCTGGAAGCACACGGCTACGCCTGGCTCAAGGATCGCGTGGCGCCGGGCGAGGCCGCCTGATGAGCGTCCTGCTGCAGTCGCTGGCGGAGGGCTTCGAAGGGGATGCCGCGCGCCGTTCGGTGCTCGACCAGGTGCTGCATGATGGCTTGCCGGGCCCGCGCAACGAGGCCTGGAAGTACACTTCCCTGCGCGCGCTGGAGCGACGCCGTTTCAGTGCGGTCGTGGAGGCGCCTGCGATCGATGTCGACCTCCTGGCAGGCATCCCGGCGCCTCGACTGGTGTTGGTCAATGGTCGTCATGCACCGGCGTTGTCCGACCTTGACGGGCTGCCCCAGGGGTTCAGCGTACAGCTGCTCTCCGAGGCCCTGGCTTCCGGTGGCGACTCGGCTCGCTTCCTCTCGCGCAGGTTCGAGCGCAGCGAGGAAATATTCGCGCGACTCAATGCAGCCCTTGCCAGCGAAGGGGTGCTGCTGCGAGGTGAAGCCGGTGCCGGAGTCGAAGGAGATGCGCCGCTGCACGTGGTTTTCGTCGGGGCCAGCGATACCGAGGATCGCGCATGGCACCTGCGAAACCTGATCGAGCTGCGCGACGGCGCAAGGCTGTCGCTGGTCGAGCATCATGTGGCAGCCGATTCGCACGCGCACATGGCCAATACATTGAGCCACATACATCTGGCCAAGGGGGCGCGACTGGATCATGCGCGGGTACAGCGGGACAGTGACCGCGGCACCAACCTGTTGCGAACCGACGCGGTGCTGGCGCGAGACGCACGCTACCAGCGCGTCGACCTCGAGCTGGGCGCGGCCCTCTCCCGCCACGAGTTGAACGTGCGCCTGGAAGGCGACAATGCACGGCTGGTCGCGAACGGCGTGCTGCTCGCAGGTGGACGACGCCACGTCGATACCCGCCTGGGCATCGACCATGTCGGGCGCGACACCGGCTGCGAACTCACCTGGCGCGGGCTGGGCTCCGGTCGCGGTCGCGCGGTCTTCCACGGCGGCATCCTGATCCGCCAGGGTGCCGACGGTACCGACGCGATGCTGTCCAACAAGAACCTGCTCCTGTCCGAGGGTGCCGAGATCGACACCCAGCCGGTGCTGGAAATCCATGCCGATGAAGTCAAGGCCGCGCACGGTGCCACGGTAGGCCGACTCGATGCCAATGCCTTGTTCTACCTGCGGTCGCGCGGGCTGCCCGAAGCACAGGCGCAGCAGCTGCTCACTGCCGCGTTCTGCCGCGAGCCGCTGGGAGTGGTGGAGAACGGTGCCGTGTCCACGGCCTTGGCGGGCCACCTCGATCTGGCGCTCGCTGCGGCGGGTGCGATATGAGCAGCGAGGCGCGCGTGATGGCGTCCAACGGATGCGACGTCGACTGGGCCAAGGTACGCGGCGACTTCCCGCTGCTGCGCCGGCAGGTCCACGGCAAGCCGCTGGTGTACCTGGACAGCGCCAACACCGGGCAGAAGCCCGACTCGGTGATCGGGTCCATGGACGAGCACTACCGCATGCACAACGCCAACGTCAGCCGGGCCGTGCATACGCTGGGCACCGAAGCGACCGAGGCCTACGAAGGTGCGCGGCGCAAGCTCGCTGATTTCCTCCACGTGCGCACCGACGAACTGGTGCTGTGCAGCGGCACCACCTTTGCCATCAACCTGGTCGCGTACTCATGGGCCCTGCCCTACCTGAAGGCGGGCGACGTGATCCTGGTGTCGCGCATGGAGCACCACGCCAACATCGTGCCCTGGCAACTGGTCGCCAAGCGCACCGGGGCCGAAATCCGGGTCGTGGAGATCAACCTCGGCGGCACGCTGGACATGGCTGCGCTGCACGCGGCGATGACGCCGCAGGTGAAGCTGCTGGCGCTGACGCACGTGAGCAACGTGCTGGGCACGGTGAACCCGGTCCGGGAGATCTGCCGCGAAGCGCGCAAGCGCGGCATCGTGACGGTCATCGACGGTTCGCAGGCGGCGCCGCACCGTGCACTGGACATTGCGTCGATCGGTTGCGACTTCTACGCGCTCACCGGGCACAAGATGTGCGGACCGACCGGCACCGGCGCGCTCTGGGCGCGGCGCGAGCACCTCGATTCGATGCCGCCCTTCATCGGCGGCGGCGAGATGATCCGGGAAGTGAGCTTCGCCGGGACGGTGTTCAACGACGGACCGCACAAGTTCGAGGCCGGCACTCCCAACATCGCCGGCTTCGTGGGACTGGGCGCTGCGGTGGACTACCTGCAGGCTCTGGGCATGGACAACGTGGAGTCGCGGGAGAGCGAACTGCTGGCCCACGCCACCGAAGAGCTGCTGAAGATCGACGGCCTGCGGATCTTCGGCACCGCGCCGGGCAAGGCGGCGGTGATCTCTTTCCTGGTCGAAGGCGCGCACGCCCACGACCTGGCGACGCTGCTGGACCTGGAAGGCGTGGCAATCCGGTCCGGCCAGCATTGCGCGCACCCGCTGCTGCAGTTTTACGGCGTGGCCGCCACGTGCAGGGCATCGTTCGCGTTCTACAACACGCACGAGGAGATCGAGCACTTCATCAAGGCGCTGAAGAAATCCAGCAGCCTGCTGGCCTGATTCTCGCGCCAGTCGCCACCTCGAGCCCAGAACCCTTACATGCAGGAACTACAGTTCCGCCATGCCACCACGGCCGACGTTCCCGCGCTGGTGGAGTTGGTGACATCGGCCTACCGGGGCGAGGTGAGCCGCCAGGGCTGGACCACCGAGGCCGACCTGCTCGACGGACAGCGCGTCGATCCGGAGGTGCTGCTGGCCGATATCCAGCGTTCTCGGAGCAGCGTGATCATCGCCGAACGCGATGGCGCGATGGTGGCCTGCGTGCACGTTGCCGAAGAGAGCGGCGCCGGCTACCTGGGGATGTTTTCGGTACGGCCCGACGGGCAGGCCAGGGGGCTTGGCAGCCAAGTCATCGTGGAGGCGGAGCGTCATGCACGCGAGGAACTGGGCCTTCCGCTCATGCGCATGACGGTCATCGACATACGTGATGAACTGATTGCCTGGTACGAGCGGCGTGGCTACACGCGCACTGGCATCAAGAAGCCATTTCCCTACGGCGACACCCGTTTCGGCATTCCGAGGCGCGACGATCTCCGGTTCGAAGTGCTGGAGAAATCTCTGGAGACGGAAGAGTGAGTGAGACCTGGACCTTCGTGTGCCCCACCAGCGACCTGCTGCCGGGCGAGATGAAGAGTACGTGGGACGAAGTCACCGCCGTTCCAATCCTGGTGTTCAACCTCGACGGTGAGCTTTTCGCGCTTGAGGACAAGTGCAGCCACGAGGACTTCGAACTCTCCGCCGGCGGCTTCGACCCGGCTACTGCGTCGGTGGAATGCGTGCTGCATGGCGCCCGCTTCGATATCCGCGATGGCAAGGCACTCTCTGCGCCCGCCTACTCGCCGGTGGCCAAATTCCCGGTGAAGGTCGAGCACGGCGGCGTGTGGACCCGCGACGACCGCAATTGACCACCGCGCGTTTGTCGCTAGCCTGGCTCCAGCGACGTCAGCTTGATTGCCAGGAGTTCCCCGCCGCCTTCGAGCGCGAACCGCTGTCGACCCTGCCCTGCGACCAGCAGGGCGGTGTCACCGGTCCACATTGATGGCAACCTGCTGGACTTGTCGAACTGGGCCTGGCCCGCCAACAGGTGCACGGCCCAGGTGGTACCGGGTTCGGCGAAGAACAGCATCGGTCCCACCAGTGGCCTGTACATCAACTCTGCTTTGATCCGATCGCGCCGCCACATCAGGTTGAAGTCGTGGGTCAGCCCGTCGACGAGTTCCCCCGTCACCCCGCGCTCGCCGGCGAAACGGTACCGCTCGTGCGCAGGCTGCAGCGTTCGCACCTCGCCATCGTCGAAGCGGAGCCGCAGGCCGTTGCCCTGCAGCAGCACCAGTTCCCGGTCGACTCCAGGAAAGCTCGAAAATCGCGAGTCCTGTTCGATCTCGGCGATCGACAGGCGCCACGACCAGTCGTCGCGATCGGGCCACCGCACGATCTCGCGGGTCCAGCCGAGCCCGTTCTTCCAGCGCTCGCGCCGGTACTCGTTGGCCGGGATGACCTGGGATTCCTGAGCCTGCCGCATGCAGCACCTTTCATGGAGGGTACGGCCCAGTCTACCCGCGCCCATGAAACCGCCCGGCGCACATCCTGTGCACCGGGCGGTGGTGTTGCTGCGATCGGTACGTCCTTGTCGGCTTCCGTGCCTGTATCCCGCGCTTCCTGCGCCTTTCCCCGGCCTGCCCGTCAGGCAGGACAGGGACACGGGTGATTCAGCGGCGAGCGACCGGCTTGGGCTTGGCCCGGGCAGCCGCGCTTGCAGCCGGCTTGGGCGCCGAGGAGCGGCCGACCTCGATGCGGTCGCGGTTCTTCTCGACAGTCTTCAGGCCAATGCCCTTGACCATGGCCAGCGCCTCGGCGCTCTTGAACGGGCCGTTCGCCTTGCGGTAGTCGACGATGGCCTGGGCCTTGGAGGGGCCGACGTTGAGCAGGGCGGCGTCGATGGCGGCGGCATCGGCGGTGTTGATGTTGACCTTGTCGGCTGCGAGGGCGCTGGTGGCCAGAAGCAGCGAAAGACCCAGTGACTTGAGCACGATGGCGAAAGATTTCATGGCAGTTCTCCTTGTGGCGATGGTTGGATCCGCCGGGCCGGTAGGCCGGTCCGCCGGTCTGGAAAGTCTCCGCATTCGCCAGTCCGCTCCACATCGGCCCATCGCCCCGGCCAGGGCGGGTGCATGCCCCGTCGCACCGTGGGGAAATACCTACTTGCGACAGCGGGTTACCAGCCCTCAATGCAGCGACGGGTAGAATCGGGCCACATACATTTTCTGGAGAATCCATGGACAGCGCCAAGATCGATCGATTCGTTGCCGAAAAGTGGGATGACGACATCGTTCCGCAGCTGGTCGAGTACATCCGCATTCCCAACAAGTCACCGATGTTCGACGCCGACTGGGTGGCCCATGGCTACATGGAGGAGGCGGTGACACTCATGCAGCGCTGGGCCGAGGCGCAGCCGATCCAGGGCATGCAGCTGGAAGTGGTCCGGCTGCAAGGCCGCACGCCGCTGATCTTCATCGAGATCCCCGCCACGGGCCCGGAAACCGGCGCCGACACGGTGCTGCTGTACGGACACCTGGACAAGCAGCCGGAAATGACCGGATGGGACGATGAGCTGGGGCCATGGAAGCCGGTGCTGCGCGACGGCAAGCTGTTCGGTCGCGGCGGCGCCGATGACGGCTATGCGCTGTTCGGCTCGCTCGCCGCGATCCAGGCGCTGCAGCAGCAGGGCGTGCCCCATGCGCGCTGCGTGGTCCTGATCGAAGCCTGCGAGGAATCGGGCAGCTACGACCTTCCCGCGTATGTCGACCACCTCTCCGAACGCATCGGCAAGCCTTCGCTCGTCGTCTGCCTGGATTCGGGCTGCGGCAACTATGACCAGCTGTGGTGCACGACGTCGCTGCGTGGCATGGCCGGCGGCAATTTTTCGGTGAAGGTGCTTTCCGAGGGCGTGCACTCGGGCGATGCATCGGGCATCGTGCCCTCCAGCTTCCGTATCCTGCGCCAGCTGCTTACGCGGCTCGAAGACGAGGTGACTGGACGGATCCGGCCAGAAGGCCTGTTCGTGCAGGTTCCCCAGGAGCGGATGCAGCAGGCGACCAGGGTCGCCGAGGTGCTGGGCAGCGAAGTGCACGACAAGTTCCCGTTCCTGCCCGGCGTGCAGCCGGTCGAGCAGGATCTCAAGGAACTCATCCTCAATCGCACCTGGCGCCCGGCGCTCTCCGTCACTGGTGCCGGTGGTCTGCCATCGCTGGATTCGGCCGGCAACGTGCTGCGTCCGCACACCGCGGTGAAGCTATCCCTGCGCCTGCCGCCGACCCTGGATGGCAAGAAGGCGGGCGAACTTCTGAAGGAGCTCCTGCTGCGCGACCCACCCTACGGAGCGAAGGTGGAGCTGGTGCTGGAGAAAGCCTCCAGCGGCTGGAATGCGCCGGCGCAGTCACCGTGGCTGACCAGGGCGATCGAAGCGGCGTCACAGGCCGCCTTCGGCAAGCCGGCAATGTACATGGGCGAAGGCGGCTCGATCCCGTTCATGGGCATGCTCGGCGAGAAGTTCCCGGGCGCGCAATTCATGATCACGGGCGTCCTGGGCCCACACTCCAATGCCCACGGCCCCAACGAATTCCTGCACATCTCCATGGGCAAGCGCGTCACCGCCAGCGTGGCGAAAGTCCTTGCCGACCACCACGGCGCCAGTGCACGCGGCGAAACGACCGGTGTCGCGGCCGTGGCCGGTGGCGAGCAGCACGGCAACCACGGCTGCTGCTGACCCACACCAGGAATACCGGCCCGACCGGAACCCATCGACAGAGGACACGCAATGGACGGACTTTTCGGCAGCAGCAGTTGGCTCTACATCATCTTCA
>JBDNHW010000135.1:0-6210 GCA_041688625.1 Pseudoxanthomonas sp.
ACCGCCGCCATCGCGCGTCTCAACCCGTGCAACGTGTTTCCGGGATGCTGGCGACCTGTCCAGGAACCTCGCCATGCAGCCGATCAAACTGAAGGACCCCGCGTGGTTCGCCAATGAATTCCTGCGCCTGACCCTGACGCAGGGCTTCCAGTGGCTGACCAAGCGCGACCTGGACCTGCTGATCTTCGTGTTGCTCGAACGCGATGGCGCCATCGCGCGGAGCGATTCCAACGCGGCCGCGGCGCTGCGGCCGCGGGTCACGCCGGCCAAGGTCAAGGCGCTGCAGCGCGACGGTTATGCGCGCTGGCGATCGCTGGTACCGGAAGAAAGCGACGCCGCGATGCAGCGGATCATCGCCACCGTGCCCACCGAAGAGAACCTGCGCTCGGGAGCCAGGCACGTCAGCGAACGCAGCCGCAAGCAAGGCTTCCTGGCGATACGCATCGAGCATCCGGACAACCAGCAGCAGTTCGAACAGGCGATCCTGGAGGTCGGCGCGCTGCCCGTGTGCGAACGCAACCGCGAAGTGGTGGCGGTGCGCTTCGACACCCTGCTCAAGCTTGCCGAGCGCTGGAACTACCTGCAGCCGGAACCAAAAAAGAATTCGCTTCCGAGCTGAAAAAGCTCACCCCGACCGCCGAAGAAGTCGCCGATCTGCTGAAGAAGGACGTGTCGGCGCTGGGGTGGGAAGACGTACGCCGCGCGCTCAAAAGCCTCGGCGCCAAGGCGATCGCCGGCACCGCCGAAGGCGGACTGCAGGGACTATTGAAGATCGTGTTTCTGTTTATTCCCGGCTGAAGCGAGCAAGACGGCTCTGCGCGGCGGATGCGCCGATGGCTAAAGCCCCGAAGCGCGTCTCCAGAATGCGTTGGCCAGTCCCGGTACGCGACCGGCCAGCCCCAGCAGCGGCCCACGCAGCAGGCTGCTGTGCATCTCCTCGTTCGAGAACAGGCGGTTGATTGCGTCGAAGGTGTAGGCCGCAGCGGCATTCTCGCTGCGGCGCGTGCGCGACCAGCGCGACAGCCGATGCGGTGCGTCCCACGACACGCCACGCGCCTGCGCATCGACGATGCTGGCGTGCAGGCCGGACACGTCGCGCAGCCCCAGGTTGACACCCTGCCCGGCAAGCGGATGCACCACGTGCGCCGCATCGCCCACCACCAGCACGCGCCCGGCAACGTAGTCCTTCGCCAGCTGGCGTCGCAACGGGAATGCCGCGCGTTCCGACACCAGCGTCACCTCACCCAGGCGGGCCTGCGAGGCGTTGGTGAGCTCGCGACCCAGGACCGCATCGTCGATCGAAAGCACGCGCTCGGCTTCCGCATCCGGAAGCGTCCACACGATCGAGCTGCGCCCCTCGGCGAACGGCAGGAATGCGAGCGGCCCACCGGGGAGGAAGCGCTGCCACGCGGTGTCTTCGTGCGAGCCGGTGGTCTGCACGAACGCCACCACGCCGCGCTGTCGATAATCGTGCGTCGAGACCTGCAGTCCGGCCAGCTCACGCAGCGTCGACTGCGCCCCGTCGGCGGCGATGGCAAGGCGCGACTGCAGGCGGGTGCCGTCCTCCAGGCGCAGGCGCACGCTGCTTTCATCCTGTTCCATCGACTCGACCCGTGCCGGGCACAGCACCTGCACCCCGGCGCCCGCAAGCAACGACCACAGGCGCTCCTGCAGCAGGCTGTTCTCGACGATCCAGCCCAGTTGCTCCCGACCCAGCGCGTCGGCATCGAAGCCCAGCTCCCCGCCGCCGGCCGCGTCCCATACGCGCATGCGCCGGTAAGCATGGGCCCGACTCCGCAGCACCCCGCTCCATGCGCCGAGACTTTGCAGAACTTCCGCGTTGTCCGGTGCGATGGCGAACACCCGCAGGTCCGGTGCTGCGGCCGACCACGCTGCAGCTTCGCGGCCCTCCACCAGTGCAACGCCCAGCCCCGCCTGCGCCAGCGAAAGCGCGCAGGCCGCGCCCACCACGCCGCCACCGACCACGACCGTGTCCAGCATCCCGCGGCGGCTCACGCCCGTGCCTCGCGGCACAGCGCCGGCACATGGCCGCGGAATCCCATCGCCCCGCCCACCAGCATCGACTGGATCGACGGCGACGCCGCGGCGGCCAGCATGCCGATACTGCGCAGCGGCCGGAGCAGGGGCAGCGGGTTCGAAGTCAGGCGCGCCAGCCCGTCGGAAAACTCCACGGTGCGCCTGCGATCCTCGCTGCGTCGCTCCACATAGGCGTCCAATACCGCGGGTGCGCCGGGATCGGCCGCGCCGCCCAGCAGCTCGGACAGCGTCAGCGCGTCACGCAGTCCGAGGTTGAAGCCCTGCGCGCCAATCGGATGGATCGTCTGCGCGGCATTGCCCAGCAGCAGCGCGCGTCGGTCCGTGGTCCGCTCGGCAAGCAGCTGCATGATCGGATAGGCGGCACGCTCGCCGGTGGCGGTGAAGCGGCCGACGCGCCACCCGAACACGCCTTGGATCCGCGCCAGCCACGCCTCATCGCCGAGGCCAGCGACGGTTTGGGCTTCTTTCGCAGCTACGGCGTGGATCACACCGTACTGCCGATCGCCGCGCGGCAGCAGCGCCGTGGGCCCGTCGCTGGTGAAGCGTTCGTAGGCGGTTCCGTCGGGCGCCTTGTCCGCGCGCATCCGCGCCACGAACAGGGTCTGCGCGTAATCGTGTGCGCGAACGGCTATCCCCAGCGCCTGCCGCACCGCGCCGTGGCTGCCGTCGGCGCCCACCAGCAGGCGGGCCTCGATCACCTGCTCACCGGATTCAGGGATCGACACACGCATGACCCGAACGTCGCTGCCCGAGCCTTCGCACAGCCCCAGGAAGCGCGCAGGCCGGTAGCGGGTCAGGTGCCCGAGTTCAGCGAGCCTGGCCTCCAGCGCAGCACCGAAGTCACGCGCGACCACCACTTGACCGAAGTATTCGCGACCGTAGTCGGCGGCCTCCAGCAGCACGCGGCCGAAATCACCCTGCCGGCTGACATGGATGCGCCTGATCGGGCCCGTGGGCGAGCCCAGTTTGTCCATCACGCCCAGTGCGCCCAGTGCGTTCACGGTTGCCGCAGCGAAGCTCAGGTTGCGCTGGTCGAAGACTGCGGGCATGGCGCCTTCAGGCGTTGCTTCGACCAGCCCCACGTCCAGCCCGTGGCCATCCAGCGCAATGGCCAGGCTGGCGCCGACCAGGCCGCCGCCAATGATCAATACGTCGTGTCGTCGAATCATGGCGCCATGATAAGCGCTGCCTCGTTACCTCATCGGCGACGGCCGTCCGCTAGAATGGCCGCTTGAGCAACTGGAATCCGCACATGACCCCGAACGCCCAGCGCGCCACCATCCTTGCCATGCTCGTCGCACTGATGGCCACGCGCCTGCACCTGCCGACCGCCGTGACCCACTTCGGACCCATCCCGGATGCTTCCTGGGCCGTGTTCTTCATCGGCGGCTACTACCTGCGCAACTGGAGCCGCGGCGCGTTTCCCGCGCTGATGGGCCTGGCAGTGCTGATCGACTTCGTGGTGATCCGCAGCCAGGGGATCGACTTCTGGACGCACTACTGCATGTCGGCCGCCTACTGGTTCCTGGTCCCGGCGTACTTCACGATGTGGATGGGCGGCTCGCTGCTGCGCCGCCTGCAGCCGGCGAGCGATGTCGGCGCACTGGGCCTGGTGGTGGCCAGCCTGGTCGGCTCGGTGGTGGTCTGCCACCTGATCAGCCAGGGCAGTTTCTACTGGCTCAGCGACAGCGTGGTCGAGCCGACGCTGGGCGGCTGGTGGAAGAACTACAGCGACTGGTTCATCCCCTACCTGCGCACCACCTCGATCTACGTGGGGCTCGTCCTGATCGTGCACGTCGGCGTGCACCAGGCCCTGCGGCTGGGCGCCACCGCCCGCGCGCGACACTGATCCGGAGCGACCCCATGGGCAACCGCCTGTCCAAGATCTACACCCGCACCGGCGACGACGGCAGCACCGGACTGGGTGACGGAACCCGCGTGGGCAAGGATTCGGCGCGGGTCACGGCGTACGGAACCGTGGACGAAGCCAACTCGAGCATTGGCGTGGTGCTGGCCGCGCAGGTCCCTGAAGACATCCGCGCGCTGCTGACCACGGTGCAGCACCAGATGTTCGACCTGGGCGGCGAGCTGTGCATTCCCGGCCACGCGGCCATCCAGGCGCAGGACATCGACGCGCTGGAAGCCCATCTGGACCGCTACAACGAGGCGCTGCCGCCGCTCAAGGACTTCATCCTGCCGGCAGGTGGCGAGGCCGCCGCCCGCTGCCATCTGGCGCGCACCATCGTCAGGCGTGCCGAACGCGAGACCGTCACCCTGGCCCGCCACGACGCGGTCCGGCCCGAGACCATCCGCTACCTCAACCGGCTTTCGGACCTGCTGTTCGTGCTGGCGCGGGTGTTGGCGCGGGCCGACGGCCAGGGCGAAGTGCTCTGGAACCACAAACGTCGCCATGGCTGAGATGCGCCTGCGCCCTTGATCATCTTCACCCACCCCGCCTGCCTCGCCCACGACACCGGTCCCGAGCATCCCGAGCGTCCCGCGCGCCTGGAGGTGGTGCTGGAGGCGCTGCGTGCCGAACACGGCGACCTCGACTGGCGCGAGGCGCCACGGGCCAAGCGCGGCGACCTGTCCAAGGTGCACGACGAGCGCCTGCTGAGGGAGGTCCTGGAGTCGAAGTTCGAAGGCTACCGGATGCTGGATCCAGACACCGTGATGTGTCCGGCCTCGCGTGAAGCTGTCTTGCGCTCCACCGGTGCCGCGGTGGCGGCGGTCGACGCGGTGATGAGAGGCGACAGCGAGACGGCGTTCTGCGCAGTCCGTCCTCCTGGCCACCACGCCACCGGCGACGCGGCGATGGGCTTCTGCCTGTTCAACGGCGTGGCCATGGCGGCGGCGCACGCGCTGGAGAAGCACGGGCTCGAACGCGTGGCGATCGTCGATTTCGACCTGCATCACGGCAACGGCACCCAGGCCATCTTCTTCGAAGAACCCAGGGTGGCTTACTTCAGCACCCACGAGTCGGGGCTCTATCCCAATAGCGGCACCCCGCAGGATCGCGGCGTCGGCAACCTGTTCAACGTGCTGCTGCCTCCCGGCACGGGCGGATTCCGCTTCCGCAATGTCTGGGCCGATGAACTGCTGCCGGCGCTGGACCGGTTTCGGCCGCAGTTGCTGATGATCTCGGCGGGATTCGATGCGCACATGCGCGACCCGCTGGGGAACCTGATGCTGGAGACGGAGGATTTCGCCTGGCTCACGCGGGAACTTCGGCAGGTTGCCCGGCGCCACGCCGCTGGCCGCGTGGTGTCGGTGCTGGAAGGCGGCTACGACCTGCAGGCACTCCGCGAGTGCAGCGTGTCCCACGTGGCGGCGCTGCGCTGAGCGCTCCAGGGAGCGCAATCGCCGTTTCCAGGATGAACAGAGTTGCCCGCCTCGAAAACACGTGATTGCCGCCTTGCCGGGGATGCGGCAAGCTAGCGACCGTTTTCCGTCCGGGTCACCCGCCGCGTGCGCCGAGTCCTACGCCTACTGCCCATCCCCTTCAGCATCGCCCTGGCCTTGCCTGCCATGGCCGACGAAAAGCCCCAGAACTGGAGCCTGTGCCCGGCCGGCGACGCAATTCCCGCCTTCGACGGTGTCGACCAAAGCGCCGCTGGCGCGAATCCGGCGCAGGTCCGGGCGCAGCGGGCCGAGCAGCCAACGGAGATCCTCGGCGACAAGCAGAGCGGCACCGACCAGAACCTCAAGTACGAAGGCAATGTCGAGCTTCGCCGGGGTGACCAGTACCTCAACGCCGACAACCTCGACTACGATCAGGACACCGACACCTACGTGGCCGAGGGCAACGTGCGGTATGAGGACTCGGGCATGCGCGTGGTGGCAGAGAGGGCCTTCGGCGACCAGGGGGCCGACACCCACCAGATCCAGGATGTGCGCTACCAGCTGGTCTCGCGCCGCGGCAACGGCGGCGCCGACCGGATCGTGATGCAGGGCGCCGAGGGCGCACTCATCGGTTCCACCTACTCCACCTGCGATCCCGAGAATCGGCTGTGGGAGTTGCGCGCGAAACGCATCGAAGTCAACACCGACACAGGCTGGGGCGCGGCCCGGGGCGCCACCATCCGCCTGGGCAAGGTCCCGGTGCTGTACGTGCCCTACATCCGCTTCCCCATCGACGACCGTCGCCACACC
>JBDNHW010000136.1:0-13238 GCA_041688625.1 Pseudoxanthomonas sp.
CAGCCGCCCCGACTAGCCTTCGTGATCCCAGCGCGCCTGCGCCACTCAAGGATCAATCCGTGAAGCAACACAAGCTCCTGCTTGCAGCCGCCATCGGCGCCTGCGTGATGTCCCTGGCCTCGTGCAAGAAGGACGAGCCCGCCGAGCAGCCCGCGGCCGCGGTCGCGACCAGGCCGCTGGGCGAAACCGCCGACGAGTTCATCGCGAGGGTCAATGAGGAAATCCGTGCGCTTGCCCCTGAAGTGACCGCGTCGCAGTGGCTGTCCGCCACCTACATCAGCGATGACACCCAACTGCTCGAAGCCAAGTACAACGAGCGCTACCTGTCGCAGTTGAACAAGTGGATCGAGCAGGCCAAGAAGTACGAAGGCCAGGAGATGAGTCCCAAGACCGCACGCGCGATCCAGTTGCTGAAGCTGTCCACCTCGATGCCCGCGCCCAGCGATCCGGCCAAGCTGGCCGAACTCACCACCATCGCCTCGCGCATGGGCGGCATGTACGGCGCGGGCAGATACTGCACCGGCGAAGGCGACGCCAAGGTATGCCGCGAACTGGGCGAACTGGAGGACGTGCTGCGCAGCAGCCGCAACTACGATCGCCAGCTCGATGCCTGGCAGGGTTGGCACTCGGTCGCGCCACCGATGCGCAAGGACTACATGAGCTTCGCGCAGCTGGTGAACCAGGGCGCATCGGAAATGGGCTTTGCCGATGCGGGCGAGATGTGGCGCAGCGGCTATGACATGACGCCCGCGGAAATTTCCGCCGAGACCGATCGCCTCTGGGGCCAGGTCCGGCCGCTTTACGAGCAGCTTCATTGCTACACCCGCACCAAGCTCGAAGAAGAGTACGGTCCCGAACGCGGCCAGGTCGGCGGACTGCTGCCTGCGCACCTGATGGGCAACATGTGGCAGCAGGACTGGGGCAACCTGTGGGATCTGCTGCAGCCATACGAGAACGCCGGCAGCCTGGACGTCTCCGGCGCGCTGGAAAAGCAGTACCAGACCGCCTATTCGGCGGAGATGGCCAAGGTCGGCGCCGGCCCCACGCCGACCCGCCTGCACGAGGCCAAGCGTGCGGCGGAGCTGACCGTGGCCCGGCAGATGACCGAGCGCGCGCAGGATTTCTACACCTCGCTGGGCATGCCCAAGCTGCCCGACAGCTATTGGCAGAAGACCCAGTTCATCAAGCCGCTGGACCGTGACGTGGTTTGCCACGCCAGCGCCTGGGACATGGACATGGCCGGCGACGTTCGCACCAAGATGTGCATCAAGCCGAACGAGGAAGACTTCACCACCATCTACCACGAGCTTGGCCACGTGTATTACTACCTGGCCTACAACAAGCTGCCGCCGCTGTTCCAGACCGGCGCGCACGACGGCTTCCACGAGGCCATCGGCGACACCATGGAACTGGCGATGACCCCGCAATACCTCAACTCGATCGGGATGGTCGGCGAGCCGCAGCTGAGCAACGAGGCGCTGATCAACTCGCAGATGCGCACGGCCCTGGCCAAGGTGTCGTTCATGCCGTTCGGCCTGATGATCGACCGCTGGCGCTGGGGCGTGTTCGACGGCTCGATCAAGCCGGAAAACTACAACAAGGCGTGGTGGGACCTGAAGGCCAAGTACCAGGGCGTTGCCCCGGCGACCCCGCGCGGCGAAGAGTTCTTCGATCCGGGCGCCAAGTACCACGTGCCTGGCAACACGCCGTACACGCGCTACTTCCTGTCGCACGTACTGCAGTTCCAGTTCTACAAGGGACTGTGTGATGCCGCGGGCCACACCGGGCCGCTCAACGAGTGCACGTTCTACGGCAACAAGGCCGCGGGCCAGAAGTTCTGGGCGATGCTGGAAAAGGGCGGCAGCCAGCCATGGCAGGCCACGCTCAAGGAGCTCACCGGGACCGAGAAGATGGACGCCGGCGCCGTGCTCGAGTATTTCGCGCCGCTGCAGACCTGGCTGACCGAGCAGAACCAGGGCAAGACCTGCGGATGGGATGCATCGACTGCCGCAGCCACGGCGCCGGCAGCGGCAGCGCCCGCACCGACAGCGACGCCGCCGGCCAAGCCACCCGTGCAGCCACCAGCGGGCTGAGGCCCGACTGGGCTCGTGAACAAGGCCGGCCAACGCCGGCCTTGTTCCTGCCGCCTTTTCAACTGCTACGAGGTTGCTGGAGCTGGAGCGCTACAACGCACGGCGACAGATGAAGGCCATGAAGATCGGGATCGTCCGCAAAGCGGCCGGCGAATTCGCAGGCGAACCACTGCCTCCCCTGCGCTGGATCAAGACAGGCAACGGCGGTTCGGTGACCCGCCTGGTGTTTTGCTCGCCCGACGCGATGGCGCTGCGCGTGGGCCTGCAGGTCCCGGACCTGCCCGCGCAGGCCGAGCTGCGGTTTGCCAGGCTCGCTTGGCGGCTCGCCAGTGGTGGCCATGAGCACGGGCCGCGAAATCGGCGGCCTGCTCGACGACACGCGCGTGTTCTGGACGCCAGGCACCGACGCGGTAAGCCAGACCGTCGAAATCTACCTGCCGCGCGGCGCGGACAGGCGCCGAGTGACGCTGCGGGCACCGCAGCTCTCCCACTTGCTGGCCAACAGCCTCGACGACTTCAAGATCCTGAAGAACATCGGTTTGTCTGGCGCCTGCAACATCGACGCGGTGTGCAAGGTCGCTGAACTCGGCAAGGACTACGTGCAGGCCAAGAACGCGGTGGCGCATATGGTCTTCATCAGCGGTGGCGACAGCTACGTCTGCACCGGCACCCTGCTCGGCGACACCGACTCCAGCACGCAGGTGCCTTACTTCTATTCCGCCAACCACTGCATCAACAGCCAGACCGTCGCCAGCACGCTGAGCACCTACTGGGGGCGCGAGACCGCGACCTGCGGGGGCGCCGGGGTCATCGGCACGCAGCTGATCGGCGGTGCCACCTATCTGTATTCCAGCGCGGTGACCGACGCGCTCCTGCTCAGGCTCAATCGTGCGGCGCCCGCAGGCGCAAACTTTGCAGGCTGGGATACTTCCGTGTTGCCCACTGGCAGCACTGTGGTCGCCGTCCACCACCCCCAGGGCGACAGCAAGAAGGTCTCGATCGGCCAGCAGCTGGCGCGGGACGCATCGGAGATCACCGTGGGATGGCTGCAGGGGACCACCGAAGGCGGCAGCAGCGGCTCGGCAATCTTCAGCAAGGACTACAACGGCTACCACCTGCGCGGCGGCCTCTATGGTGGCAGCGCTTCATTCGCAAACACTGGCTCGCTTGCGAACACCCAGAACCGGGACTACTACTCCCGCTTCGACGTTGTCTTCCCCAACATCGTCATGCACCTGGCCGCGGTCACGCCGGCGCCGATACATGCAAACGGCACCCAACCCCTGGTCCGCCCGGGCGCCTTGACAGTCGCGCCGCCGCCGGCCTCGTCGGCACCCAGGCCAGTGGGCGCACGACGTGCGGACCCGGCTCGGCCCCGTCAGCCGGATCCATTCGAACGTTGATCTGATCCGCGCGGCGAGTGGCTGCCCGTCGTCGCGTCACCACGCAGCTTACTTCCAAGCCGATCGGGCCCTTAGCCCGCCCGACCGTCGATGCTTCGCTGCAGTTGCTCTTCGAATGCCTCGAAACTGACGCCACGCTCGGCGACTTCCTCTTCTACCGCCGCCATCAGTCCGTCACTCCAGGTCAGGCGTACCGGTGTTCCTTCCGCCTCGTGAAGCAACGCAGCGCGGCGGATCAGCGCGAATACCTGCGCCGCTTTGGCCGTGCTTCCGGCGATCTTGCCACCCATGCCCAGGACCCACTCGCCATCGCGACGCACGATGCCCGCCAGCAGCGTGCCCTGCTGGTCGCGCAGCTGCGCGTGAGGTTCTATGGCATCGCCGGGGACGTCGCTGGAAGTAGCGACAGGAGCACACCTGCCGTTCGATTTGCGTAGAGGCTTCGATTTCATCGACACGGTCTTCTCCTTGTGGATGCGCACGAACGCATCACTACATTTGACTGTTGGGTTCCAGTGCCCCGGTGTCCGCTGAAGGCGGTGGCACGTGCTTGCCGACACTCATCTCCCAGCGCCAGAACAGCCAACCCAGCAGGGTGAACGTTGCCGCCGCCAGCGCCAGGTGCAGGCCGTGGTGGCTGAGCAAGGGTGACAGGGCTCCAGCGACGATGGCGTTGAGGACCAGCCCGGTGAAGGCCTGCAGCGACGATGCGGACCCCCGGTGGCGCGGATACATGTCCAGAATCGCCAGGGTCACGATGGGGAAGATCAGCGCGACGCCGAACGCGCTCAACACCATCGGCAGGACCGCCCAGGGGATGCTGATCGTTTCGATCAGGGCGTTGTAGGCCACGTTGCCCACGGCGGCGACCCCGCAGCACGCAAAGCCGATCGCCACCAGTCGCGCGCCGCTAATTCGACCCGCGGCCCGGCCGGAGGTGTATGCGCCCAGGGTCATGCCCGCGATCGTGGGGATGAACAGCCAGCCGAATTGCCGCTCGTTCAAGCCCAGCAGGTCCATCACGAAGGCCGGTGCCGACGCGATGTACAGAAACAGGCCTGAGAAGTTGAACGCGCCGGCCGCGGCGATGCGCTGGAAACGCGGGTTGAGGAAGATGTAGACGTAATCACGCAACATGCGTCGCGGCGCCAGCTTCAGTCGCGCCTCGACCGGGTGCGTCTCTGGCAACCACAGCGCCGTGCTCAGCAGCAGCAGCAGGGAAAAACCGGTCAGGAACCAGAAGATCATCGGCCAGCGCGCCCAGCCCAGGATCCAGCCGCCCACCAGCGGCGCGATCGCCGGTGCGATGCCAAAGATCATCGACACCTGGCTCATCAGCCGCTGCGCATCGTCGCCCTGGAACAGATCGCGAATAGCGGCGCGCCCCACGATCAGGCCAACGCCGGCAGACAGCCCCTGCAGCGCGCGGAACAGCAGCAGCGTGGTCAGGTCGGTGGAGAGCGCGCAGCCCACCGACGCCAAGGTGAACACGACAAGCCCACCGATGATTACCCGACGCCTGCCGATCGAGTCCGACAGCGGACCGTGGACCACGCTCATCAGGGCGTAGGCCAGCAGGTACACGCTGATGGTCTGCTGCATGGCCAGCTTGTCGGCACCCAGCTGCCCGGCCATCTGCGGGAACGCCGGAAAGATGGTGTCGATCGAGAACGGGCCGAACATCGCCAGGCCGCCCAGCAGGAACGCGATGCGACGGCTGGTGGCGGGGATGCTGGGGCGCGTGGGGACGGACACGGTCGGCCTGTGATTGGAGAATTCATGCCGATCAGCATCCGGCGTCTGACCGGGCACCGGGCGCGCTGCGGCCAGTCAGTCTAGGGCAACCGCCCGGTCAGGCCCGCGCCGGCGGCAAGGGCTATACTGGCCGGGAACAGACGTGGTGGGAGAAGCGGGATAGATCCCGCTGCCGAAGACGCAACGCCCGTAATCGCTCAGGCTCCCATACCACCGCGGCTGAACACTCTGGAGAGACCGGTTCGAATCCGGCGCCGAAGGGGCAAGAAGCGCCGGCACGCCGAGCGCTTCCAAACTCTCAGGCAAAAGGACAGAGGGGCGCCCCACGTGCGGCACGCACGTTGCCTTCGGACGCCCCGACATGAGCCCTGCTTCCCACAGCAAGACCGCCACGCCCTCCCTTCGCGAACTCGAGCACCACTCGGCCTTCGTCGAGCGCCACATCGGTCCAAACGACGCCGAGATCGAGCACATGCTGCAGGCGATCGGCCACGAGTCGCTGGATTCGATGACCAATGCGATCGTACCGTCGCGCATCAAGTCGCCGACCCCGCTGGCGCTGCCCGAGGCCATCGATGAAGTCGAGGCGCTGGCGCGCATCCGCACCATCGCACGCAAGAACCGCGTGCTCCGCAGCTTCATCGGCCAGGGCTACTACGGCACCCACACGCCCAACGTCATCCTGCGCAACATCCTCGAAAACCCGGCCTGGTACACCGCCTACACGCCCTACCAGGCGGAGATTTCGCAGGGCCGCATGGAGGCGCTGATCAACTTCCAGACCATGGTCGCCGACTTGACCGGAATGGAAATCGCCAACGCGTCGCTGCTTGACGAAGCCACCGCGGCGGCCGAGGCCATGACCCTGGCCAAGCGCTCGGCCAAGTCGAAGTCCGACGTGTTCTTCGTCTCCAACCGGGTGCACCCGCAGACCTTGGAGGTGCTGCGCACGCGCGCCGAGCCGATGGGCATCCAGCTGCACGTCGGCGACGACAGCGAAGCCATGGACGTCGATGGCTTCGGCGTGCTGCTGCAGTATCCGGACACCTTCGGCGGTATCGCCGACCACCGGGCGCTGGCCGACGCGGTTCACGCGCGCAACGGCCTGGTCGCAGTGGCCACCGACCTGCTCGCCCTGACCCTGATCAAGGCGCCCGGCGAATGGGGTGCGGACATCGTCATCGGCAACAGCCAGCGCTTCGGCGTGCCGTTCGGCTACGGCGGCCCGCACGCGGCGTTCATGGCCTGCCGCGACGCCTTCAAGCGCTCGATGCCCGGCCGCCTCATCGGCGTGTCGATCGATGCCGAAGGCAAGCCCGCCTATCGCCTGACCCTGCAGACCCGCGAGCAGCACATCCGCCGCGAGAAGGCCACGTCCAACATCTGCACCGCCCAAGTGCTGCTTGCGGTGATGGCCAGCATGTACGCGGTCTATCACGGTCCCGAGGGGCTGACCCGCATCGCGCGCCGCACCCATCGCATGGCCGCGCTGCTGGCTTCGGCGCTGCGCGGCGCCGGCGTCGAGATCGCCGAGGGTTTCTTCGACACGCTGCACGTCACCGGCGTCGACGCCGCTGCGCTGCACGCAGCGGCGAGCGACGCCGGGATCAACCTTCGCGCCATCGACGGCGGCAGCGTCGGCATCAGCATGGACGAGACCACCACGCACGCCGACATCGTGGCGCTGGCCAGGCTCTTCGGCGCCTCCATCGAGGATATCGACGCGCTCGACGCCGCCACCGACGACGCCCTGCCCGCCTCGCTACTGCGCGACAGTGCGTTCCTCCAGCACCCGGTGTTCAACACCCACCACAGCGAGCACGAGCTGCTGCGCTACATGCGCGGGCTGGCCGACAAGGACCTGGCGATGGATCGCACCATGATCCCGCTGGGCAGCTGCACGATGAAGCTCAACGCCACCGCCGAGATGATTCCGGTGACCTGGCCGGAGTTCGCCAACATCCACCCGCTGGCCCCCGCCGACCAGGCCACTGGCTACGCCGAACTCATCACCGAGCTGGAAGCGATGCTGGTCGAGTGCACCGGCTACGACGCGGTGAGCCTGCAGCCGAATTCGGGCGCTCAGGGCGAGTACGCCGGACTGCTGGCGATCCGCGCCTACCACCGCTCGCGCGGCGAAGGCCATCGCGACATCTGCCTGATCCCCGAGTCGGCGCACGGCACCAACCCGGCCTCGGCGCAGATGTGCGGCATGACCGTGGTCGTCACCAAGTGCGATGGCAACGGCAACGTCGATCTGGAGCACATCCGCGCCAACGCGCAGAAGTACTCCGACCGCCTGGCCGCGCTGATGATCACCTATCCGTCCACCCACGGCGTGTTCGAGGAAGACATCGTCGACATCTGCGAAGCGATCCATGCGCACGGCGGCCAGGTCTACACCGACGGTGCCAACATGAACGCCCTGGTCGGCGTGGCCAAGCCCGGCAAGTGGGGTTCGGACGTGTCCCACCTCAACCTCCACAAGACCTTCTGCATCCCGCACGGTGGCGGCGGCCCCGGCGTGGGCCCGTGTGCGGTCAAGTCGCATCTGGCGCCGTTCCTGCCGCGCGTGCTCGGCGGCGACAGTGACGTCGGCATGGTCTCGGCCGCCAGCTTCGGCAGCGCCAGCATCCTGCCGATCTCGTGGATGTACATCACCCTCATGGGCAGCGCCGGACTGCGCAGGGCCACGCAGGTCGCGCTGCTCAACGCCAACTACGTGGCCAAGCGGCTCGAAGGCCACTACCAGACGCTGTATGCGGGACGCAACGGCCTGGTCGCGCACGAATGCATCCTGGACCTGCGCCCGCTCAAGGACGCCACCGGCATCGGCGCCGAGGACGTGGCCAAGCGCCTGGTCGACTTCGGCTTCCATGCGCCCACCCTCAGCTTCCCGGTGGCCGGCACGCTGATGGTGGAGCCGACCGAAAGTGAGTCCCTGCACGAACTGGACCGCTTCATCGACGCGATGATCGAGATTCGCGAAGAGATCCGCGCCGTGGAAGACGGTCGCCTGGATCGCGAGGACAACCCACTGCGCAACGCCCCGCACACGGCCACCATGGTCACCGCGAGCGAATGGACCCACGCCTATCCACGCGAGCTGGCGGCCTACCCGCTTGCGAGCCTGAAGACGCAGAAGTACTGGCCACCGGTGGCGCGCGTGGACAATGTCTACGGCGACAAGAACATCATGTGCGCATGCATCCCCGTTGACGCCTACAGGGAAGAAGCCGACGCCTGATTCCGCTCGCTGGCGTGCAGGAAAAGAAGCCCCGCATCGCGGGGCTTCCTTCTGCCCATCAGGCCTTGAGCCGCGGCACCTCGACCGGAGCCAGCAATCTCGCGGTGAAATACCGGTCCTCGTAATACCTGATCTTCCTGCACTTCACCGGGTGCGGGATGCCTTCGGACAGGAACACCGCGGTGTCCGGGCCCATGGCCTTGAGCTCCTGCGGCAGCATCAGCGCGCGCCGTTTTCGGGATCCCGCCTGCAGCTTGTCGCACGCAGGGAAATCCCGCCAGGCGCTTATGTGATTGGCATCTTTCCTTCCTCTGCCACCCACTTTATTTTCGCCGTGATCGACCCAGTGCGAACTCGAATTGGCGGGACGGAACACATCGTCGTAGCGAGAACGACTGGTGAGGCGTGCTCGCTTGGCTTCCTCGGGGAGTAGGCCGGCCGCTTCAGCAATTCCGGAAGCGGAGTCGCGGCTTCCGGGCTTGTCGAAATCCACATGCCCCAAACGAAAAAACCGCCCCTTCTGACGGAGCGGTTTTCCGTATCTTGTTCGTACTGCCGACTCGGCTACCAGCCTGACATTGCCCAAGTCGTTCATTTGATTGGTGGGCGGTGAGGGGTTCGAACCCCCGACCCCTACCATGTCAAGGTAGTGCTCTACCGCTGAGCTAACCGCCCGATGCTGCGTCCCCCTTGCGGGGGCGCGAATCATAACATCGACGGCGCCGCGGAGGAATCCGGGCAGGGTGGCAGGACCTGCGCCAGGAGCATTGCGCCCATGGGGCGCTCCTGCAAAGGCACTGTCGCATGGATCTGCAGGAGCGGGCCCTGCCCGCGATGCCCTTGGCTCAAGTCGCGACAAACCTTCGTTCCGCGATGCCCGGGCGGTTCGTGTCGAAAAGCATCGCGTCCATGGGGCGCTCCTGCAAGGTCATCGCCCCCGTGGGTGCTCGTCGCGAAGAGCCCCCAGGAGCATTGCGTCCATGCGTTGCCCTACGAAAGGGCCAGGCTGGCGGTCTTCAGCTGCTGGATCTCGTCGCGGATGCGGGCGGCGTCCTCGAATTCGAGGTCGCGGGCATGCTGGTACATCTGCTGCTCCAGCACCTTCATCCGCGCGGCCACCTGGGCCGGGCTGTAGCCTCGGTAGTCCGGGGCCGCCTCGGCCACCCGCTTGCCCTTGCCCTTGCCCCGTCCGCCCTTTGAATCATTGGCCGCGTCGCTGCGGGCACCCTCCAGGATGTCGACGATGGGCTTGGCAATGGAGATCGGCGTGATGCCGTGCTCGGCGTTGTACTCCACCTGCTTTTCACGGCGCCGGTTGGTCTCGTCGATTGCCGCCTGCATCGAATTGGTGACCTTGTCGGCGTACAGGATCGCCTTGCCCCGCAGGTTGCGCGCGGCGCGGCCGATGGTCTGGATCAGCGAGCCGCGCGAGCGCAGGAAGCCTTCCTTGTCGGCATCGAGGATCGCCACCAGCGAGACCTCGGGCATATCCAGCCCTTCGCGCAGCAGGTTGATGCCCACCAGCACGTCGAACTTGCCAAGGCGCAGGTCGCGGATGATTTCCACACGCTCCACGGTCTCGATGTCGGAATGCAGGTAGCGCACCTTGACGTCGTGCTCGGCGAGGTATTCGGTCAGGTTTTCGGCCATGCGCTTGGTCAGCGTGGTGATGAGGACGCGGTCGCCCATGGCCACGCGCAGGTTGATCTCGGAGAGCACGTCGTCGACCTGCGTGGCGACGGGGCGGATCTCGACGGGCGGATCGATCAGACCCGTCGGACGCACCACCAGCTCGACCACCTCACCGACGGACTCGCGCATTTCATAGGGACCAGGCGTCGCCGACACATAGATGCTGCGTGGCGAGCGCGCTTCCCATTCCTCGAACTTCAGCGGCCGGTTGTCCAGCGCCGACGGCAGCCGGAACCCGAATTCCACCAGCGTCTCCTTGCGCGAGCGGTCGCCCTTGTACATCGCGCCGATCTGCGGAATCGTCACGTGGGATTCGTCGCACACCAGCAGCGCGTCGGCCGGCAGGTAGTCGAACAGCGTCGGCGGCGGCTCGCCCGGCGCCTTGCCGGTGAGGTGGCGCGAGTAGTTCTCGATGCCGTTGCAGAAGCCCACCTCGGCCATCATCTCGATGTCGAACTGGGTGCGCTGGGCCAGCCGCTGCGCCTCCACCAGCTTGTTCTGGGAGTACAGGTGCTCCAGCCGCTCCTTCAACTCGACCTTGATGGTTTCGATCGCGGCCAGCACGCGGTCGCGCGTGGTGGCGTAGTGGGTCTTGGGGTAGATGGTGTAGCGCGGCAGCTTGCGCAGGGTCTCGCCGGTGAGCGGATCGAACAGGGTCAGGCCCTCGACATCGCCATCGAACAGCTCGATGCGCAGCGCTTCCATCTCCGACTCGGCCGGGTACACGTCGATCACCTCGCCCTTGACCCGGAACGTGCCCCGATGCAGCTCGTAATCGTTGCGGGTGTACTGCAGGTCGGTCAGGTGCTTGATCAGCGCGCGCTGGTCGATGTGCTCGCCGCGCGACAGGATCAGCCGCAGCGACAGGTAGTCCTCGGGCGCGCCCAGTCCGTAGATCGCCGACACGGTCGCCACCACGATGGTGTCGCGGCGCGACAGCAGCGCCTTGGTTGCCGACAGGCGCATCTGCTCGATGTGCTCGTTGATCGAGCTGTCCTTCTCGATGAAGGTGTCCGACGAAGGCACGTAGGCCTCGGGCTGGTAGTAGTCGTAGTAGCTGACGAAATATTCGACCGCGTTGTGCGGGAAGAACGACTTGAACTCGCCGTACAGCTGGGCCGCCAGCGTCTTGTTCGGAGCCATCACCAGCGTCGGCTTCTGCACCGCCTGGATGACGTTGGCGATCGTATAGGTCTTGCCGGAGCCGGTGACGCCCAGCAAGGTCTGCTTGGCCAGCCCCGATTCGAAGCCCTCGATCAGGCGGGCGATGGCCTGCGGCTGATCGCCGGCAGGCGAATAGGCGGAAACGAGTTCGAGGCGATCGGTCATGGGAGCACGGGTCGGGTGGCCGCAAATTATAGCGGTGCACGTGATTACGCCTGCGTCAGCAGTTTCCTGACGCCATGCGCGGTGTCCGGCTTATCTTCCCCGGCTGCTGCCTGCGCCACTCTGGGCCGGTACCGGAGGGATGGCCAAGGAGGCTTCAATGGAAAGGATATCGATATTACTCGTCACGCTGGACCCGTTCTCCGGGATGTGGCGCGCCAGACCCGTCGCCAGGCATGCGACCAGCAGTCGACATCGGGGCTTCAGTCTGGCCGAAGCGATGACAGCGCTGGCCGTCGCCACGCTATTAATGGTCGTGGGGGTGCCGTCCTACCAGGCAATGGTGGAAAACCAGCGTTTGAGCTCGGCCCGGCACCTGCTGACTGCACATATCTCCTCTGCCCGCAGCACCGCCATCAGCTATCGGATCCCCACCGTGGTGTGCCCGTCGGACCGGGCCGGCGGCTGCCGAACGGATGGCGACTGGAGCCACGGCTGGCTGATGTTCTTCGACCCCGACGGCAACCGGCAGCCGGACAGCCGTCAGGACATCCTGCGCGACGAGAACGCGCCGATCCATCCTTCCCTGCGGATCATCTCCTCGAAGGGGAGGCCCCAACTGCGCTACCTCCCCGACGGTCGCGCCGCCGGAAGCAATATCAGCGTGCGGCTGTGCCGGAACGGCAAGCTCCTGGCCCGGGTCATCGTCAACAACGTGGGTCGCGTACGCAGCGAGAACGCCAGTGGTTCGACTCCGTGCTGAGTTCGAGGCAGCGGAAAGCGTCCTGCGCCACATTGAGGGTGGGCAGCAGCCCGGGGGTTTCTCTCGGTCCCGCGCCTTCCCCCAATGGCTGGGGGTATCACACACCACTCCCCTTCGTGCTGCCGCGTCGCCCCAAGAAAGCTGCCCGGATCAGCAGCGCTGGGCCACACCATCCCGCATGATCCCATTGGCCGGCAACTGATTCTCAGGCCAGGATTCCTGGCAGACCCGGCCCTGGACCCGGCAGCGTCCGCCAGGACGCAGGTCCACCCCACAGACGGCGGGTCCTCAACGTCGATCGTCATGCACGCCACGATGCGCATGTGCGCTGCACACCGCTGCGGGAAACAGCGGAACGCCCCGCAGGGAAGCCGAAACCTTGCCCGAGCCCTGCGGCCACCCTACAATGGCGACCCCGCCCGAATAGCTCAGCCGGTTAGAGCACTTGACTGTTAATCAGGGGGTCGTTGGTTCGAGTCCAACTTCGGGCGCCATATTCTCCAATGACTTAGGGTCGCTTCGGCGGCCCTTCTTCATTACTGCGTAGCCAGATCGTAGCCGGGAGGCACTTTCTGGATCTGGACCCGCTCCGCGTAACGCTGGAGATCGTCCATACCCAGATGAGCGTACCGCTGAACCATGGCGGGTGACTGCCATCCTCCTAGCTTCTGCAATACATGCATCGGCGTTCCACTTTGCGCGTGCCAACTTGCCCAGGTGTGTCGAAGGTCGTGCCAGCGGACGTTTTCAATGCCGGCCCTCACAAGCGCCTTTCGCCAAGCCTTCGTACTGGTCTTGAACTCGATTGGGGTTCTACTCCGTTAACGCGGACACTTCAAAGTAGGCTCACCTTGAGCCAATAGGAGTGTCATGAGCAAGCGAAGAAGGTTCAGCGACGAGTTCAAACACGAGGCGGTCGCGCTGACGCGGCAGCCGGGCAGCACGATCACCCAGGTCGC
>JBDNHW010000023.1:0-4057 GCA_041688625.1 Pseudoxanthomonas sp.
ACAGGCAGCCTGCTGTTTGCGCCCACTGCACCCACCTCGGCAACCGGCCGCGGGCGGGGGACAAGTTCATCGCCACCAGCTGGATCCTGCTGCAGACCGCGGACAAGCTTTACGGGGCAGCCTGATCGCCGGTGCAGGTTGATGGAGCAGCCTGGTGCCGCCTGGTGGGAGCGGCGTCCCGCCGCGAGCCTTGCAGAGAACAGGATCAGGAGCTCGCGGCGAGACGCCGCTCCCACCAAACCGCTTCCACCAGCGCCCCGGCTTCAGAACAGCTCACCCTGTGGTGATGGCTCCCGCGGCGGCTTGAACAGCGCCGTGGTCAGCGGCTTGACGTGTCGGGCAGCCAAGCCAAGGCGCCTGATCGCCAGCTGGAAACGCCGCTCCAGCAGATCGGCGTACACGCCCTGCCCTCGCATGCGCGAGCCGAAGCTCGCGTCGTAGTCCTTGCCGCCCCGGAGCTGGTTGATGGTGCTCATGACGTGCGCGGCGCGGTCGGGCACGTGGGCCTGCAGCCAGTCGCGAAACAGGGGCGAGACCTCATGCGGCAGTCTCAGCAGCACGTAGCCCGCCGACTCGGCACCGGCATCGCGCACCGACTCCAGGATCGACTCCAGCTCGTGATCGGTCACCCACGGAATGACCGGTGCCACCATCACCCCCACCGGCACGCCGGCATCGCGCATGGCCGATACGGCGCGCAAGCGTGAATGCGGCGCCGAGGCGCGCGGCTCGAGCGCGGCCGAGAGCCGGTTGTCCAGCGTGGTCACCGAGAAGTACACCCGCACCAGGTTGTCGCGCGCCAGCGGCTGGAGCAGGTCCAGGTCGCGCATGACCAGGGCGTTCTTGGTGATCAGGGAGAAAGGATGCCGCGCTTCGGCCAGCACCTCGATCAGGCGCCGGGTCAGCTGCAGCTTGCGTTCGATGGGCTGGTAGGCGTCGGTGTTGATGCCAAGGGCGATCGGGCTGGGCACGTGGCCCGGTCGCGCCAGCTCCTTGCGCAGCAGCTCCGGCGCATTGGTCTTGGCGAACAGCCGCGTCTCGAAGTCGAGCCCGGGCGACAGGCCCAGGTAGGCGTGCGAAGGCCGCGCGAAACAGTACGAACAGCCATGCTCGCAGCCCCGGTACGGATTGACCGACTGGTCGAACGAGATGTCCGGCGAAGTATTGCGGGTGATGATGCTGCGCGCGGTTTCCTCGGTGACCACGGTACGCGGCAGCACCTGCGCGAACTCTTCGGCCTCTTGCGCATGCCAGCCGTTATCGACCGGATCACTGGTGGTCGCCTGGAACCGCCCGGCCAGCCAGCCGGTGGATCCGCGTCCCTTGATGGCCTTGCCCATGGGTACGACCTTGCCCGTGCGGCGTCTCAGCTGCGGCGACACCGCTACAGGGCACCACTATAGGGCACCACTATAGAATCAGCCTATGGTCGAATCCATTCAATCGGCGTGGCAGGCCTTCTGGTCCATTCCACACCTGAAGCTTTACCTTGTGGGCGCGTGGCTGCTGTACCTGGTGCCGCTGTGCGTGTGGATCGTGCTGCAGAAGCGCGAGCCGGCCGCCACCATCAGCTGGGTGCTGTCGTTGGCGATGCTGCCCTACCTGGGCTTCCTGATCTACTTCCTGTTCGGCCCGCAGAAGATCAAGCGCCAGCGCCTGCGCCGCGTGCTGTCGCGCGCGGGCGTGCAGAATTACGGGTCGACGGTCATGCCCGACGACGGCGCCTCCGAGCTCGGGGTGCTGGCCAAGGCAGTCACCGGGCTCCCGCCCTCGCTGTCCAACCGGATCGAACTGTTGGAGGACGGCGGCGCCACCTTCGAAGCGATCCTCCGAGCCGTGGCCGCCGCGCGCAACCACGTGCACCTGGAGTACTACATCTACTGCCCCGATCGCACCGGCACTGCGCTGCGTGATGCGCTGGTGGAGCGTGCCCGCGCCGGGGTGAAGGTGCGCCTGCTGCTCGACGCGGTGGGCTCGTCCTCGGTCGACGACGATTTCCTGCAGCCGCTGCTGGACGCGGGCGGTGAATTCGCCTGGTTCCACCCTACCCGCTTCCAGCCGTTCACGCGGACTTGGGTCAACCTGCGCAGCCACCGCAAGATCGTGGTGGTCGACGGGCAGGTCGCATTCACCGGCGGCATCAACATCACCGACGAGGAAGACGAGCGACTGCGCGATGACGCCTACGTCGACCTGCACATGCGCCTGGAAGGCGAAGTGGTGCGCGGCATCCAGCTGGTGTTCCTGGAGGACTGGGCGTACGCGACAGGGCACGGCCGCGACGACTTCGAGGGCACCGTGCTGTGGCGTGAACCGGGGGCCGATGCCGCCGACGGAGTGTCGGCTCAGGTGCTGGTGTCCGGCCCGGATTCCTCGTGGGAGGCCATCCATCGCCTGCACGTGGCGGCCATCCATGACGCGAAGTCGCGCGTGTGGCTGGTCACGCCGTATTTCGTGCCGGGCGAAGCGGCGCGCATGGCGCTGACGTCGGCGGCGCTGGGCGGCCTGGATGTGCGCCTGGTGGTGCCGAAGATGAGCGACTCGAAGGTGGTCACCTACGCTGCGCGGTCGTACTACGACGAACTGCTCGAGGCGGGCATCAAGGTCTACGAGTACGGCCCGCGCCTGATGCACACCAAGGCCATGCTGTGCGACGACGGCATGGCGATCATCGGCAGCGCCAACTTCGACCACCGCAGCTTCCGCCTCAACTTCGAGATCTCGATGCTGCTGCACGACCATGGCGTTGCCAGCGAACTGGAGCAGCTGATCGCTCGCTACATGGAGGGTTCGGAACCGGTGCAGGCCGATCGTGAGCGCTTATTCTGGCGATGCCGGCTGCCCGAGGCGCTGGCGCGCCTGATGTCACCCTTGCTGTGAGCCGGTAGACGCTTCCCAGCAGCGGAAATAGTAGACTTTCCGTCTCTGCCTGGAAGGACCGAACTCATGCATTGGCTATTCCTGCTGCTGGCGCTGGGCGCAATGGGCATCGCGCTGCAGACCGCTTCGCTGGTCCTGATGCTGGTGTGCCTGCTGGCTTCGCTCGGGCTGTTCATCGCCTTCGTGATGGGCTGGTACGCCGATCGCGCGGGGGGCATGGCGCGCGACGAGGGCCAGATGATCGACCCGGCCGAGCTGCGGCGCCTGCGTGAGTTGGCCGAGGCACGCAAGGCCAACGCCCAACACGACGCACCGCCGGAACCCCCGGCGATCCAGTGATTCATCCCTGCGGACGAAGCTCGGCTCGATGACCTCACTCAGCGTCAACGTCAACAAGATCGCCGTCGTGCGCAATTCGCGCGGCGGCGCCGAGCCCGATGTGGTCTTCGCCGCGCGTACCTGCCTGCGGGCCGGCGCGCATGGCATCACCGTGCACCCGCGTCCGGACCAGCGCCACATCCGCACCGACGATGTGATCGCACTGGCGCAGCTGTGCCGCCAGCACGATGTGGAGCTCAACCTGGAAGGCAACCCGTTCGCACCCGCGCGCGGGGGCTATCCGGGTTTCCTGCCGCTGTGCGAGGCGGTGCGTCCGGCCCAGGCCACGCTGGTGCCCGACGGCGACGGGCAGATCACCTCCGACCACGGCTTCGATTTCGACCGCGAGGGCAGTGCCTTGCGGCCGCTGGTCCAGCAACTGAAGTCCTACGGCTGCCGCGTCAGCCTGTTCGCCGATGCCGGCGCGACAGGGCTGCGACAGGCGCGCGCCATGGGCGCCGATCGCATCGAGATCTATACCGGCCCCTACGCTGCGGCAATGGGCGAAGGCGCCTGTGCGCAGGCACTGCAGGCCTGTGTGGAAACGGCACGCCAGGCGCAGGCCCTGGGCCTGGGCGTCAACGCGGGACACGACCTCAGCCAAGGCAACTTGCGGGCCTTCGTGGAGGCACTGCCCGAGCTGCGCGAGGTCTCGATCGGGCACGCGCTGATTTCCGAATCGCTGTATGCCGGGCTCGAGGCCACGGTGGCGCGATATCTTGCGATCCTGTCCAGCGCCTCCGTGGCGTCGGTCACGCCTTGACCACTCGGTGTTCGGTGTTCGGGGATTACGGCAATG
>JBDNHW010000137.1:0-28206 GCA_041688625.1 Pseudoxanthomonas sp.
AACAACAGCGCAACAGGAAACACAAAACACAAAACACAAAACACAAAACAGAAAACAGAAAACAGAAAACAGAAAACAGAAAACAGAAAACTAAAGCAGCAGCAGAAGCAGAATATTCAACAGCAACGATTCTTGCCACCACTACCACTGGACAAAATCCAATGAAAATCCTGGTCACCGGCGGTGGCGGTTTCCTGGGGCAGGCGCTATGTCGCGGGCTGGTGGAGCGCGGCCATCAGGTGGTCAGCTTCAATCGCGGGCACTATCCGGTGCTGGACGCGCTCGGGGTCGGGCAGGTGCAGGGCGACCTGGCCGATGCGCATGCGCTGACCCACGCCGCCGACGGCGTTGAGGCCATCTTCCACAACGCCGCCAAGGCCGGCGCCTGGGGCAGCTACGCCAGCTACCACTCAGCCAACGTGATCGGCACGCAGAACGTGCTCGACGCCTGCCGCCGCCACGGCATCGGCCGGCTGGTCTACACCTCCACGCCCAGCGTCACCCATCGCGCCACCCATCCGGTCGAGGGCGGCACCGCCGAGAGCGTGCCCTACGGCGAAGACTTCCAGGCGCCGTATGCCGAAACCAAGACCATCGCCGAACGCGCCGTGCTGGCGGCCAACGGGCCGCAGCTGGCGACGGTCGCGCTGCGCCCGCGCCTGATCTGGGGTCCGGGCGACCAGCAGATCCTGCCGCGACTGGTGGAGCGCGCCAACGCGGGTCGACTGCGTATCGTCGGCGACGGCTGCAACCTGGTCGACACCACCTACATCGACAACGCCGCGCAGGCGCACTTCGACGCGTTCGAACACCTGGACATCGGCGCCGCCTGCGCCGGCCGCGCCTACTTCATCTCCAACGGGGAGCCCCGGCCGATGGGCGAGGTGCTCAACGCGTTGCTCGCAGCTGCCGGGGCGCCTCCGGTGAGCAAGCACCTGTCGTTCAAGGCGGCCTACCGCATCGGCAGCGTTTCCGAGGTGCTGTGGAAAGCGCTGCCGCTGAAAGGCGAGCCGCCGATGACCCGTTTCCTGGCCGAGCAGCTCAGCACCACCCACTGGTACGACATGGCGCCCGCAACGCGCGACTTGGGATACCGTCCACGCGTGTCCTTTGACGAGGGCATCACGAGGCTGAAGCAGGCGCTGTCTCACGCAGCAGCCCTCACCTGAACACAACCGGACCCTGCGCATGATGGTGCCACGTCACTCCGACGTGTTCGACAGGAGTTGTCCATGTTGCGCTACGCCGTGATCTTCCTTGTTATCGCCATCATCGCCGCCGTGCTCGGCTTCAGCGGCGTGGCCGGTGCCGCCACCAGCATCGCCTAGATCATCTTCGTCATCTTCCTGATCCTTGCTGCGGTTGCATTCTTCCGCAAGAACGTCTGACCTGGCCCATCGTTTCCCGCGGCCGGCGCCTCCAGCGCGTCGGCCGCGGCTGGACTGGAAACTGCGCCCGACGCTGGCCGGCAGTGCCGCGGCTCGGTTCGCCCAGGCAACCCTTTTGCCGTGCGAAGCTGCCCGCTGGACCTTGGTGGCGACCGATGGGTCGTCACAGGCAAGCGTGCGCAACGCGGCGGTTAGAATGCGGTCATGAGTCCATCACCCTTCGATGCCTTCAAACCGCTGGCCGGCCGCGCGCTGGAGGCCACCCTCAACCGCGCGCTTGCCCTTGACCCGGACACCCGCGATGCGCTCAAGCCGCTCGAGGGTCGCTGCATCAGCCTGGCACTCGAGGCACCGCCCCTGGCGCTGAAGGTCAGCGTCGCCGACCAACGCTTGCAGGTGGGCCCGGTGGATGAGGCGGAAGAACCAGACCTGGCGATACGCAGCACCCTGGGCGGACTGTTGTCGCAATTGCCATTCCTGCGTCGCGACGATGCGCCTTCGGTCGGGCGCCTGCGCGTTTCCGGCGATGCGGAGCTGGCGCGCCGGCTGCAGACCCTGGCCTCGCGTTTCGACCCGGACTGGGCGCAGCCGTTCACCGCGGTGTTCGGCGACATCGTCGGCGTGCAGATCGCCAACACAGTGAAATCTGCGCTGCAGCAGCTGCGCGGCGCCGGTGAAGGTTTCGCGAAAAATGCCGCCGAGTTCGTCACCGAGGAATCGCGCGATGTCGTCGGACGCGCCGAACTCAACGCTTTCCACGACGACGTCGATGCGCTGCGCGACGACGTCGAGCGCCTGCAGGCCAGGGTCGAGCGGTTGCGCGGCGGGCGCGCATGAAGGCTGCGCTGCGGGCCGGCCGGATCGGACGCATCCTGCTGCGCTACCGCCTCGACGATCTGCTGGACGGCACTCCGGCAGAACGCTGGCTCAAGCTCGCACGGCCGTTCGTCCCGCGCGCCTCGGCTGCCATCGCTGCGCAGTCTCGCGGAGCGCGCTTGCGCCTAGCGCTGCAGGAGCTGGGACCGATCTTCGTCAAGTTCGGGCAGATCCTGTCCACCCGCCGCGACCTGGTGCCGGCGGACGTCGCCGACGAGCTCTCGCAGCTGCAGGACCGGGTCAAGCCGTTCGACGGCGAAGCCGCGCGCGCCATCGTCGAGCAGGCGCTGGGGCGCCCGATCGGTGAAGCCTTCGCCTCGTTCGACACCACGCCGCTGGCCTCGGCGTCGATCGCGCAGGTGCATGCGGCGACGCTGGAAGACGGGCGCGAAGTGGTGGTCAAGGTGCTGCGCCCCGATATCGAGAAGCAGATCGAGGGCGACATCTCCCTGCTGAACTCGCTGGCCACGCTGGTCGAGCGCACCCACCCCCATGCCGACAAGATCCGCCCGCGGGCGATCGTCGCGGAGATCGAAACCACGCTGGAGGCCGAGCTCGACCTGCAGCGCGAAGGCAGCAACGCCAGCGTGATCCGGCGCATGTGGCTGGATACCGACGACCTGTACGTGCCGGAGATCGTGTGGAGCCACACCCGCGAACGTGCGCTGACCATGGAGCGGGTGCGCGGCATCCCCTCTGACGACATCGCCGCGCTGGACGCCGCCGGCATCGACCGCAGCGCGCTGGCGGCCAAGGGCGTCCGCGTGTTCTACACGCAGGTGTTCCGCGACAACTTCTTCCATGCCGACGCCCACGCCGGCAACATCTGGGTCGACAGCGACCCGGCGCGCCGTGCCAACCCGCGCTTCATCGCGCTGGACTTCGGGATCATGGGGCAGCTGTCGCAGGAAGATCAGTACTACCTGGCCGAGAACTTCATGGCCATCTTCAACAAGGACTACCGGCGCATTGCAGAACTGCACGTGGAAGCGGGCTGGATGCCGGCCACAGTGCGCATCGACGAACTGGAAGCGGCAGCGCGCACCGTGTGCGAACCCTATTTCACCCGGCCGCTGTCGGAGATCTCGCTGGCCGAGGTGATGATCAAGCTGTTCCGCACCGCGCAGCGCTACGAGCTCACCCTGCAGCCGCAGCTGATCCTGCTGCAGAAGACCCTGCTCAACATCGAGGGCGTGGGCCGCCAGCTCGATCCCAAGCTGGACATCTGGGCGGTGGCCAAGCCGGTGCTGGAGCGCATCCTGATGGAGCGCTACAGCCCGCAGCGCGCCGTGGTCGAGCTGCGCAAGCGCCTGCCGGAAATCATGACCCATGCACCGGACATGCCGCGCCTGGTGCACTCGTGGCTGCGCCAGCAGGTCGAAGGACGCCACGAGCTGGCCCTGCGCTCGCAGGACCTCAACGATCTGGCCCAGACCATGCGCGGCATGCAGCGGCGCATCGTTGCCGCGATCCTGGGCACGGGCCTGCTGATCGTGGCCGCGGTGCTGTACGGACTGGAGGCCGGCGGGCCGACCCTGCTGACCGTGCCGGCGTCGTCGTGGATCGCCGGCATCGGCGGACTGTGGGCGCTGCTGGCGGCGCTGCCGAGGCACTGAGGCGTGGTCGGCGTGCACTCGCCCCGGGTGCGTCTGCATGCGGTCCGCTGCGCGCAGACGCTGGCGCTTGCCCTGGCGCTCGCGGCCTGCACCCATTCACCGGCGCGCAATCCGATGGCCACCTGGGTGCCCTCGTCGAACCACGAGCCGCGACGTCCGATCCTGATCGTCCTGCACGCCACCGAACAGGAGTCGGTGCAGCGCAGCCTGGACACGCTGCGCACGCGCAACCGCGGCGGGCGGGTCAGCGCGCACTACCTGGTCGGTCGCGATGGCGAGCTTTTCCAGCTGGTGGCTGACGACCAGCGCGCCTGGCACGCCGGCGCCGGACGCTGGGGCACCATCACCGACATCAACTCGGCCTCGATCGGGATCGAGCTGGACAACGACGGCGCGCCGTTCCCGCCCGTGCAGATCGACGCCCTGCTGCGGCTGCTGGCCGACCTGCGCGACCGGCTGCAGATCCCGCCCGACCAGATCGTGGCCCACGCCGAAGTCGCGCCCACGCGCAAGACCGATCCGGGTCCGCAATTCCCCTGGAAGCAGCTGGCCGACGCCGGCTTCGGCTCATGGCCAGCGAACGATGCGCCGCCCGCGCCACCGGGTTTCGATCCGTGGCTGGCCCTGCGCCTGATCGGCTATCCGCTGGAGGACCGCGCCGCCGCAGTACGTGCTTTCCACCGTCGCTACCGCGGCATGGAGACCGACGCGCTCGACGCCGAAGACCTGCGCATCCTGCATGCGCTGACCCGGCTTCCGTATCCGGCCCCGCCCCAGGACGACGCACAGGACGCGCCGTCCGTCGACACCTGCGTTGACCCGACCACACCCGGGGGATAAACAAGTTCTCCCCGCGAATCACCAGCTGCTCAGAACCATGCTTGCCCGGACGCTTTGCCCCTGTAGATCCGAGCAAGCTCTGATCTACAAGGCGTATGCACGGGCTTGCTCGGATCTACAAGGCGTATGCACGGGCTTGCGGCAGGAAGGGATTCCAGAGCCGCGCTCCCCGCCGAAGTCCGACCCTGGCGGCTCGCTCGAGCCGCCCTTCGAAGTTGCCTGGGACCGATATCAGTTCGCGCCGGCCGCTTCGGCCTTGCCCGCCGCGGCGAAGTCGCCGGCGATGTACACGCTCAGCGATTCGGGCTTGAGGTGTTTGCGGATCGCCGCGTTCACCTGCTCCAGGGTCAGCGCCTCGAACTGCGCGTCCAGCGACGCGGTGAAGCCCATGTCGCGGCCGAAGTGCATCTGGCTGGCCAGCATCGAGGCGACGTTGCCGTCTTCGGCACGTCCCTGCTGGCGCTGGGTCAGGATGCCGGACTTGGCGTCCTTCAGCTCCTCAGCGGTGATGCCGTCGCGCACCAGGCGCTCCAGCTCCTCGCGCACCGCCGTTTCCACCTTGGCCATGTTGGCTGGCGCGGCGATGGCCTGGATGCTGAAGCTGCCGGCATCGTCGGTGCGTTCCCGGCTGTCGTCGGCGCGGATGCCGCTGGCCACGCCGTAGCTCAGGCCTTCCTTCTGCCGGATGCGATCGCCCAGCCGCGACTTGAGTGCGCCGCCGCCGAACACATGGTTGACCAGGGTCATCGCCGCGTAGTCCGGGCCGGTGACTTTCAGCGAAATGTTGCTGCGCGCCAGCAGCACCGCATTGGGCTTGTCCGGAGTCTCCATGCGCTCCTGGCGCGCGGCCACGTCCGTGTAGCGGGTGTGGATCGGCGCATAAGGACGCCGCGACCTCCAGTCGGCAAACAGCGTCTCCAACTGTTTGCGCACGGCCACCGCGTCGAAGTCACCCACGATCGCGATCTCGCCATCGGCGGTGCCGTAGAAATCGCGGTGGAACGCTTTCAGTTCGTCCAGGGTCAGCGCCTTCACCGCCGTCAGCGACTCGTCCAACGTCCGCGCATGCAGCGGGTGGCCTTCGGGCCACGGATCGAAGTACTGCGCCAGCGCCTGCCCGGCCACGCTGCCCGGCTCGCGGCGCGAGCCTTCCAGGCCGGTGATCGAATGCACGCGCAGCTGTTCGAACTCGCTTTGGGGAAACGCCGGATTGCGCAGGATGTCGGCGGCGACTTCCAGCGCCTCGCCCAGCGTTGCCTTGCGCGTGGACAGCGACAGTGATGCGCCCTGCAGGCTCCCGCCGATGCTGGCCTGGGCCTTGAGCGTCTCGAAGCGCTTGTCGATCTGCTCACGGCTCAGGCTTTGGCTGCCGCGCATGAGCATGGCGCCGGTCAGGCCAGCGGCCATCTCGCGGCCGGTGAGCGAGGCTTCGTCGCCGAAACGGAATTGCGCCGACACCGTGACCGTCTCGCCGCGGGTGCGCTTGGGCAGCAGCGACACCTTGAGGTTCTCGGCCAGAGTGAAGGTTTCGGTGCGCGCCTGGATGTTCGCCGGCGACGGGTCGAAGTCCTCGCCTGCGCTGACCGCGGCACGTCCGGTGTAGCCCTCGACCAGGGTGGCCACGTCGGGTGCGACCGGGATTTCGGCGCGGTCCGGGGCATCGACCGGGACGAAGCGGCCGAGCGTGCGATTGCTGGACTTGAGGTACAGCGCGGCCACGCGGTTGACGTCGGCGGCGGTGACTTTCTCGGCCGTATCGCGGCTCAGGAACAGCAGGCGCCAGTCACCGGCAGCGATGAATTCGGACAGTCCCATGCCCACCGCGTTGACGTCGGTGAAGTACAGGTCGTAGGCATTGGCGATGCGCTGCTTCGCCTCGTCCACTTCCTGCTGCGTCACCGGACGCGTGGCCAGTTGCTCGACCTGCGCGATCAGCTCCGCCTCGGCCCTGGCGGCGTCGCCATCCTTGGGAACGAGGGCGATCACGCTGAGCAGGCCCGGGTCGCGCAGCGACTCGCCGCCGGCGCCGATGCCGGCCGCCAGCTTGGTCTCCACCAGGGCCTTGTGCAGGCGGCCACCGGGCGTGTGCCCGAGCAGGTTGCCCAGCACGCTGACCGCGGCGCTGTCCGGATGCGCAGCCGCCGGGATGTGGTAGGCGGCGGCGACCAGGCGCAGGTCGCCGACGCGGCGCACGGTAACCTCGCGCTCGCCGTCCTGCGGCGGTTCGGCGGTGTAGAACTTCGGCAGCGTGCGCGTCGGCTTCTTCAGCGGCGCGAAGCTGATGGCGATGCGCTGCAGCGTGCGTGCCGGATCAATGCGCCCGGCGATGATCAGCGTGGCGTTGTCGGGCTGGTACCAAGTGCGGTAGAAGCCCTGCAGCCGCTCGATCGGCACGCCCTCCACGTCAGAGCGCGAGCCGATCGTGGTGTTGCCGTAGTTGTGCCACAGGAAGGCGGTGGAGCGGATGCGCTGGAACAGCACGCCGCCGGGATTGTTCTCGCCGCTTTCCAGCTCGTTGCGGACCACGGTCATTTCGCTGTCGAGATCGGACTTGGCGATGTTCGAGTTGACCATGCGGTCCGCCTCCATGCCCAGCACCCAGTCAAGCGTGTCGTCGCTGGCCGGGAACGAAGCGAAGTAGTTGGTGCGGTCCAGCGAGGTGGTGGCGTTGAAGGTGATGCCGCGCTTCTTCATCTCGCCGCTGATGTCGGTGTGGGTCGGCGTGCCCTTGAACACCAGGTGCTCGAGCAGGTGCGCCATGCCGGTCTCGCCGTAATTCTCCTGTGCCGAGCCCACGCCGTAGGTCACGTTGACGGTGACCGTCGGCTTGGTCGCATCGGGAAACAGCAGCACGCGCAGGCCGTTGGCCAGCGTGTACTCGGAAATCGCTTCGATGCTGGGGCCGGCGACGACGCCCTTGGGCAGTGCCGTGTCGGCCAGGACGGCCGGTGAAGCCGCCAGGGTGAAGGCAAATGCCATGGCGAATGCGAGAATGCGTGGATGCCGCTGCAGCATTGATGTCGCTCCTTGGAAACTGCGCCGTCCGCGTCCATTCGCTTCCGTGCGCGCCTTCGCAGTGTCGCAGAAGCACCCGATCGCCACCATGGAAACCGCCCGCATCGACAGCAAACAGGAATTGCAGACGCTGTACTTCGATGACGGGTTCGCCATCGTCGACAAGCCCGCCGGCCTGATGGTCCACGACAGCGCGCTGGCGCGCGGCGAGACCGATTTCGCCGCCGACCGGCTGCGCGAGCAGTTCGGCAAGCCGGTGTTCCTGATCCATCGGCTCGATCGCGCCACCAGCGGCTGCCTGCTGCTGGCGTTTGATCGCGACACGGCCGGAGCGCTGGGCAAGACGCTGATGTCCGGGCAGGTGCGCAAGCAGTACCTAGCGGTGTGCCGCGGCTGGCCGGAACCCGAATTCACCATCGACCATCCACTGGACGGCGGTCCCGGCAAGCCGCAAAAGAAGCCCGCCATCACCCACTTCCAGCGCCTGGCCACCGGCGAGCTGCCAATGCCTTCAGCCGGTTTCGAAACCTCGCGCTACGCGCTGCTGCGCTGCGAACCGCAGACCGGCCGCTTCCGCCAGATCCGGCGGCATCTCAAGCACGCATTCCACCACATGATCGGCGACACCAGTCACGGCGACGGCCGCCACAACCGCAACTTCCGCATGCACGGCGTGCACAGGATGCTGCTGCACGCCTCGAGCCTGTCGTTCCTGCATCCGCGCAGCGGCGCGCGTATCGAGGCGGTAGCGCCACTGGATGCGCAGTGGCTCAAGGCCTATGGATTGTTCGGGTGGGATCCGCTGGAAATTCGCTGAGATCTTTTGTAGGAGCGGGCCCTGCCCGCGAAAGCTTTCTGCCTGACGATCCGGAAAGCTTCGCGGGCAGGGCCCGCTCCTACACGGGCTTGCGCGCGATTCGACGCCGCCTAGCCGATGTTCAGCGCCGCCATCACGATCAGCGTGATCACGCACGCCATGCCCACCAGCCACGCCAGGCTGCGCGCGGCCGACAGGTTGATCACGTAGAACAGGCCGTGCAGGACGCGCGCCAGTACGAAGGCCAGAGCCAGCCAGGTGATCGTGGTTTCCGGCACCCCCGCCAGCTGCGCCATCAGCACGCCGGCCACGAAGGCGGGGAAGGATTCGAAGCCGTTGAGCTGCGCAGCACTGGCCCGGCGCGAGCGCGGGTTGGTCTGCTTCGCCTGCCAGCTGCGCGGGTCGTCGTTGTCATAACGCTCGCCCGACTGCTTGGCGATGAACACCCACGCGTAGGGCAGCAGGGCGGCGATCAGGATGCACCAGTAGGCGATGGTCATGGGGTCGATTCGTCGGTGGGGGTCGCGGCAGCGTAACCGAGCGATGTCGAAAACAGGAACGGCGCCGTTCGGCGCCGTTCCTGCCGCGGCCGAGTCTCGCCTATTTGGCGGCGGGCATCATCTGGTCACGCGCCGCCTTGAACGGGTTGCCCTCGTACCAGTTGGGCCACTGGTCGCCACCGGCCAGCACCTTGCCCACGCCATACAGCGCCTGCAGGTCGTCGACGGTGCCGTCGAGCTTCCAGGTGGTCGGGTCGTATTCGTCGCTGGCCTGGTGGTAGCGGTTCTTGCCGTAGTCCTCGGCCGCCGCGCGGCCGGCTTCGACGCCGCCGTCGATCAGGTCTTCGCCACCTTTGGCATACAGCGCTGGCACGCCGGCCTTGGCGAAGTTGAAGTGATCGGAGCGGAAGTAGAAGCCGCTCTGCACCGAAGACTCACCCAGCAGGGTGCGTCCCTGTTCGGCGGCGATCGGCTTGAGGATGTCCTCCATTTCCGAATTGCCGAACCCGGTGACGGTCATGTTCCTGGCCTTGCCGGCCACCGACATCGCGTCCAGGTTGATCACTCCGGCGATCTTGTCCATTGGGAACGTGGGGTGCGCCACGTAGTACTTGGAGCCGAGCAGACCCGATTCCTCCAGCGTCACCGCCACGAACACCACCGAACGCTTCGGCTTGGGCTCCTGGCTGGCGAACGCGCCGGCGATCTCCAGGATGCCGGCCACGCCGGTCGCGTTGTCGACCGCGCCGTTGTAGATGGTGTCGCCCGCGCCGTCGTCGGATTGTTCGCCCTCGTGCTTGCCCAGGTGGTCCCAGTGGGCTATGTACAGCACCGCCTCGTCGGCGCGATCGGTCCCCGGAAGCACGCCTATGACGTTGCGCGAGGTCTTCTGGCTGATGGTGCTGTCCAGTTCGAACGACACCTTGGCATCCAGCGGCACCGGCTTGAATCCACGCTTGTTGGCTGCCTGGTACGCCTCGTCCAGGTCGAGCCCGGCCTCGGCGAACAGCTGCCTGGCCGCTTCGGTAGTGATCCAGCCCTGCGCCGGCAGGCGCGGATCAGGATCGTCGGCGACAAGCAGGTCGTACTGCGGGCCCGACCAGGAGTTCTTCACCACGTCCCAGCCGTAGCTGGCGCCGGCGGTGTCGTGGATGATCAGCGCCGCAGCGGCGCCCTTGCGCGCGGCTTCCTCGTACTTGTAGGTCCAGCGCCCGTAATAGGTCATGCGCTTGCCGTCGAACAGCGTGTCGTCGTTGGCGTGGAATCCCGGGTCGTTGACCAGCATGACCACGGTCTTGCCCGTCCAGTCCTGGCCGGCGTAGTCGTTCCAGTCCTGCTCCGGCGCGTCCACGCCGTAGCCAATGAACACCAGCTCGCTGGCGTTGATGCTGACCTTGGTCTTGCCACTGCGCGTGCCGATGACCATGTCGCTGCCGAAGGCCAGGTCGCGGGTCTTGCCGCCCTGCTCGAGCTTGAGCACGGTGCCCTCGTCGGCGGTGGATTCGACCATCGACACGTCCTGGAACCAGCTGTCGCCGTTGCCCGGCTGCAGCCCGGAACGCTCCATCTGCGCGGCGATGTACTCGACGGTCTTGTCCTCGCCGGCCGATCCGGGGCCGCGGCCCTCGAACTCGTCGGAGGCAAGGCGCTCGATCATCTGCGCAAAGTCCGCTTCGTTGATCTGGGGCGAGAAGTCGTGAGTGGAGGTACTTGGCGCGGGTGCTGCGGTCGCGGTGGCGGTGTCGTCGCCACTGTCGCGGCTGCACGCCGACAGTGCGACGGCCGCGGCCAGGGCCAGGATGAGCTTGCGGGGCATCGTGAATCCTTGTGCGGAACGAAACCCGATTCTAGCCTCTCACCGTCCGGCGAATCTGACCAGGCCAGGCCGGCGCAAGCGCACGCCGCCCCCGCACGTGCCGCTCGTTACTTCTTCGACGGCGGCGTGCTGCCTTCCCAGGCCTGTGCGGTGGCGCCGCTGATCGCTCCAGTGCGCGCGCTGCGATGCACGAAAAGCTCCACCTCGCGCTCGAACACCATCGCGCCTTCCACCACCGCGTTGGGGCCGATGATGACGCGCGACGCGCGCTTGCGACCCATGTTGAACAGGCCGATGGATTTCTCGACGCGAAGCTCGCCCTTGACCACCGAGTCGGCGCCCACGGTGACGTCGCCGGAGACGGTAGTGACGCCGCCGCCCACCTGCGTGCCGACCAGGCCGATGGAGCCGTTGACGGTCTCCACGCCGCCGCGCACCTTGCCATTGCGGTCCACGAAGACCTGGCCGTTGACTACTTCGATACCACCGTCGACGGTGACGTCGCGTTCCAGCTTGATGTTGCCGTTGACGGTCTCCAGCGCGCCGGTGCGCGCGCCTGCGCCGACCTTGATGCCGCCGTTCACTGTGCTCGCGTCCGCAGTGACCGCGCCTGCGGCGATACGGATCCCGCCATTGACGGTATCCAGCTCACCGTAGGTGCGCCCGGCTTCGGCCTCGATGCCGCCGTTGACCTTGGAGATGCTTTCCTGGGCGAAAGCGGTGCCGCAGCCAGCGGCCAGGGCAATGAACAGCAGGGTGCGTGTTGCGGACATGACGGTGCTCCTTTGAAAGGGGTTGCTGGCCTGGATGTGCATGAACCACGAGGGTTTGGCCGGCGTCTTGGAAACCCATCACACCACCACTGGTTACAATCGACCACTGCCTAAAGTCACCGGAAACCCCACGTGCCTGCATCGACTCCGCATCCCCAGCCCGTCGTCCTGCTGATCCTCGATGGCTGGGGCCACCGCGAGGAGCGCGAGGACAACGCGCTGGCCCAGGCCGAGCTGCCGCACTGGCGGGCCCTGCTGGAATCCAGCCCGCATACGCTGATCCACACCGAAGGCCGCCACGTGGGCCTGCCGGACGGGCAGATGGGCAACTCCGAAGTGGGCCACATGAACCTGGGCGCCGGCCGCATCGTCTACCAGGACCTGACCCGCATTGACGCCGCGATCGAGGACGGCAGCTTCTTCGACAACGATGAGCTCGCCGGTGCCTGTGATGCGGCCCAGGCCGCCGGCGCCACGCTGCACATATTCGGTCTGCTTTCGCCGGGCGGCGTGCACAGCCACGAGCGGCAGATTTTCGCCATGCTCGAGATGGCCAGGCGACGCGGCGTGGGCAAGGTGGCGGTGCACGCGTTCCTGGACGGGCGAGACACCCCGCCGCGCTCCGCGCAGGCCAGCCTGCGCGCGCTGCAGCAGCAGTGCGATCGCCTGGGCAACGCGCGCATCGCCACGGTCAGCGGCCGCTACTACGCCATGGACCGCGACCAGCGCTGGGACCGGGTGCGCAAGGCCTGGGATGCGATCGTCGAGGCGCGCGCCGAACATCGTGCGCCCGATGCGCTCGCCGCGCTGGACGCCGCCTACGCGCGCGGGGAGAACGACGAGTTCGTGCTGCCCACGGTGATCGAAGGTGCGCGGCCGATGGCCGACGGCGACGCAGTGGTATACATGAACTTCCGCGCCGATCGCGCGCGCCAGCTGACCGCCGTTTTCGTGGACGAGGACTTCGCCGGTTTCCGGGCGCCGCGTCCGGCGCTGTCGCGCTACGTGTGCCTCACCCGGTACGACGCGCGGCTCAAGGCGGCCGTCGCGTTCGGTCCCGACGACCTGCGCAACACGCTGGGCGAGCTGCTGGCCGCGCACGGGCTGGCCCAGCTGCGCATCGCCGAAACCGAGAAGTACGCGCACGTCACCTTCTTCTTCAGCGGCGGTCGCGAAGCGCCCTTCGCCGGCGAAGAGCGCATCCTGGTGCCCAGTCCGAAGGTCGCCACCTACGACCTGCAGCCGGCGATGAGCCTGCCCGAGCTGACCGGCAAGCTGGTCGAGGCCATCGGCAGCGGCCGCTTCGACGCCATCGTGTGCAACATCGCCAACCCGGACATGGTCGGTCACAGCGGCGACCTGCAGGCGGCGATCCTGGCCGCGCAGGCGGTGGACATCGCGATCGGCGAAGTGGAGGCCGCAGTGAGCAAGGCCGGCGGCGCGCTGATCATCACCGCCGACCACGGCAACCTGGAAATGATGCGCGACCCCGACACCGGTCAGCCGCACACCGCGCACACCGTGGGCCCCGTGCCGCTGGTGTACGTCGGCGATCGCAGGAACGCTGTGATGCGTGGCGGCGGTGCACTGCGCGACGTAGCGCCCACGGTGCTTGACCTGCTCGGCCTGCCGCCGCCGGCGGAGATGACCGGGCGCAGCCTGTTCGAAAGCGATTGATGCCTGCCACTCCCATTCGCGGGGTACTTCTGGCGCTGGCGATCGTGCTGGCCAGCGGCGGCGTGTCCTTCGCCCAGAGTCCCGGCGATGCGGAAAAGAAACTGCAGAGCGTGCGCGGCGAGCTCAAGACCGTGGCGCGCGAGCGGCGCAAGCTGGAGGGCGAGCGCGGCGATGCCTCGCGCAAGCTGCGCGCCGCCGACGAACAGGTGGGCCAGAGCAGCCGCACCCTGAGCGAAACCGAAGCGGCGCTGCAGCGTGAAGCGGCCGCGCTGGCCGACCTGCAGGAGCGGCGCCAAGGCATGCAGCTGGGCCTGGGAGAGCAGCACCGCGAGCTCGCCGGGCTGGTACGCAATGCGTACATGCTCGGCAGCGATGCACCGCTGAAGGTGCTGCTGAGCCAGGACCGCGCCGCCGATGCGCAGCGCGCGCTCGTCTACCACCGCTACCTGCAGGGCGACCGCGCCCGGCGCATCGGCGCGCTCACCACCCAGCTGCAGGCGCTGGAAACGCTGGAGCGAAACATCGAGGAGCGGCGCAAGGCGCTTGCACAAACGCGCGAACAGCACCGCCAGCGCATCGCGCAGCTGGAGCGCGATCGCAAGCAGCGCGCGGTCGTGGTCGCGGAACTGGACAAGCGCTTCCAGGACCGTAGCTCGCGCGAAAAGGCGCTGGGCCAGGACGCGAAGTCGCTGGAACGCCTGCTTGCCAATCTGCGCGCGACGGCCAGGCGCGCCGAGGCCGAGCGGCGTGCGGCCGTCAAGCGCGCGGCTTCCGAACGGGCCGCTGCCGAGCGCGCATCCGCGGCCAGTGGCGATGCGCCGAGGCGGTCTGCTGCGGCGGTGACGGCGAAACCACCCACGCGCACAGTGGTGGCCAGCGCGGCCGCACCCAAGGTCGGCGGCCTCGGCTGGCCGCTCAGCGGCAACCTGCTGGCGCGCTTTGGCGGCACGCTGCCCGATGGCCGGGCCAGCGGCGGCGTGCTCATCGGCGCGGCGGCCGGAAGCACGGTCAGCGCGGTGGCCGATGGCAGCGTGGTGTTCGCCGAGTGGATGACCGGTTACGGGCTGATCCTGATCGTCGACCACGGCAACGGCTACATGAGCCTGTACGCGCACAACGACAGCCTGCTGCGCGATGCCGGCGACGTGGTGAAGCGTGGGGACGCGCTGGCCAAGGTCGGAAGTTCCGGTGGACAGGGCGTGCCGGCGCTGTACTTCGAACTGCGCCGCAACGGCCAGCCGGTGGATCCGGCGACGTGGCTGCAGCGCCGCTGACCGGGCACCACACGGGATGGGCATGGTGATGGCGGATCGATCCCGGCCCCGCGAACGTTTCGCCGGCGCTCAGGCTGGCAACGGGTCCTTACCCGACGCTCGCGCATAATCGAACGTCCCTGCCTGCATGACCTCGCCGTTGCGAGGTCGCACTTTTTCGGAGCACCGCATGCGTCTTTCCCTTGCCCTCGTCCTGCTGCTGTCGTGCGTCCCGGGCCTGGCGCAGGAAGCCACCCAAGCCGAGGCCGAAGCCGAGTTGGAGGTCGCAGGCAGCGACGATCCCGACGCCGCCGAAACCGCTCCGGACAAGGTGCCGCTGGAGGAAATCCGTCGCTACGTGGCGGTGTTCAATGCGGTCAAGGATGCGTATGTCGAACCGGTCGAGGACAGCAGGCTGATGCAGTCGGCGATCCGCGGCCTGCTGCTGGACCTGGACCCGCACAGCACGTATTTCGAAAGCCGCGACGCCGCGGCCTTCGACGAGCAGGCCAGCGGGGCCTACAACGGCATCGGCCTGGAGCTGATGCAGCAGCCGGACAACAGCCTGCGGGTGATCGCGCCGATCGACGGCACCCCGGCCGACAGGGCCGGGATCAAGTCGGGCGACCTGATCATCGCCATCGACGGTGCACCGATCGGTTCCAAGGACGGCATGGAGCCGCTGCGGGGCGATCCAGGCAGCACGCTGCGCCTGACCCTGGTGCGCGCGGGCCGGGAGAAGCCGTTGGAGGTGAACCTGGTGCGCGAAACCATCCGCGTGGCCAGCGTGCGCAGCCGCATCCTGGAACCGGGCTACGGCTACGTGCGCATCAGCACCTTCCAGGCCGACACCGGCGCCGACTTCCAGGCCGCGATAGACAAGCTGCAGGCGCAGGGCAAGCTGCGTGGGCTGGTGCTGGACCTGCGCAGCAATCCCGGCGGGCTGCTGGTGTCCGCCGTCCAGGTGGCCGACGAACTACTGGACAAGGGCAACATCGTCAGCACGCGCGGACGTATCGCCGTCAGCGATTCCAGGTTCGATGCCACCCCCGGGGACCGCCTGCATGGCACGCCGGTGGTGGTACTGGTGGACGCGGGTTCGGCCAGCGCATCGGAAGTACTGGCAGGCGCACTGCGCGACAACGACCGCGCGCGGGTGATCGGCAGCCGCACCTTCGGCAAGGGCTCGGTGCAGACCGTGCTGCCGCTGGACAATGGCGACTCGGTGAAGCTCACCACCGCCCGCTACTACACGCCCAGCGGGCGCTCGATCCAGGCCAGCGGCATCGTGCCCGACGTGGTACTGCGCCCGGAGCCGACCGAAGGCGAAGGCGACGCTGGCGGCTTCGACTACAGCGAAGCCTCGTTGCCGGGGCACCTGCGGGGCGATGAGGAGGGCAGCGAAGGCTACACGGCCGGCGACGTGCTGGAAGGGGAGACACCCATCGCGGCGGCGCTCGCCGAGCTGAAGAAGGGCAGCGGCGACGCGTCCAGCATCGCCGCAGCGAAGCCGCAGCCAGGGTCGGCCGCTGCAGCGCCTGCGTCGCCCGCCAGGAAACCGGACCGGCAGACAGTGCCAACCGCGCCATCGTCTGCTCCGCCCAAGCCCGTGCCGGCAGCGACCGAACCGCCCGCCAAGCCCTGAGCCGGCCCGTCCAGTGCGCTCCCACAGCAGCAGTAGCGACGACTGCTGAGCGCCAGTGCGTGCGCCGTAGCCGAGATCGCAATCAAATCCTAAGTACCGTCGGCGCAGCCCACCTCCCACCTTGTGGGAGAGGTCGACGCGCTTGCGCGTCGGGAGAGGGGGCGAGCGGAGACAGTGAGTCGAGCGGCTGCGGTTTCGTAGCGTTCGGACGCTGAATCCGCTGCTGCGCAGTTCGTGCAGCAGGCGTCGCCTGCATCCCCTCTTCCGCCCTGTCGGGTACCTTCTCCCACAAGGGGAGAAGGGTGACGTGCTGTAGGTGCACGAGAGCTCCCCCTCTTCCGCCCTGTCGGGCAGCTTCTCCCACAAGGGGAGAAGGGTGACGTTCTGATGGTCCACAAGATCTGTGAAAACAAGAACTTGCCATCACCAGCGCCGTAGCCGAAGCGCTGTTTCCGACGCGACATAACCGAGATCGTAGTCGAATCCAGAGCCTCGCGCGGCCCACCTCTCCGCTTGTAGGAGAGGTCGACGCGTCTGCGCGGCGGGAGAGGGGGCAAGCGGAGACAGTGAGTCGAGCGGCTGCGGATTCGCAGCGCCCCTTGTTGACGGCGTGGTGTCGCTTGGGCGCGGTCAGGCCGCCTCCGATCAGCGCGGCTTGGCCGGCAGCGGGAACGGGGTGACCACGCGTTCGCCGCTTTCCGCGTCGCGGATCGCCGAGGTGCCTTTGCGCTCCACTTCCTCGATGCGGACGATACTTTGCATCGGCAGGTGCAGCATGCGGGTGCCGCCGAACTCCTCGCGCAGGCGTTCCTCTGTCGGGTCCACCACCAGCCCGTCGTGCAGGTCGAACATCAGATCCCCGATCTCGGTGAAGCCCCACAGGTGGCTGGCGCCGGCATGTCGCGCATAAAGTTCATAGACTTTGCCGTGGTTGAGGAAGGTTACCTTGTAGAGGATCTTGGCCATCCTGCGATTATACGAGCGGCACCGTGGCCGCTCAGTAACCCTGGCGCTTGCGCAGGCGCCGCGCGATGGCCGCGCGCACGAACAGCGCAAACACCACGCCGAACAGGAAGCCGGCGATGTGCGCCGACCAGGCCACCGCGCCGAACGCAGGGTCAATGTAGGCGAACAGCACCTGCAGCGCAGCCCAGATGCCGATCAGCAGCGGCGCCGGTGCCTTCACGAACTCGAGGAACAGGCCCAGCGGCAGCACCACGCCCAGCTTGGCACTCGGAAACAGCGCCAGGTACGCGCCGATCACCGCCGACACCGCACCGCTGGCGCCGATGATGACCCGGTCCGGCGCACCGATCGACAGCACCGCGGCCATGTTCGACACCGCCCCACCCAGCAGGAACAAGGCCAGGAACCGCCACGGTCCCATGGTGCGCTCGGCCGGCAGGCCGAAGATCAACAGGAACACCAGGTTGCCCAGCAGGTGCGCCCAGTCCGCGTGCAGGAACAGCGCAGTCAGCAGCCGCAGCGCGCTGCCGTCTCGCAGCGCCCCTATCCAAGCCTGCGGGGTCGCCAGCCCGCCCGACAGCGCGCCCCATTCCAGCAGCAGTCCACCGTGGGCTTGACCGGGCCGGGTGACCGCCCACAGGAACGCGAACCACAGGGTGGCGAACAGCGCCGGCGTGGCCCAGCGCAGGGCCGGCTTCCTGGGCGAGGGCAGTGAAACGAACATGCGTGGAATTTACCCTCTTTGGCGCCCACGCTGCGGCGTCACCGCCGGCGCGCGACCGTCGTCACGCATTGCGCAGCGCGGCGCCTCGACTTTGCGCGCTGGGTATCCTGCGCACGCCGTCGTAGGCCGGGAGCACTTCCGGCATGGGATGAGAGGGCGACATCAGCGCCACATCGATGAGCTGACTCACTCACAACTGCCCCTGAGATCGATTTAATGGATTTTTCCCGCAACCTCATTCGCATGTCCGCCCTGGCCTTCGGCATCGCCGGCGCCTTGGCGGCCGGCCACGCGCAAGCGGCGGCGTTCCAGCTCAAGGAAAACAGCGTCAAGGCCCAAGGCCGTGCGATGGCCGGAGCCGGTTCGGCGCTTGGCGACGCCTCGGTGGTGGTCAACAACCCGGCGGTCATGTCCAGCTTCACCGACAAGGCCATCCAGACCGACCTCACCGCCATCGATCTGTCCTTTGAATTCACCGGCCGCGGCACAGCCGCGGCCGGCAGTCCGTTCGCGCAGCCGCTGACCGGCGGCAACGGCGGCAACGCCGGCGGCCTGGCCGCGGTACCGGCCGTGTCTTTCGTGATGCCGCTGAGCGACGACCTGCAGTACCTGACCATCGGCGCGATGATCAGCGCGCCGTTCGGGCTGAAGACCGAATACGACCGTGACTGGGTCGGCCGCTACCACGCCGTGGAGTCGGACCTGAAGTTCATCGACCTGACCGTGTCCGCGTCGATCGAGCTCAGCAACACCGTCTCCTTCGGGTTCGGCGCCATCTACGAACATGCCGAAGTCACCCTGTCCAACGCGGTCGACTTCGGCACCGGCATCTGCGCCAATCCGCAGACCCGCTCGCTGTGCTTCCTGCCCAACCCGGTGCAGGGCCCGTACGGCCCGCAGCGCAACGACGGGTTCGCCACCATCAACGGCACCAGCAACAGCCTGGGCTGGCTGGTCGGCCTGAACTGGCGCCCGAGCGACAGCGTCTCGCTGGGCTACTCGTACCGTTCGGAGATCGATCACGAGATCCGCGGCAGCGCCGATTTCGACGTACCGGCCAACGTGGTTCCGATCTTCGCAAGCAGTGGCGTGTTCGTGGACACCGGCGGCGGCGCCGACCTCACCACTCCGGACACCCACACCTTCAGCGGCACCTGGATGGCCACCGAGCGCCTGAGCCTGATGGCCGAGGCCGTCCTGACCGGCTGGGATTCGCTGGAGGAAGTGCCCATCCAGTACGAGAACCCGCTCCAGGCCGACACCGCCGAAGCCTACCTCTGGAAAGACAGCTGGTTCTATTCGGTGGGCGGCGAATACAGGTTCAGCGATGCCTTCACCTTCCGCGCCGGCGTGGCCCGCGACGACTCCCCGGTGAGCCGTTCGTACCGCACCCCGCGCCTGCCCGACCAGGACCGCATGTGGTACTCGGCCGGCCTGACCTGGTCGGCCACGCCGAACCTGGACATCAGCGCCAGCTATGTGCTGATCGACCTGGTCGACACCTCCGAAGCGGACCTCCTGTCCACCAGCGGTTCACGCCTGGTTGGCGACTTCGAAGGCGGCGCCGACCTGTACGGCATCTCGGCGCAGTACCGCTTCTGACTGCAGCCATCGCCTGAAACGAAAACCCCCGCCTGGGCGGGGGTTTTTTGTGGGACGTGCCTTTGAGGGGCATGCGCATGGGTCGGCCAGGGCATGGCGGAAGCTGCCCCGCCCGGGGCGGGCCCACTGCCGTGCAGCTCAGTCGCCCAGGGTCAGCAGCGATGCGTTGCCGCCGGCGGCGGTGGTGTTGACGGTGATGATCTTCTCGGTGGCGAAGCGCGGCAGGTAGTGCGGGCCGCCCGCCTTGGGGCCGGTGCCGGACAGGTTGCGGCCGCCGAAAGGCTGCACGCCGACGACCGCGCCCACCTGGTTGCGGTTGACGTACACGTTGCCGACATTGACGCGCGCGGCGATGCGCTCGACGGTCTCGTCGATGCGCGAATGGATGCCCAGGGTCAGGCCGTAGCCGGTGCCGTTGATCGCATTGATCACCTCGTCGAGTTCATGCGCCTTCCAGCGGATGACGTGCAGGGCGGGGCCGAAGTTCTCGCGGTGCAGCTGCGACAGGGATTTGAGTTCCCACGCACGCGGCGCGAAGTAGGTTCCGTGCGCGGCGTCCCCGCCGAGGGTGGCGATGGCGATCAAGTCGGCTTCGTCAGCCATGCGCTCGGCATGAGTGTCGAGCATGGCCAGCGCATCCTCGTCGATGACTGGACCCACATCGGTCGAGAGTTGGCCGGGGTCGCCGACGACAAGCTCGGCCATCGCGCCGGCAAGCATGGTGATCACCTTGTCGGCAATGTCCTCCTGGACGAACAGCACGCGCGCGGCCGAGCAGCGCTGGCCGGCGGAGGTGAATGCCGAAGCCATCGCATCCTTGACCAGCTGTTCGGGCAGGGCCGATGAATCGGCGATCAGCGCGTTCTGGCCGCCGGTTTCGGCGATCAGGGTGCCGATCGGGCCATCGCGCCCTGCCAGCGCGCGGTTGATCGCCAGTGCTGCGGCATTTGAGCCGGTGAACACGACGCCGGTGGTCCGCGGGTCCTTGGTCAGTGCCGCGCCGACGCTCATGCCATCGCCGGGCACGAACTGGAGCACGGCTTCGGGCACGCCGGCCTCGTGCAGGAGCTTCACCGCGGTGAAGCCCACCAGGTTGGTCTGCTCGGCCGGCTTGGCCAGCACGCTGTTTCCGGTGACCAGGGCGGCCGCGACCTGGCCCATGAAGATCGCCAGCGGGAAGTTCCAGGGCGAGATGCAGGCGAACACGCCGCGCCCGGCCAACTGCAGGGTGTTGGTCTCGCCGGTCGGCCCAGGCAGGGCTTCGGGCGGGAACAGGACGCGGGCCTGGCCGGCGTAATAGCGCAGGAAGTCCACGGCTTCGCGAACCTCGGCGACGCCATCGGGGATGGTCTTGCCCGCCTCGCGCGTGCACAGCGCGATGTAGAGCGGCATGCGCGCTTCGAGCAGGTCGGCGGCGTGCTCCAGGATCGCGGCGCGGCTCGCCACGGGCGTGGCGTCCCAGGCGGGCTGGGCGGCCACGGCGTTGGCGAACGCGCGCTCCAGCGTGGCCGCGTCCGTCGGTTGCCACTGGCCCACGGCCTGGCGGCGATCGGCCGGATTGGTCACCGGAAGGAAGGACTCGGTCCCGGCCGCCGCCCCGGGGACCAGCGCGGTCGCGCGCCAGTGGTCGCCGATGGAGGCATTGACCTCCGCGGCCAGTGCGCGCAGGCGATCGTCGTTGGCGAGGTTGATGCCCATCGAATTGTCTCGGTCGTGGCCTTGCGAGCGGTACAGCGCGCGCGGCAGGGGAATGCGTGGATGGGCGATCGTGTCGAAGCCGTCGACGATGTCGACCGGGTCGCGGACCAGGTCCTCGATCGCCACCGCGTCGTCGGTGATCCGGTTGACGAAGCTGGAATTGGCGCCGTTCTCGAGCAGGCGCCGCACCAGGTAGGGCAGCAGATCCTCGTGCGAGCCGACCGGCGCGTAGACACGGCAGGGCACGTCGAGGCGATCGCCGGGAATCACCTCGTCATAGAGGTCGTCGCCCATGCCGTGCAGCTTCTGGAACTCGTAGGCACGCGCCTCCCCGGCGACGGCGTCGGTGGCCGCGTCCGCGGTGGCCGCGCCCGCTGTGGCCACGCCCCCTGTAATCCGCGGACTGGCGGCCGCCATGCCGTGGATCGCGGCGATCGTCTGCGCGTTGTGGGTGGCGAACATCGGGTACAGCGCGTCGGTCGCCGCGAGCATCCGCCGCGCGCAGGCGAGATAGGAGACATCGGTGTTGGCCTTGCGGGTGAACACCGGGTAGCCGTCGTGGCACTCGACCTGGGCGCGCTTGATCTCGCTGTCCCAGTAGGCGCCCTTCACCAGCCGGACGGGGATGCGCCGGCCGTGGGCGCGCGCCAGGCCAGCCAGGAAATCGACCACCGCCCACGCACGCTTCTGGTAGGCCTGCACGGCCAGCCCAAAGCCCGTCCAGCCCTGCAGCGACGGGTCGGCGTACACCGCTTCGAAGACATCGAGCGAGAGCTCCAGGCGATCGGCCTCCTCGGCGTCGATGGTCAATCCGATGCCGTGGGACTTGGCCAATTGCGCGAGTGCGAGAATCTGCGGCGCAAGCTCCGCGAGGACCCGGGTGCGCTTGGCGTGTTCATAGCGCGGATGCAGCGCCGACAGCTTGACCGAGATGCTCGGGGCGGCGAACACCGCGCGCGACGCATGGTCGGCGCTGCGGCCGATGGCCCCGATCGCGTCGCGGTAGGCCTGCAGGTAGCCTGCCGCATCGCGCGCGGTCAGTGCCGCCTCCCCGAGCATGTCGTACGAGTACCGGTACGCCGCGTTGCGGCCCTTGCGTGCCCGGTTCAACGCCTCGCCGATATTGCGGCCCATCACGAACTGGTGGCCCATGATGCGCATCGCCTGGCGCACCGCCAGGCGGATCACCGGTTCGCCCACGCGCCCGACCAGGCGCTTGAATGCGCCGCGCGCGTCGTGCCGGGTCAGGTCGTTCAGGCTCACCAGCCGTCCGGTCAGCATCAGGCCCCAGGTGGACGCGTTGACCAGCACCGAGTCGCTTTCGCCCATGTGCTTTTTCCAGTCCGCCTCGCCCAGTTTGTCGCGGATCAGCTTGTCGGCGGTGTCCTGGTCGGGGATGCGCAGCAGCGCCTCGGCCACGCACATCAACAGCACGCCTTCCTCGCTGCCGAGGTCGTACTGGCGCATGAACGCCTCGATGGCGCCCTGGTCCTGCGCGCGCGCGCGAACCCGGGCCACGAGATCGGTGGCCAGCGCCTGCGCCTGGGCCTGGTGATCGTCGGGAAGCCTCGCCTGCTCGAGCATTTCACCCACGTGCTCGGTCTCGTCACGCATCCACGCCGCCGTGATCGCCTGGCGCAGGGGAGAGGGCGCAGCGGGCAGCTCCGGGGCCATGATGGCGACAGGACCGACCGCGGCGGGGGCGGCTTGCGGGATGGCGCTCATGAGGCCCGGATCATGCTTGAGGAAGCCGCATAGTGTAGCGCTTGGCAAGCTCGTGAGAAGCGCCAGAGAAGCCCCACAGAAGCGCGAGCGAAGTCCGTGATGCTTGCCGCAATGCGGCACGAGGACTATTATTTGCGGGTTTTCCGCGAACAGAAGTGCGCGCTGGCGACATGATCGAGATGATGGCGTCGATACGGGACGGGCAGGGCGCGAGGTTGCGGCTGCGTCCGCCGCGCGCGCTGACCGCGCGACAGTTCGTGGCGCTCTTCTCGGTGTTGTCGGGGACGATGTGGCTGGTGGCCGGGATGGCCTGGTTGACCGGCAATGTATTCGGTCCGGTGTTCGCGCTCATCCACAGCGCGATCCTGGGCGCTGCGCTGCGCTGGTTGTGGCTCCAGGGCGAACGCGATGAGGTGATCGTGGTCGGACCGGAGGTGGTGGAGGTGACCCGTTCCACGCAGCCTGGCCCGCTGTTCCGCGCGCATCCCTACTGGGTGCAGCTGCGTATCAGCAAGGGGGCAGAACATGTGGCGATGGCCTCCAGCGGCAAACGGATTGAAGTCGGCGCTTTCCTGGGCCCGGCCGAGCGCCAGGAACTGGCGGCACGATTGCAGGATCTACTGGCGGCCGCGAACGGTCGCGATGAGTGAGCACAAGGGTCGATGAAATGACGCAGTTGAATGGGTACTTGAACAGGGTCCGGCAGTTGGTTTCCGCCGCGTGCCTGTGGCTGCTGGTGCCGGCATTGGCCCTGGCCCAGTCAGCCGATCCGAAGCCCTGGCAGCTGAACATGGCGCGCGGTGTCACTTCGACTTCCGAGAACGCCTACGAAGCGCACATGATCGTGCTCTGGGTGTGCGTGGCCATCGGCATCCTGGTGTTCGGCGCGATGGCCTACGCCATGTTCAAGTTCCGCAAGTCCAAGGGCGCGGTGGCGGCCACCTTTACCCACAACACGACCGCTGAAGTGATCTGGACCGTGGTGCCGATCATGATCCTGGTGATGCTGGCATGGCCGGCCACGGCCAAGCTGATCGCGATGTACGACACCCGCGACGCCGAAATGACCGTCAAGGTCACCGGCTACCAGTGGATGTGGAAGTACGAGTATCTGGGTGAAGATGTCGAGTTCACCAGCCGCCTCGACCGCGATTCCGACCTGATGCGCCAGAGCGGCGCGCAGCCCAACATGGAACAGAACCCCCACTACCTGCGGGACGTCGACAACGTGCTAGTGCTGCCCGTGGACACCAAGATCCGCTTCGTCATCACCGCCGACGACGTGATCCATGCGTGGTGGGTGCCGGCGCTGGGCTGGAAGCAGGACGCCATTCCCGGGATCATCAACGAGGCCTGGACCGACATCCGCACGCCGGGCGTGTACCGCGGGCAGTGCGCCGAGCTGTGCGGCAAGGACCACGGCTTCATGCCGATCGTGGTCCGGGCCGTGCCGAAGGACGAGTTCCAGCAGTGGCTCGCCGCGCAGCGTCCTGCGCCGCCCGCGGCGCCACCGGCGCCAGCGCCGGTGGAGATGCTTGAGCCGGCCGGTGACGAGGCCCTGCCGCCGACCGCGCCAGAAGCCAGTCCCGTGACCACCGCCGCACCCGCCGCGAGTCCCGCGCAGGCCTGACCGCCTGCTGCAGATCGCCAGCCAGAATTCGATTTCCGAGGTAGCACCCCATGGCCTACAACACCGCCGCCGAACACGACGGCCAAGACGACCACCACGGTCCGAAGCAGGGTTTCGTCGAGCGCTGGTTGTTCTCGACCAACCACAAGGACATCGGGACGCTGTACCTGCTCTTCAGCTTCATCATGTTCATCATCGGCGCGGGCATGTCGGTGGTGATCCGCGCCGAGCTGATGATCCCGGGCCTGCAGCTGGTCGATCCGGCGTTCTACAACCAGATGGTCACCGTGCATGCGCTGGTGATGATCTTCGGCGGCGTGATGCCGGCCTTCGTGGGCCTGGCCAACTGGATGGTGCCGCTGCAGATCGGCGCACCGGACATGGCCCTGCCGCGCATGAACAACTGGTCGTTCTGGATCCTGCCGTTCGCCTTCATCCTGCTGCTGGGCACGTTTTTCATCCCGGGCGGCGCGCCGGCCGGTGGCTGGACCCTGTACCCGCCGCTGTCGCTGCAGGGCGGCTACAACGTGGCCTTCACCATCTTCGCCATCCACATGATGGGCATCAGTTCGATCATGGGCGCGATCAACGTCATCGCCACCATCCTGAACATGCGCGCACCCGGCATCGACCTGCTGAAGATGCCGATCTTCTGCTGGACCTGGTTGATCACCGCGTTCCTGCTGATCGCAGTGATGCCGGTGCTCGCCGGCGCGGTCACCATGCTGCTGACCGACAAGTTCTTCGGCACCAGCTTCTTCAACGCGGCCGGCGGTGGCGACCCGGTGATGTACCAGCACATCTTCTGGTTCTTCGGCCATCCGGAGGTCTACATCATGATCCTGCCGGCGTTCGGCATCGTCTCGGAGATCATCCCCACCTTCAGCCGCAAGCCGCTGTTCGGCTACCAGGCCATGGTCTACGCCACCGCCTCGATCGCTTTCCTGTCGTTCATCGTCTGGGCCCACCACATGTTCACCGTGGGCATGCCGCTGGGCGGCGAGCTGTACTTCATGTTCGCGACCATGCTGATCGCCATCCCCACCGGGGTGAAGGTGTTCAACTGGGTCAGCACCATGTGGCGGGGCTCGCTGAGTTTCGAGACGCCGATGCTGTGGGCGATCGGCTTTGTGATCCTGTTCACCATCGGCGGGTTCTCGGGGCTGATGCTGGCCATCGTGCCGGCCGACTTCCAGTACCACGACACCTACTTCGTGGTCGCGCACTTCCACTACGTACTGGTCACCGGCTCGCTATTCGCCATCATCGCCGCGGTCTACTACTGGTGGCCGAAGTGGACCGGGCGCATGTACAGCGAGTTCTGGGGCAAGTTCCATTTCTGGTGGACGATCGTGTTCGTCAACCTGCTGTTCTTCCCGCAGCACTTCCTGGGCCTGGCCGGCATGCCGCGCCGCATCCCCGACTACAACCCGGTGTTCCTGGACTGGAACTTCATCAGCTCGATCGGCGCGTTCGGCATGTTCGTGACCCCGTTCCTGATGGCGGCGATCCTGTGGAGCTCGCTGCGCAGCGGCGTCAAGGCCGGTGATCGCGCCTGGGAAAGCGCGCGCGGCCTCGAATGGACCGTGCCCTCGCCGGCGCCGCACCACACCTTCACCACGCCGCCGGTGATCCGTCCGGGCGACCTGGCCCACGATGACGTGACCCACTGAAACGATTGCCTGTGAACCTTGCCGCGATGAACACCCCCCTGCCTCCCGTTGACGAGACTACCGTGCGCCGCAAGCGCGCAGTGCGGACCGCATGGCTGATAGCGGCGATCGCGGTGCTGGTCTACACCGCCTTCATCACCTACGGAGTAATGAGCGCATGAGCACGGGCAACACCAATACCGCTGGATTGATGAAAATGGTGGGCGTGGCCCTGGCCGCGTTCATGCTGACCTTTTCGCTGGTGCCGCTGTATCGCATCGCCTGTGAGAAGGTCTTCGGCATACGCCTTGAGAAGGGCCCCGGCAACGCGCAGGTCTCGGCCCCCGCAGCCAAGCCGCGCAGCATTACCGTGCAGTTCGATGGCGGCGTCAATTCAAAACTGCCGTGGGAATTCCACCCCGAGCAGCTGACCATGCAGGTGGTGCCGGGCGAGCTGTACGAAACCCAGTATTTCGCCCGCAACCGCAGTCAAAGCGCGGTCGTGGGCAGCGCGGTGCCATCCGTGGCGCCGGCACGCGCCTCGGGCTACTTCACCAAGACCGAGTGCTTCTGCTTCATCGCGCAGACCCTGGAGCCGGGCGAGACCCGCGACATGCCAGTGCGCTTCATCGTCGACCCGGACCTGCCGGCCGACGTGAAAACCATCACCCTGTCGTATACCTTCTTCAAGAACGAAGCGATGACCGCCCAGATGGGTGCCGCCGTTTCGCCGACGCCGCGCGCGGCACCGTAACCGAACAGCTCCAGGAACAGGAACGCCACGCAATGGCCCAGACGCACGCACCGGACCCCAACGCCTACTTCATACCGCACCACAGCAAGTGGCCGTTCGTGGGTTCGATCGCGATGTTCACGGCCATGCTCGGCGTGGCCTCGTGGCTCAACGACGTCGGCTGGGGCAAGTGGGTGTTCTTCGCCGGCCTGGTGATGCTGTGCGCCACGCTGTTCATGTGGTTCGGCGACGTGATCCGCGAATCGGTGCGCGGCAGCTACAACGACCAGGTCGATGTCTCGTTCCGCATGGGCATGGTGTGGTTCATCTTTTCGGAGATCATGTTCTTCGGCGCGTTCTTCGGCGCGCTGTTCTACGCGCGCACGCTGGTGCTGCCGTGGCTGGGCGGCGCAGGCGACGGCGTCATGACCAACAGCCTGCTGTGGGAAGGATTCAGCGCGGCCTGGCCGACGGCTGGGCCGGGCCAGGTGGGCGGACAATTCCAGACCATTCCGGCCTGGGGGCTGCCGCTGCTCAACACGCTGATCCTGCTGACCTCCGGTATCACCCTGACCATCGCCCACCACGCGCTCAAGGCGGCGCAGCGCACGCAGGTGCTGGTGTGGCTGGGCATCACCGTGCTGCTGGGCGCGCTGTTCCTGTTCTTCCAGGTCGAGGAATACGTCCACGCCTACCGCGATCTCAACCTGACCCTGGGCTCGGGCATCTACGGCTCGACCTTCTTCATGCTCACCGGCTTCCACGGCGCCCATGTGTTCCTGGGCACCCTGATGCTGGCGATCATGTGGCTGCGGGTGGCCAAGGGCCACTTCACCAAGGACAGTCATTTCGCCTTCGAAGCGTCCGCGTGGTACTGGCACTTCGTCGACGTGGTCTGGCTGGGCCTGTTCCTGTTCGTCTACGTGCTGTAAAGGCAGTTCTTGCCGCTCAGCCTGATCACGCGAGGGGACTTCCTCCGGGGCGTCCCAAGTAGATCCGAGCTTGCTCGGATGCGATTGGCGCAGAATCAAATGCATCCGAGCAAGCTCGGATCTACGATCGAAGGAAGTCCACTTCTTGGGGCGACCGGAGGAAGCAGGATCAAATGCATCCGATCAAGCTCGGATCTACGACCGGAGGAAGTCCCCTTTCTGGGACGACCGGAGGAAGTCCCCTTTCTGGGACGACCGGAGGAAGTCCCCTTTCTGGGACGACCGGAGGAAGTCCCCTTTCTGGGACGACCGGAGGAAGTCCCCTTTC
>JBDNHW010000138.1:0-4912 GCA_041688625.1 Pseudoxanthomonas sp.
GTCTTGCCGCATGCCTGGCGGTGTCGTCAGCGCTGCTGGCGCTGGCCGCCGCGGTTTCCCTGGCACTCCCCTTGCATCCGATCGGGCGGCCTGGTGAGGCCTCGGCGAAGTAGGTCCCGGCGGAGGACTGGCCGTGGGCGCTCGTCTCATCCACCGACGACAAGCGAATGGCGCTTGCCCTGTCTCTCCACCGCTGCCTCTCGCGCGCCGATGGAGCGGCGTTTGCCAGCGTCGGGGTCCGTCAGGCGACCGTTCGTCGGAAAGATGCTCATGTGTCATCATCCTGTAACCCACTGAATATCTGGATGAGGTGTCATGCCTTTGTCATGAAATTATGCTGGACCAAAGGAGAAGACCTTGAAGAGCTTGCTGTTGGTTCCGATCGCACTTGCCATTTCCCTCGCCGCGCACGCGGGACAGACCACCGTGGCTGCCGAGGAATCACCACAGCGCGTCTACACCTACGCTCTGTCCCTCGGCGCCGGCGGGGGCGTGCTGGAAATCGTGCCGCACGGATTCACACCTGACGCCATCAGCCGCGGCCTGGAGACAGAAATCGGTAACTGGATATTCGAGCCGTCGGCCGCGTCGCAGGGCAGCGAACCGACACGCACGTTCCTGCGTGTGGTGGTCAAGGCGGACCAGGTCGACAGCGGATATTCGCTCGTGTCGGCGACCACGGGCCCGGCCCCGCTGACGCTGGACCAGCCCGAGTACCCGCTCAACGACCAGAAGCGTGGCAATGAGGGTACGGTTGTGCTCGAGCTGCGCGTCGCGACAGACGGCACCGTAGCCGAGGCGCGCGTGCACGGGGTTTCCGGTACCGCCTCGAGGTCGATGGCGGGCGCTGCGCTGGCGGCGGCCCGGGACTGGACTTTCATGCCTGAGATCGTCGATGGCAGGGCAGTGGAGGGCACCCTGCTTTGGCCGGTGTGCTACCTCGGCGTGCGTTCCAGCGTTTCCTCGTGTGCCTGGAGCGGACCCGATGCGCAGCGACTGTCCAGCAAGATGGTGTTGACGCTGGATCCGGCTATTCGCCTGGTCTCGCCCATCGCGCTGCAGTAGAGGACGAAGCTCGAGCGCCGGCTCACGTCGGTGTCTTGAGCTTGAATTGGCACAGGTCGCGGATCACGCACTGGAAACATTCCGGCTTGCGCGCCTTGCAGACGTAGCGGCCGTGCAGGATCAGCCGGCCCCCGACCGCGGGCGTGCTTCACTGGTATGAGGCCGCGCCGGCGGCAGACGATGCTGCCGCGTCATTCGTGGCCTTGGCCTTGTACTGGCACAGGTCGCGGATCACGCACTGGGGGCAATCCGGCTTGCGCGCTTTGCAGACGTAGCGGCCATGCAGGATCAGCCAGTGATGTGCGTCCTGCTTGAACCGGTCCGGTACCACCTTCATCAGCCGATCCTCGACCTCGCGCACGTCCTTCCCCGGTGCCAGGCCCGTGCGGTTCGAAACGCGGAAGATATGCGTGTCCACCGCGATCGTCGGCTCGCCGAATGCGGTGTTGAGCACGACATTGGCGGTCTTGCGGCCGACACCCGGCATTGCCTCGAGGGCAGCGCGATCACGCGGCACTTCGCCACCGTGTTGATCGACCAGCAGCCGGCAGGTGGCCATCACGTTCTTCGCCTTGGCGTTGTACAGGCCAATGGTGGAGATGTGGCGGCGCAACTCGTCCTCGCCCACATCCAGCAGCGCCTGTGGCGTGTTGGCCAGAGGGAACAGGCGACGCGTCGCCTTGTTGACGCCCACGTCGGTGGCCTGCGCGGACAGGATGACCGCGACCAGCAACTCGAATGGCGTGGAATACACGAGCTCCGTGGTCGGCCTGGGGTTCAGTTCCGCAAGCCGTGCAAAAAGCTCTTCCACTTCCGGCGGCCTCAGGCGCCGCGCGCGCGAACGGCGACCTGTCATGCGCCGTTGCTTCGCTTGGAGCCGGCTTTGGCCCGCGCGCGCGCAAGCGCGGCCGCCGCTGCGGAGGAAAGGCCGGGGGCGCCGCCCTGCCTGGAACCACGTCCGGCTGCCATTGCTTCGGCACGTGCGGCCAGTCGCGCATTGCGCGCAAGGTGGCGCGCGCGCGCCTCCCATGCCTGCCGCAATCGCTCTTGCGCCTCGCAGAGCATGCGTGATGCGCGCGAGCCGCAAGCCGCGCACGGGGTGAACTGCATCAGGCCGGCCTCGATCGCCGCGTCGAGCTGATCATCGTGCAGTCGCTGGCAAAGCCATTCTCCGACCGCGCACGAGTGCGGCAGTGGGGTGCCCGGTGACGACGGCGCGGCGGCGTCCATCAGCTGCCGCGAAAGGTGGGCTTGCGACGCTCCAGGAACGCAGCGGTGCCTTCGCGCATGTCGTCGGTGGAAAACATCAGCCCGAACTGCGCCGTCTCGTACTGCAGCCCCTCGCCGATTGCACACTCGCCACCGACGTTCACCGCGTCGAGGATGGCGCGCAGCGCCAGCGGCGCGGCGTTTGAAAGTTGCGTGGCGATGACCATCGTTTCCGCCTCCAGTTCGCTGGCGGGAACTACGCGAGTGACCACGCCTAGCTGCAGTGCCCGGGCCGCGTCGATGGGCGCGCCCAGCAGGCAGAGTTCGAGGGTGGCCGAGCGGCCCGCCAGCCGCAGCAGCCGCTGCGTGCCACCGAAACCCGGGATCAGTCCAAGGCCGATCTCAGGCTGCCCGAAGCGCGCCGTATCGGCTGCGATACGCAGATGGCAGGCCATGGCGAGTTCCAGCCCACCACCCAGTGCGAATCCGTTCACCATCGCGATGACCGGTTTGTTCAGGGTTTCGATGGTGCGCATCAGCCGCTGGCCATGGAGCGAGAAATCACGCGCGTCTGTGGGTCGCAACCCTGCCATTTCCGCGATGTCGGCGCCGGCGACGAACGCCTTCGGGCCAGCACCCGTCAGCACGACCACCTTGACCGCAATGTCGCTGGAGGCGTCCTCGAAGGCGCCCCGAAGGGCCTCGAGCGTGGCGGCATCCAGGGCATTGAGCTTGCTGGGACGGTCCACCGTGATCCGGCGGATTCCCTGGTGATCGGAGATGCTTACGGAATTGTCGGTCATGGTCGCTTCAAGATTGACGGGGGAAGATGCGGAAGTCGACTGCCCTGGCGCGGTCACACTCGGTGCCGTTAGTGGCGGTTAAGCCCCCACGCGGCTATCCTATCGCGTCCAGAAGGGGCGGCCAGACCGCCCTTTTCCATAACCGGAGTTTGCCTAAAATGAAGTTGCGTTTGCTTGCCGCCACGCTCGCGGCCCTGACCCTGGTAGCCGGTTCCGCCTCCGCGCAAACCACGCCTGCCCCCGACAAGAACGCGCTGAGCTATGCGCTTGGCTATGACCTTGGCCGTAACCTGGTCGAAAGCGGTGAAGCGGTCGATGTGAATACCGTGATCAAGGCGCTGCAGGACGCCTACGCGAAGAAGGATCCGGCGGTTCCCGTCCCGCAGCTGCGTGCCGCCGTCGAGTCCATGCAGAAGCGCCAGGGTGAAAAAGCCAAGGCCGCCTTTGACCAGGCGTCGGTCGAGAACAAGACCAGGAGCGACCAGTTCCTCGCGCAGAACAAGGCCAAGACCGGCGTAAAGACCCTTCCCGGTGGCGTGCAGTACCGCGTGGTCGAGGCTGGAAGTGGTGCCAAGGCCACCCAGGCAAGCGACGTGACCCTGCAGTACAAGGGTTCACTCGCCGACGGCCGGACCTTCGTCGACACCTTCAGCCCGCAGCAGGGACAGACGACGCCGCCGCCGCCGATGGCCATCAAGGTCAGCGAGATCCCGTTGACAGGCTTGCGTGAGGCGCTGCTGCAGATGCCCGCTGGCGCTCGTTGGGAAATCGTGCTGCCTGCCGACAAGGCTTACGGCAATACGCCGCAGTCGCCGGTCGGCCCGAACCAGGCCGTGGTTTTCGACGTCAAGCTGGTCAGCGTCAAGTAACACGCTGGACGCGTCGGCGACGACGCGGCAGGCAGTTCCAGTGCGCCGGCCTCGTGCCGGCGTATTCTTTTGGCGCAGATCGGGTGGGCTGCGGCATCTCCGAGGACGGCTTCACAGATGAATTCCGAGTTCCGCGCCGTACTGAGTCCCTGCATTGGCGTCTGCACGATGGGTGGGAACGGGTTGTGCGAAGGCTGCCTTCGAACCACCTCGGAGATCGCGCGGTGGTCGCACATGAACGATGACGAACGCTTGCGGCTGATGGACTCGGTACTGCCGGGCAGGGAGCAGGATCAGGGGGTCGTGCCGAGGCTTCCCGAGCACCCCGCGCTCGCCCGCGCGCTGCATCCTCTCGGAGCACTGCCGGTAGCCCCTGGCTGGAACCACGATGAACTGATGGACCTGCTGCCCCCGGGGCCGCAGGTCGAAGCGGCGGTCCTGGTAGGCCTCGTGCCGCGTGTCCACGGTACGCATGTGCTGTTGACCCGTCGTACCGAAGGCTTGCGCCACCACGGCGGCCAAGTGAGCTTTCCCGGAGGCCGCATCGAGCGCACGGATGCGAGCGTGGTGACCGCCGCAATTCGCGAAAGCCATGAGGAGATTTCGCTGCTGCCTTCGCAGGTAGCGCCGCTGGGCTTCCTGGATCCGTTCACCACGATCAGCGGTTTCCGGGTGGTCCCGGTGGTGGCGGCGATACACCCGGGTTACGAAGCAAAGCCCGACCCGAATGAAGTGGCGGAAGTTTTCGAGGTCCCGCTCGATTACCTGATGGAACATGCGAACTTGCGACGCCTCGACATGGAGTTCCAGGGCCGGATGCGGGTGGTGTTCGAGTACGACTGGCCGGGCCAGCGCATCTGGGGGGCGACTGCGGCGATTCTCTACAACATGCGTGAACGTCTAGCCGGCGCCTTGTGAGCTGGACGACGCTGGTGCAGGCCGAGGCGCTGGCCACGGGGCTTGAAC
>JBDNHW010000139.1:0-5044 GCA_041688625.1 Pseudoxanthomonas sp.
ACCCCAACGCAGCACGCTTCTGCCCGCGAACGCCTTACGCATCACCGCTCAAGCAACGCGCCCTGCAGGGGGTGGTTGGGATACGTGTGAGGCGTTCGCGGGCAGGGCCCGCTCCTACAGGTTGGACTACGGGCGACGACCGCGTCGCGGGCCGCATTTCCAAACCCTGCGTGCGGTCACAGTGGCAAACACCGCTGCGGCGCGCAACCGGCTAACATGCGGGCATCGACGCCGGGGGGATGCCGGATACCATGGGGAAACCGAGATGGCCGTAACCCGTAGCGCTGCGAAGAAGCCCGTGCCGGTGGCGCGCGCCACCAACCCGCTGTCGAGCTTCGTCTGGGAAGGCAAGGACAAGCGCGGCGTCAAGATGAAGGGCGAGCAGCAGGCCAAGAGCATCAGCCTGCTGCGCGCCGAACTGCGCCGCCAGGGCATCACGCCGGATGTCGTCAAGCCCAAGCCCAAGCCGCTGTTCGGCGCCGCCGGCAAGACCATCGCGCCGAAGGAGATCGCGTTCTTCAGCCGCCAGATGGCGATCATGATGAAGTCCGGCGTGCCCATTGTGCAGTCGCTGGAGATCATCGGCAGCGGGCACAAGAATCCGCGCATGACCAAGATGATCGCCGCCATCCGCACCGACATCGAGGGCGGCTCGTCGCTGCATGAGGCCATCAGCAAGTTCCCGGTGCAGTTCAACGGGCTGTACCGCAACCTGGTGCGCGCCGGTGAGGGCGCCGGCGTGCTGGAGACGGTGCTGGCCACCATCGCCAGCTACCAGGAAAACCTGGAAACCCTGAAAGGCAAGATCAAGAAGGCCATGTTCTATCCGGCCATGACCATCGCCGTGGCGATCATCGTCAGCGCAGTCCTGCTGGTGTTCGTGGTGCCGCAGTTCGAGCAGGTGTTCCAGAGCTTCGGCGCGGACCTGCCGGCATTTACCCAGCTGATTGTGGGCGCCTCGCGCTTCATGGTGTCGTACTGGTACGTGATGCTGTTCGCGACGGCCGCAGCGATCTTTGCCTTCATCTTCTTCAAGAGGCGTTCGCTGGCCTTCCAGCATTTCCTGGACCGCCTGATCCTGAAAGTGCCGGTGATCGGCGAGATCATGAAGAACTCGGCCATCGCCCGCTTCGCTCGCACCCTGGGCGTCACCTTCGCCGCCGGCGTGCCGCTGGTGGAAGCGCTGGAGACGGTGGCCGGCGCCACCGGCAACACCGTGTACGAGAAAGCGGTGCTGCGCATGCGCGACGACGTGTCCGTGGGCTACCCGGTCAACGTGGCCATGAAGCAGGTGGGGGTGTTCCCGCACATGGTCATCCAGATGACCGGCATCGGCGAAGAGGCCGGCGCGCTGGACGCCATGCTGTTCAAGGTGGCCGACTACTATGAGCAGGAGGTCAACAACGACGTCGATGCGCTGGCCAGCCTGATCGAACCCATGATCATGGTGGTGATCGGCGTGTTGGTTGGCGGCATGGTCATCGGCATGTACCTGCCGATCTTCAAGCTGGGCGCGGTCGTCGGCTGATCGATGGCGTTCCTGGACGAAAACCTGGCGCTCGGGTATCCGCTCGCCGCCGGGCTGGGCCTGCTGGTCGGCAGCTTCCTCAACGTGGTCATCCTGCGCCTGCCCCGGCGCATGGAGTGGCAGTGGAAGCGCGACGCGGCCGAGATCCTGGAGCGCGACGAGGTCTACGACCCGCCGCCGCCGGGCATCGTGGTCGAGCCGTCACATTGCCCGCACTGCAAGCACACGCTGTCGTGGTTCGAGAACATCCCGCTGTTCAGCTGGCTGGCGCTGCGCGGCAAGTGCCGCCACTGCAGGGCGCCGATATCCGCGCAGTACCCGCTGGTGGAACTGCTGACCGGCCTGCTGACCGTGGCCTGCGTGTGGCGCTTCGGCTTCGGCTGGCAGGGCTTCGGGGCGATCCTGCTGACGTGCTTTTTGATTGCGCTGTCGGGCATCGACCTGCGCACGCAGCTGCTGCCCGACCAGTTGACCCTGCCGCTGCTGTGGCTGGGGCTGATCGCCAGTCTGGAGGACCTGTATGTGGTGCCCAAGACCGCGGTGCTGGGCGCCATCGCCGGCTACGCGTCGCTGTGGTCGGTCTGGTGGCTGTTCAAGCAGGTCACCGGCAAGGAAGGCATGGGCCACGGCGACTTCAAGCTGCTGGCCGCCCTCGGCGCCTGGGCCGGCCTGCAGGGCGTGCTGCCGACGATCCTGCTGTCCTCGATCGTCGGCGCGATCGTCGGCTCGGTATGGCTGGCCGCCAAGGGCCGCGACCGCGCCACCCCGATCCCGTTCGGTCCCTACCTGGCGATTGCCGGCTGGGTGGTGTTCTTCTGGGGCGAGCCGATGATCGCGTGGTACATGGGAATCTCCGGGCTGCGTTGAGCCCGTAGGAGCGGGCCCTGCCCGCGAACGCCCTGCACACACCCACCGCGCCATACCCCTGCAGGAGCGGGCCCTGCCCGCGAACGCCCTGCACGTAGCAATCAAAAACATTCGCGGGCAGGGCCCGCTGCTACAGGGGTGTGGTGGAGGCGGTGGGCTTGCCCTGAAGGCTTCCCGAGCAGGGCCCGCTCCTACAGTTGATGCAAACTACGGCCATGGCCAACGACATCATCGGACTCACAGGCGGGGTCGCCTCGGGCAAGAGCGCGCTGGAGCGGGAGTTCGTCGAGCGCGGCATCTTCGTCTCCGACGCGGATCTGATTGCGCGGCGGATCGTGGAGCCGGGACAGCCTGCGCTGCAGGCGGTGGTCGATCAATTCGGTGCGGCAATTGTGGGCATTGATGGACGCCTGGACCGCGTTGCCCTGCGCCAGCGCATCTTCAACGACGACGACGCGCGGCGTGCGCTGGAGGCGATCCTGCACCCGATCATCCGCAGGCAGCTGCGCGCCGAATGCCGCGCGGCATCCGGCCCCTACGCGGTGGCCATGATTCCGCTGCTGACCGAAGGCGGCGGCCGCGAGCACTACCCGTGGCTGGACCGCATCCTGCTGGTCGACGCACCCGACAACGTGCGCAAGGCAAGGCTGATGCAGCGCGACGGCATCGACGCCGACCTCGCCCAGCGCATGATCGACGCCCAGGCCACCCGCCAGCAGCGCCTGGCCATCGCCGACGACATCGTCGCCAACGACGGCGAGCTGTCGCAGCTGCAGGAAGTGATCGCGGAGCTGGACGGGCGGTACAGGGCGCTGGCGGCCAGCAACGCCCTGTAGGAGCGGGCCCTGCCCGCGAACGCTCTACACGCGCACCAAACGCCCTCGCGAGATCCTGCAGGAGCGGGCCCTGCCCGCGAACGCTCCACACGCGCACCAACCGCCCTCGCGAGATCCTGCAGGAGCGGGCCCTGCCCGCGAACGCTCCACACGCGCACCAACCGCCCCCGCGAGATCCTGCAGGAGCGGGCCCTGCCCGCGAACGCTCCACACGCGCACCAACCGCCCCCGCGAGATCCTGCAGGAGCGGGCCCTGCCCGCGAACGCCCTCCACACGCGCACCAACCGCCCCCGCGAGATCCTGCAGGAGCGGGCCCTGCCCGCGAACGCCCTCCACACGCGCCATCAAACGTCCCCTACCCCGCCAGGCGACCCCTACAGCCAAACGTGGTTCCAGTATGGATAGGCACCCGGCTCCTCTGCCAGCCCGGCGCGAATCGGATTGCCCACGATGTAGCGCGCCACCTGTTCCACATCGTCATGGCCGCGTACCGCGCGCTCGTGGTAACCCCTCTGCCACAGCTGACCCTCGCGTCCGAGCACTGCGTTGGCTTTGCGCGCAGTCGCTGATTTCATGCGCGCCACGACCACGGGCAGCGGGTCGTCCTCGCCCAGCTGGCAGAGCCAGTGGAAATGGTCCGGCATCAGGACCCAGGCCAGCGTTGCGGCATCGCCGAGCAGCTGGCGATCGCCGAGGCAGCGCGCCACCTGATGCGCCACGCAGTCGTTCTTGAACCAGGGCGTGCGCGCGCTGGTCACGACGGTGACGTGATAGATGTGATGAGGGATCGACGTGCGTCCGCTGCGCAAGGCACGGTGGCCTGGATTCCTGTGCATATTCGCGTTCATGGCCTGAGATTGCCGTGCGTGCAGGGCTGAGGCTATTGGGAACGAGGGGAAGCAGATGTAGGGAATGCCTGCCTCACGTGAGCGTGGCCTTGTCACCAGCGCGATGGGCATCAGGAGGAAAGCGATCGCGGGCAGGGCCCGCTCCTGCAGGGGGCGTTCGGGTTACGTGTAGAGCGTTCGCGGGCAGGGCCCGCTCCTACAGGGGCGAGGACGCGGATGATGTGTGTGGAGGGCGTTCGCGGGCAGGGCCCGCTCCTACAGGGGCGAGGACGCGGATGGTGTGCGTGCGGGGCGTTCGCGGGCAGGGCCCGCTCCTACAGGGGAGGGTGTTCAGGGCGGCCACAGGCCGCTTATGGCGGCGATGCCCTGGGCGCCGTGGCGGCGGGATTCGGGGATGTCGGCGGGAGCCAGGCCGCCGAGGGCGTAGATGGGCAGGGACACCGATTCGCGCAGGCGGGCGAACTGGTCCCAGCCCATGGGGGTCGCTTCGGGATGGCTGGCGGTGCGCTGCACCGGGCCGAGGACCACGAAGTCACAGCCCAGGGCCTGGGCGGCGTGCAGTTCATAGGCGTCGTGGCAGGAGGCGGCCAGTGGACCGCCCTCGAGCTTAATCGACTCATGCCCGGCCAGCTGCGGCGCGCGCAGGTGCAGCCCCGTGCCCAGCGCCCTGGCCAGCTGCAAATCACCATTGACCAGCACTTCCACGCCAGCCTTGCGACAGCGGCGAACCGCCTCGGCTGCCAATGCGTGCCACTGGGCCGGCTCCATTGCGTGCGCGCGCAGCTGCACGCGGCGAACGCCGGCGGACAGCGCGGCCGACAGCTGCGCCAGCCATTGGCTGCCGTCGCCATGGGGTTCCGGGGTGATCAGGTAGCGGTCGGGCTGCAGCAGGGCGGCGACGACCGGGCGATCGGCCGGCGGCATCGGGTAGCGGCTCAACTTTTCCGGAACCACCCAGGCCAGG